>CAZJYB010000216.1:0-6752 GCA_964549865.1 uncultured Anaerolineaceae bacterium
ATCGCTCGACAACGGCAAGCCGATCCGCGAGACGCGCGATATCGACATCCCGCTCGTTGCCCGTCATTTTTATTATCACGCAGGCTGGGCGCAGATCATGCGCGACGAACTGCGCGGCTACGAACCGCTCGGCGTCGTCGGCCAGATCATCCCGTGGAACTTCCCGCTCTTGATGCTCTCGTGGAAGATCGCGCCCGCGCTCGCCATGGGCAACACCGTGGTGTTGAAGCCCGCCGAATTCACGTCGCTTACCGCGCTGCTCTTTGCGGAAATTTGTGAAAAGATCCTGCCGCCCGGCGTGGTGAACATCATCACCGGGGATGGCAAGGTGGGCGCGGCGCTGGTGGATGCGGATGTGGACAAGATCGCATTTACCGGCTCGACAGATGTGGGACGCGTCATTCGCAAGGCGACGGCTGGTACGCCGAAAAAATTATCGCTTGAGCTCGGAGGCAAGTCTCCCTTCATCGTCTTCGACGATGCGGACCTGGACTCGGCGGTGGAAGGCGTGGTGGACGCGATCTGGTTCAACCAGGGACAGGTCTGCTGCGCGGGTTCGCGCCTGCTCGTGCAAGAGGGCGTGGCCGAGAAGATGTACGCGAAATTAAAAGCACGTATGGAGAAACTGCGCGTGGGTGACCCGCTCGATAAAGCCGTGGACATCGGCGCGATCGTTGCGCCAGTGCAATTACAGCGGATCGAACAACTCGTTCAACAAGGCAAGGACGAAGGCGCGGACATGTGGCAGCCGAGTTGGTCGTGCCCGACAGAGGGATATTTTTATCCGCCTACGTTGTTTACCAACGTCGCGCCTGCTTCTACTATTGCACAAGTTGAAATTTTCGGTCCTGTGCTCGCCGCGATGACCTTTCGGACTCCCGAAGAAGCTGTGAAGCTGGCGAACAATACGCGCTTCGGCCTCGCGGCTTGTATCTGGAGCGAAGATATTAACCTTGCCCTCGATATTGCAACGCAGGTCAAGGCAGGAACAATTTGGATTAACTCGACAAACCTGTTCGACGCGGCATCTGGGTTTGGTGGATATCGCGAATCGGGCTTTGGACGTGAGGGTGGGAAGGAAGGATTGTTTGAATACGTGAAAAAGTCGAAAGTCGAAAGTCGAAAGTCGGAGATCGTCAAAACCAAAAAGCCGAAAACAAAATCCAACGGCTCGCGACCTTCGACCTTCGACCTCGGACCTGCCATTGATCGTACCGCCAAATTATTCGTCGGCGGCAAGCAGGCTCGCGCAGATGGCGGATATTCCGTTGAAGTACATGATCCCGAAGGAAATTTGATCGGCGAAGTGGGCGCGGGGAATCGCAAGGACATCCGCAACGCAGTCGAATCTGCGCGCGGGGTTGCAGATAAATGGGCGAAGACCACAGGTCATAACCGCGCGCAGATCCTGTATTATCTCGGTGAAAACCTCGCCGCCCGCGCAGATGAATTCGCGAAGCGTATCAGTCAACAAATTGGTGCAGACGCCGCGACCGCGAAAGGTGAAGTGGAAGCCAGCATCGATGCCTTATTCACCGCCGCGGCCTGGGCTGATAAGTACGACGGCGTTGTGCACAACACGCCGATACGCAATGTGACATTGGCAATACCCGAGGCCATCGGCGTGATGGGAGTTTTATTACCGGATGACAAGCCTTTGCTGGCCCTATGCCAACTTGCCGCGTCGGCTTTCGCAATGGGAAATGTGCTGGTGATTGTGCCGTCGCCGGTCGCGCCCCTAAGCGCAACGGACTTTTATCAGGTGCTCGAAACCTCCGATATCCCTGATGCAACGTTCAACATCGTCACAGGGAATCGCGACGAACTGGCAAAAACCTTATCCGAGCACGAAGATGTCGACGTAGTCTGGTACGCAGGCTCAACGGAAGGCAAGAAGGCTGTGCAAGCTGCCTCCGCCGGGAATATGAAGCAGACCTGGGTCATGTCCGCGAGTGGGGAGCTGCCTGAGATGGATGAGATCCTGCGGCATTCCACGCAGGTAAAGAATATCTGGGTACCTTATGGGGGATAAAATTGTTCTATGCTTCTGCAATGACAGCAATGGAAACTTTCATTCCCTTTGAGTGAATTGGAAGTTTTGCTCCTTGTCGTGCGGGCGGATCATTCGGAAACCATTTGCTCCATTCCTCGTTCATCCCTGCAAAGTCCTCCGGTTCTGCAAGGATAAATGTCACGCTCACAACATTCTCCAATGAGCTGCCTGCGGCTTCAAGAATCGTCTGAACATTTTTTAAACACTGACGCGTGTGTTCCTGAATCGTTGACCCAACTACATCGCCAGTTAGCGGGTCAAACGGACCTTGACCCGCGACGAAGATGAGCCCAGCCGCTTTCACTGCCTGACTATAGGCAGGGGACTGCGGAGCTTTGTCTGTGTGAATGATTTGTTTTGTCATGGTGTGTCTCCAAGGTTTGACCTTATTAATATGGCCCCTGATTATTTTTGCGGTTCTACTGGAAGGAATGTTTCGTTATGAATTACAAAGAAACTGTCAAAGCAGGTTATAACACAATCGCCAATAGATATCTGGCTGAGCGCACGCACGACTCGGCAGATGTGCGTTTGCTCGATGACTTCATCGAAAGATTGCCTGTCAATGCAAGCGTCTTGGATGCAGGCTGTGGCGCGGGCGTGCCGATTGCCCAGATGTTGAGTGAGCGCTTCAAAGTCACGGGCGTGGATTTCTCAGAGGCTCAGATCGAACTAGCAAAAAAGCAGGTTCCAAGGGCGGAGTTTATCTGCGCGGATATGACGAAATTGGATTTCCCCGAAAATTCATTCGATGGGATATGTTCCTACTACGCCATCATCCACATTCCGCGCGAGGAACATGAATCCCTGCTCAAGGATTTTTATCGGTTCCTGAAGCCAAACGGCCTTGCTTTGTTGTGCCTCGGTGCCGAAAACCTCGTAGACGATATCGATGAAAATTACCTGGGTACTCGCATGTATTGGAGCCATTACGACACAGAGACCTACCTGAAGATGTTGAAGGATTGCGGCTTTTCGCTCGTCTGGTCGAAGTTTGTGAGTGATAGCGGCTGCGAAGGTGCCGGGCACTTGTTTGTATTTGTGCAAAAGTGAAGAACATTTGGGTTCTACATGTTTTGAGTATTACGGCATCGTATTTCTAAAATTCTCGAACTCATCATTAAATTGTTCAGGTGTTCTGCCAAATGCTTTCTCGAATGCTGATTTCCATGTGTTTGAAGTTGGTTGGGCAGCGAAATAGTTAACGATTGCCTTCTCGCCGTCTGGCGTGGTCAAAATGAGATAATTTACTGCCCAAGGTGCGATATCCCAGAATGCATCTCCTTCATTGCCAAGCTGCGAGGTGAGAGGCAGTTTATAGTGAACCTCAGATAAAAGTGCCTTCTCGTCTAAAGGCGGAGTTCCTTGTGATGCCATTGCAAAAACTTCAGCTGAACCTTCGATCAACCATCCTGGTCCGGCATCATAACCGTTAATTCCCCTGCCCAGTAAGGTCATTTGGAGTTGGTGCACATATTCATGGGCTACAGTAAAATAGCGAAATTGGTGATTCTCTTTCCAAACAAAGTAGCTGGTATTGGTGACCTGTAATCCATATACTGCATAACCGCCGGTTTTTTCCCAAATTACATCATTAAGAAAATCTCGCTGGACCCTTTGAAGGTTTGGATTATCGGCACATGGCCCAGTACCTGCCAGATTATCAAAGCCCGGCCCAGCGTATACAAGAACAGGACCTGGCTCAACCTCCAAATTCTCAACAAAGTATTGATTTGCTTTTCTAATTGCTTCTTGAATAGTAGTTTTCTCTTCAGTTGATTTGACTTTATCCAGGCAAAAAGTGACGTTGTTTGGCATTGGCCAGGGTGTAGCAGTTGGTAAAGGCGGGGTTACGAATTCAGTTTCAGCAATTGCTGCTGTAGATGTTGCTTGAGTGGTCAAGGGCGCACAAGATATCAATAAGAAAAAACTCAGAGAAAGATAATATGCAGTTTTCATAATTGGTTTTCTTGTGATATCGTGTTGGCCTTCGCTGTTTTTCACGCGGGCGCTGATTTTCATTTAGTGCTCCTTTAACTTTTATTTTAATAATGCTTCTCGATCCCGCCAAATCCGATGATCTTGTCTTTCTCCGTCATCTCAATAAAATGCTTCAGCCGTTTCTTGAACTCGGCAGGCCTTTTCCTTGCGCCGTCAATATAGGCGATGCGGATGCGCTTATAGGACGCGGAGAATTTCTGAAAATTCTTCCATGCTGCTTTATTTGCTTTGATCGCTTTTAATATATCGGGAGGGATCTTAAATTTCTTGGTCAGGATATTCCCTAAAGAATCCTGCACCTCCTTGATCACTTTTTTCTTTGCCATCAAAGCACGTAATCTCTCGATATTGGCTTGTGAGTATCTGGCTTTTGGTTTTCTGGGCGAGAAGCGCTGGACCGTGCTTTCCTTATCCAGCGTCTTGACGATGCTGTCTATCCAGCCGAAGCACAATGCCTCCTCGACCGCGTCGTTGTATAAGATGCGCGGCTTGCCCGTCGCTTTCTTGTAATAGACCAGCCAGATCTCTTTCTCGGTCTTATAATGCTTGCGGAGCCACTTTCGCCATTCGGCGCGTTTGGTGATGTGCAAGGTCTTTGAGATGTTCATTTCACGCGTCCTTTTGGTTGGCACCTCCTTACCAGCCTCGATTTTGCCAGTCTTTCTGATGTTCTTCGCGAAAGCGTTGGACCCATTCCTCTGAAAGACTGTCTGCTGTTGGAGCAAGCCGAGCAGGGACAATGGTTACAGCTCCCGAGTCTAATTCAAGATAATTCAGAATGGTTCGGACAGTTTGCTCATATTGTTGAACGAAATCCTCATAAACCACCGTCAATGGGACGATCCGGCCTTCGACGAGGAATTCCTGTATCCCTGCTTCGCGCATGGAGCATTCGTTGTATAAATGATCGATGGCGTCGTATGAATAGGCATTGGATGGGACGACCGATTTCGGGTGTTCCCCGCTTATCAAATGCCATTCCCCGGATTGAATTGCCTTCCACCACGAAACAGCGAGGCGCACCTTGTTGCGTCTTGTCATGAAGATATGGCGATGATTTGGAAATGCAGTTTCCCAAACTCTGGCTCGATTTGCTTCCTCCTGAGAACAGGTTGGGAACCGGCGCAGCGTCTCGATCAGTTGACCAAAGTGTGGCTCATAAAACGAGTGATTTATCCCAAGGACGCCATTTGCTGTGCTCCCAGCATTCCATAAATGTTCCTGGAGTTCGGCATAACTCGTCTGGCGGAACTCACTTAACAGGTCTGGCTTGCAATTGAACCATTCATTGGGTTTACCGGCGATTCCAGTCGCTTCCAGAACCTTGCACAATAATGTGCTGCCTGTCCGTTGCGTGAACCAGATCGTATAGGATAGTTTCGGTTTCATTGTTTCCATTATTGCCGTCAAATAGTTTCAGGCACCATTATATCCCGCCCGAATACGTACCGAAAGCATTGTTCCTCGTACTGACTGACACGAATGAAATTGCCCCACATAGGAGTAGGCCTCCCGCATATCGCCGGGAGGCCTGCTCTTACTTAAACGATGATGCGTGTACTGTTAGATCAACGCGATAAACTCTTCGCGTGTAAGGGTTTCCTGCTGGAGCAGGCCCTGTGTCACCCGCTCAACTGTATCCATCTTTTCACTGACAATCCGCCTGGCTTCTTCATAACATTCGTCCAGGATCTGGTTGATCGCTGTATCGAGTGCTTCAAATGTCTTCTGGCCCGCGCGCGGCGCTGCCAAAGCTTCGGCACCTTCGGGTCGTTTGAAAACCCGCAGGCCACTGACGCTCATGCCGAGGCGCATGACCATTTCCTCCGCCAGTTGTGTGGCAACCTGCAGGTCGTTCGACGCGCCACTGGTAATATCATTGCAGAATAACTCCTCTGCAACACGCCCGCCCATCAGGCCGGTAATACGCGCCATGATCTGGTTGCGGAACATGAGGAAGCTATCCTGCTCCGGGAGCGCCATGGTAAAGCCGCCCGATTGTCCCCTTGGGATGATCGTGATCTTATAGACCGGGTCGGAATGCGGCGTGGTATGCATCACGACCGCATGACCAGCCTCATGATAGGCAATCGTGCGGCGCTCGTCCTCGCTCATCACGCGGTTCTTTAGTTGAACACCGCCTATTAAAGATTTTTCGACAGCTTCCTGAAAATCGAGCACCGAGATCGCTTTATGCTCACCGCGTACAGCCATGATCGCCGCTTCGTTGACAATATTCGCCAGATCGGCCCCGACCAGGCCCGGAGTGGATTTGGCAATGTCCATGAGATCCACATCCTCTGCAAGGAGTCGATCTTTGACATGTACTTCCAGAATGGATACGCGTCCTTTCACATCGGGACGGGGGATGTTCACGTGACGGTCAAAGCGACCAGCACGGATCAACGCCGGGTCGAGCACGTCCACGCGATTGGTGGCGGCCAGGACGACGACCCCGTCAGTGGCGGCAAATCCGTCCATTTCAACGAGCAGCTGATTCAGGGTCTGATCCTGCTCCATTTCTCCGCCCCCACCACCACCGCTGTGACGCTTCCGTCCTACCGCGTCGATTTCATCGATGAAAATAATGCAGGGAGCCTTGGCTCGAGCTTTTTTAAATAGCGAACGCATGCGGCTTGCACCCACACCCACAAAGACCTCCACAAATTTAGAACCGGAGGTGCTGAAGAAGGGCACG
>CAZJYB010000217.1:0-6484 GCA_964549865.1 uncultured Anaerolineaceae bacterium
CAAAAATATGTAACCGATGCGAAGACAGTCTCGATGCTGCAGGAACCGATCATCACCCAGCGTGATGGACGTTTTGTGATCCCCTTGCGCGCCGAGTTCAAGGGAAAGATCAAATCGATCGTGCATGACCAATCTTCCAGCGGCGCAACCTTGTTCGTTGAACCGCTGCCGGTGGTGGAAGCTAATAACGAGATCCGTGAATTGCAACTTGCACAACGCGATGAGGAACGACGCATTCTCGCGGAAGTATCTGCATTGGTTGGCGAGCATGCCGTGGACTTGAAATACGGCGTTGAGAATCTCGCCGTGCTCGACCTTGCCTTTGCAAAAGCAAAATACGCAGAAGAATTGAATACGAGTGAACCAATCCTGCATGAGTTGAAGGTTGCTGGTTCAAAGTTGAAAGATTCGCAACCTTCAACGTTCAACGTTCCAACTTTAAAACTCATTAACGCCCGTCATCCTTTGATCGACCCTAATAACGTCGTGCCCATCGATGTGGACCCGGCGCCCGGCACACGCGCCATTGTCATCACCGGCCCCAATACAGGCGGAAAGACAGTGTCGTTGAAAACGGTCGGTTTGCTGGTGCTTATGGCGCAAAGCGGATTGCACATCCCCGCGCAAAGCGGCTCTGAACTGCCATGCTTTCATTCGGTGTATGCCGATATCGGCGACGAACAATCCATCGAGCAGTCGCTTTCCACGTTCAGCGGACATATCACCAACATCATCCGCATTTTGAAAGAGATCGATCATCGCTCGCTGGTGATCTTCGACGAGCTTGGCTCGGGCACGGACCCACAGGAAGGCGCCGCCATCGCACGCGCGATCCTCAGTCATTTGCTGGAAACCGGCGCGATGACCCTCGTTGCGACCCATTATCCTGAATTGAAAACATTTGCCCACTCAACGGAAGGTGTGGTCAACGCCTCACTTGAATTCGACATCAAAACGCTTCGCCCGACCTATAAATTGACTCTCGGTCTCCCGGGCCGCTCCAACGCCCTGGCCATCGCGCAGAGACTCGGCCTGCCGCAGACGATCATCGAATCTGCACGGGCGGAGATCAACCCGCTCGACCTGCGCGCCGATAAACTGCTCGACGACATCCGCAAGGAACGCAACCGCACGTCGCGCGAACGTGAGAAACTGGAAAAAGCACGCGGCAAACTCGATACACAGACGCGCGAACTGGAAAAGAGACTCGAGAAGATCGAGGACGAACGCCGCGATACGATCGCCAGGGCGCGCGCCGAAGGTGAACTGGAAGTGGCCGTGCTGAAAAGTAATATCGATTCGCTGAAGAATCAAATGAAGAAAGCCAAACAGCCGCTCGAAGCGATCCGTGCCATGGAAGAGAAGATCGAAAAGATGGAAGAAAAGACCGAAGCGCCAGTCGAACGACGACAGACCATGGACCATGGACAATCATCGTCCACGGTCGATCGTCAGTGGTCGCTCGGAGAGCGAGTAATCGTCCGCACATTGAATGCTGAAGGTGTAGTGACAGCTTTGGGTGAGTCCGATGCGGAGGTGCAGATCGGGACACTGCGCGTGCGGGCGCGAATATCCGAGTTGCAGAAAAAATCCAATTCAGAGTCAAAGGTCAAAAGTCAAAAGTCAAGTGACGTTCGACTTTCGACTTTTGACTCGAAGAAATCCCCCGGCATGGAAGTGGACCTGCGCGGGTTGATGTCTGAAGATGCGCTTGACAAGATGGAAAAATACATGGAACAGGCATTCCTGGCCGGACTGCCGTTCGTGCGTATCATCCACGGCAAAGGCACCGGCAAATTGCGACAGGCCGTGCGCCAGGCGCTGCGCGGACATGAATATGTGAAGTCGTTCGAGGAGGGCGGGGATAAAGAGGGTGGCGAAGGCGTGACGGTCGCGAAGTTGAAGACTGGCTAGGTTTGGTATATAATTTTCGCACTCAGAGACGGAGCGCCCCATGTCCATTGACGATGCCATCAAGCAAATGACGGATAAGATCAAGGCGGTCTGCGCAGGTGCCGAGGTGAAGACCGCCAAGATGTCTGATGAAGAGGCGCGGCTCTCGGTGTATGCGCCTGCCGGGGACATGCAGAAGATCAAGGATGCGACCTTCCAGCCAGCCCTTGATATGCTGAACAAGGATGGCATGGATGTGCAGGTCTTTGTGTACGACAAGGACGCGCCGCCGTTGAAGGGTTGATCTTTTATGAAGTATGCTCTCCCATACATGGGATCATTTTTACCGCAAAGAGCGCGAAGAACGCAAAGATTTAAAGGTTTTTCTTAGCGCGCTTTGCGAGCTTGGCGGTTCAAATGTATGGTGGCTAATTAAGTATGAATAAAAAGCGGATCCCGATTTGGGACCGTTTTGCATTAAAAAGTCTTCGCAATATACTCGGCCATTTCATTTGAGCGCCAGTAACCCGTGTGCGCGGAGATCGGGCTGATCTGCGAAAGGATGTGATGGTCTTCGATCAGGCCCTCCTCGTTCTCGTACAGGAATTCAACGGGATAGGAAATCAGGTCGTGCCGCGTCCAAAAATTCACCCAGCGTGGCTTGCCCAACAGATCGTCGTTCTTGAATCCTATTGCTCGGGGCTTGAACAATTCGCCTGTCCGGAACTTGTTCACCAGTGAACTTGCCCGCAGCACCAGCAGGCTGATGGGCGACCCGAAAGTGTATAAACGCCGGATGCGAAGACGGCCCTCATCCACCATATCGCGCAGGGCTTCGATCTCTTCACAATAATCCGTTTCCTTTTCGCTCTCACGCTTGCGAGCCGTGAACAGGTGAAACAACAGGTCGTGTGCGATCACACTGCCGGCCGAATGGGCAAAGAAGGTGAGCGAAAAATAATCCGTGCCGGCACCCCTGTCCAGTTGCTGGATCTTTTTCGAGATATAGGTAAAAACGTGGTTGCGCAGGTCGCGCTCCCCGTCTGCGGAGATGTAATAGATCAGATCAGACATGCCGAAGAATAACAGGTCGCGCATATGGCCGGTCAGCCCAAAGGGATTGGTGTAGGCCGAGCCCATTGTTTCTTTCACCTTGGCTTGGATGTCTCTTTCCACTTCCGCCAGGTACTGGTCGGTACCTCCGGTGCGCGACTGTTTGGTGGGCACGCCCCATGTGACAAAGATCTTCTCGTCTGAAAGCTTTTTGCCCGGGTATTCCTTCAACGCAGCCTGTACGCGGCTGAGCAGTTGACCGTATTCGCGTTCGCCTGTGCCGGGGTCGCTCTCCGGCGAAATGCCGTGGATGAAGATGGGTAGTTCGACCCATTCCTTGCTGCGGGGCGCGATCTTCGCGCCCCGATCCATTTTTTCTGCGGGCAGGCCCTCCAACACTGTGGACATAATCATGAAGTATAGAGGCTTTCCACAGGAGTTCAACTGCATTTTTGACCATGTATAAATGTACCGTGTCCCGTCGCAAAAAGGAGTTATGGTTTAAGCAGGGACCACTCTTTTGCAAACCGCAAGATGCGCGAGCGGATATAGAACGCGCGCGGATCGGCCAGCCAGCGCTGAGACTTGACCAGGTCCATTGCGGATTCCGGTTCACGCCCTTGTGCGATCAGGATGGCGGTGCCCATCGCCACACCGCGATGGACTCCACCGGCGCAATGAGCATAAACCTTGCCGCCGTTATGGATCGTTTCGAGTGCGGCTTTCGCGCCGCGATGTAAATATTTAATGGAAATCGGAATGAGTGGGCTGTCGAATGTAGGAAGCCACAACAATTGCAATGGAAACTCATGCACATCCTTGCGTGGACGCTGTTCGATGCGCATGTTGATCACCAGCTTCACGCCAAGGTCGCGCAGTTGGTTGTAATCTTCTGTTGAAGGAGTTGTACCGATGAACAGGTCAGCGGTGATGGGTGAGAAATTCATGCAGGAAAATGGTAGCACAAAATGGAAGGTGAAAATGAACCTTCCATTTTGTTTTTTTACTTTTACAAAAAACTTCAGCCTGTTTGAACGCCGATATTACTGGATCGTGAATAGAACGGCTTTCTCGGGAATCGACCAAACTTCCCCGTTTCTAAGAAGAATGCTCTCACCGGGTACCCACCAGCCAGCTACAGGCTCGGTTTCGATGCGTTCAAATGAATCGCTGTTTATGATCGTTTTCAAATCAGCAGAGAGTTCATAAATCCATACCTTGGGGATGTTCATGTCTTCTGTTTCAACGACGAGCATTCTTTTCTCAGGCGACCAAAGCATGTTGAAGGCGCGCTCACCCTGCGGGAGTTTTCCATCCACGGTACGCGGCGTGAAGGCCTCCGAGTCATCCAGGCGTGCGATTTCAAAAGGCGCCTTGGTGTAAATAATGGACTGATTCTCAAGTGCCCAAACCGGTTTATCGCCGACCCATCCCATACCGTCCACATTATTTGTGACAACTTTGGTCAACTGACTTGACTGGCCGTCATCAACTGAGACCATGAAGAGGCCCCCCTCATTTTCAAGGAATGCCAGCCATCGTCCATCTGGCGACCACGAAAAATTTGAAGAGACATCGGGGGATAGCGTTCTGAACTCGTTCGGGCCTGTGAAAAGTGCCAGCGAGCCATCGTCCAAGGAGGCAGCCAGATATTGCCTCGAGGTGTTTGGGTCGACCGTGGGCGACCAGGCTGCGCGAACGATGTGATCGGTCCACCACATTTCGGATTTTCCTGAATCGTAATCATGGACCCATAGATCCGAAACCGAGGTTATTCCGCTGGCGTCAGCTTGCCAAAAGTGGGAGGCGAAGGCAATGCGCCCGGTCAGAGAGGTGTAATCCCAAAATAATCCAATGTCGACCGGGGCAGGTTCAAAGGCGCCCTGTCCGTTGCGGATGGTTAGCACCTTGTCTTCATGCCACTCGCTGCTGTGGAATAAAGGCAGCCAGACCAATGAGGGAAAATTGGATGTGATCAGGGTCGGGGCCGTTTGTGGAGTTAAAGTTGGATCTGGCGATGTAGCGGGATTGGCATTTCCAACTGAGGGTGCGCAAGCGGAAAGAATAAGCAGGGATAAAATGAGGATACCGAATAAAGGAGTTTGTTTCATCCTATTCTCCTTGAACTTTTGTAAAGGAAGGGGGAACTGTTAAATTCTATAACAGTTCAGGCATGGAAACAACGCTACTCCAGTACCATTGTTTAATTGAACGCCGCTGGTCACGGAATTTGCAGTGGACTCGAATGCACGTCCTTGTGCGGACGTTGCTCGACGCGCATGTTGATCACCATTTTCTTTCTTCTTCCTCTTTTTTCTCCACGGCCCCGTGACACTGTGGCAAAATTTATGCTAAACTCGCCCCATGGAAACCCTGTCCTCCGCGATAGACCCGAAGTCGGCTGAATTCAAGGCCAATGCAGAACATCACCGCGCCCTGGCGCGTGAACTGAAGGAACGCCTCGCGCTCGTACGGCAGGGCGGCGGCGAGAAGTATCGTCAACGCCATGAGGAGCAGGGCAAGGTCTTCGTGCGCGAACGCATCGAACGCCTGCTCGACCCTGGCGCGCCGTTCCTGGAACTCTCTCCATTGGCTGCATGGAATATGTATGGCGACAAGGTTAGCGACAATGAGTCGCTCGCAGCGCCTAGTGCAGGAATAATTACCGGCATCGGGCGCGTTTCAAATCGCGAGGTGATGATCGTGGCCAACGATGCCACGGTCAAAGGCGGCTCGTATTTTTCAATGACCGTCAAGAAGCATTTGCGCGCGCAGCAGATCGCCGAGGAGAATCACCTGCCCTGCCTGTATCTCGTCGATTCGGGCGGGGCCTTTCTGCCCCTTCAAGATGAAGTCTTTCCCGATGCGCATCACTTTGGCCGCATCTTTTATAACCAGGCGCGCATGTCCGCAAAGCGCATTCCGCAGATCGCGGCGGTGATGGGCAACTGCACGGCGGGCGGCGCGTACGTCCCTGCGATGAGCGATGAGGCGATCATTGTCAAAGGCGCGGGCACGATCTTTTTAGGTGGGCCCCCACTTGTTAAAGCTGCGACCGGGGAGGATGTCACTGCCGAGGAGCTTGGCGGCGCGGATGTCCACACACGAAAATCTGGTGTGGCAGATCATTTTGCCGAGGATGACGACCACGCCATCGAAATTCTAAGAAGCATCGTTGAAACGTTGCAACGGTCGAACGTGCATACGAATCTTTCCGCGCTCGAAGTTGCTCCTCCGGAAGAACCTTTGTACGCGCCTGACGAATTGTACGGCGTGCTACCGCGCACCTTCAAGGAATCCTACGATGTGCGCGAGATCATCGCCCGCCTTGTGGACGGAAGCAAGTTTCGCGAGTTCAAGGCGCGCTACGGCACCACGCTCGTGTGCGGCTTCGCGTGGATCCATGGATACCCGGTTGGAATCATCGCGAACAACGGTGTGCTGTTCAGCGAGTCCGCGCTGAAAGGGACTCACTTCATCGAGCTGTGCGATCAGCGCGGCATCCCATTGTTATTTCTGCAAAACATCACCGGCTTCA
>CAZJYB010000218.1:0-6394 GCA_964549865.1 uncultured Anaerolineaceae bacterium
CCTGCTCCACTAGCTCCCCGCGGAACGCCTTCGCCAGCAGGGACGGGGTCAGCCGCTCGACATGCTCAGAAACGGAATAGTAGCGGGCTTCGAGACGTTCGGCATAGGCAAACAGTTTTTCGACGCGCCGCACGATTTCGGCTTGTTCTTCAAGCGAGGGTAATTGAATTTCAATTTTCTTAATTGCTTCGGCGTTCACATTCGATTGAGTAATTGCGGTTGCAGATAAGCCGAGCTGTTCCTGTCCATAAGGAGCCATCAGACAATAAAAGACATAACGCGGAAGAATACGAGTAGAGAATCGGAATCGAATAAGATATGCTCCAGGTATTGCCAAGTAATCATCTTCAAAAACTGCCATAACACCGATAGAGCCTGTGCGGGTGATTAACAGATCGCCTTTACGCGCCTTGACATGTTCCAGCCTATCAGGAGCCACAATTACTCTGGGGGTAATTTCAGTAACTACGATCTTCCCATCACGCGTCATATCAGTAGTACGAATCGTTGGCACGCCCTGTTCAGACTTGGTATAAGCACTTGATGCAAAGCGAGGACCATAAAAAGAGTCTTCGCACAATTCACCAAGTATCACGGCTTCCCATTTAGCTGTATCTTTCTCCCTCCAATCCTCCGTCAAGCGACCTGACGTAGCCGCCGCGAGCACGGACTGGCGAAAACGTTTGAGAATCTGCGGGACGCGCTCCAGATGAGTCTGGCACGAGTCCACGCGGGCGAGCAAGGAATCGAGTTTTTCGGCAATGCGTTTTTGTTCGTTGAGTGGAGCAAGGGGAATTTCAAAACCACGAATATCTCCCGGACGAACAGCGGGATAAAGTGCGCCTTGCACTAAATCTGCCATAACTGTAACGAAGTTACTTGTCCGCACAAGATAATAAAGCCAGCGTGATTCAATATTCTTGGCTCGTAATATGTCAAAACCAGTGGAGGCAATCTGTCCATCTAAATCTTTGGAAACCATAGCCACTGCATTCAAATTGGGACGTGTCATGGAAACCAAAACATCCCCGCTCGTCACAACTTGACGCGCTCGACTTGGTGCATCTCTGCCAGATAATTTTTGTGGGTTTACGATTTTCTTGGCAACTCGATCAACAGATGAAATATCAATGTAGAAAAAATCTTCATCAGCCGAAGGCGTACGTTGTTCCACCTTTAGCCCAACTACTTCACCTATCGTAGTATCTACCCAGCCAATAGGCAAATCACTCACTGCCCACCTCATCGCCCAGGTCAATCAAAATACTTCTTATCTCAGCCATCGCCGCTTCGAGTTCGCCCAAGACTTCTTCGGCCAGGGCTTCGGGTTCGGGCAAATCTTCGGCGGCGGTTTCAGAGTCATCCTTCAGCCAGGCGATATCCAAATTGTCGCCGCGCTCCGCTACCCAGTCTCGGGTGAAACGGCGAAAGCGTCCCTCTTCGCCAGTGTCGTTGCGTTTCTTCAATTTCATACCGAGCGGGTCATCGCCAAATGCCTTTTCAAAATCAGTGAAGTAACCGCGATTGAATTCTGTGCGCTTGCCAAAGTTGGGCATGTTGGCGCGCATGTCGTACACCCACACTTCCTTCGTGTTGCCCTTGTCGGTTTCGCCGCGCGTAAAGAAGAGCACGTTGGTCTTCACACCCTGCGCGTAAAAGATTCCCGTTGGCAGGCGCAAAATAGTGTGCAGGTTGCACTTATCCATCAAGTCTGCACGGATCTGTCTGCCCGCGTTGGCTTCAAACAAAACGTTATCGGGCAGCACCACCGCGGCACGTCCGCCCGCTTTCAATCCGCGATAGATGTGCTGTAAAAACGCGAACTGCTTGTTGCTGGTGGGGAAGGTGAAATCGTCACGTGTGGGCAGGCCGCCGCCCTTCTTCGTCCCAAAGGGTGGATTGGTGAGAATGAGCGTGGCCTTGGGCAATGCCTGACCTTCAGGAGAAAGCGTATCTCCGTAACGGATGCCTGCCGCATCAGGGTTCGAATCAAGCCCATGCAGCATCAGGTTCATCAACGCCAGGCGATGTGTATCCTGCACAAATTCCATTCCATAAAAGGTATTGAGGCGATGTTTCTTCTGTTGCAGGTTGGTCCACGAATCAGGATCGCTGTTTTCGCGGATATAGCGATTGGCTGAGATCAAAAATCCGCCTGTGCCAGCCGCCGGGTCTTGAATGATGTCATCGAGTGTGGGCTTCATCATTTCGACCATGCTATCGATCAGCGGGCGTGGCGTGAAATACTGCCCCGCGCCAGATTTCTTTTCATTGGCATTCTTTTCAAGCAAACCTTCATACAAATCGCCCATGCCTTCCTTGCGGGCGTTGTACCAATCCAGCTTATCGATCTCAGTCACCAGAATGGAAAGCGTCGTGGGTTTCTTGATAAATGAACTGGCATTCGCAAATATTTCACGAGTTAAGAGTGAACCGTGATCACCGAGATGAATCAGCAATAGTTTATAAAACGTAAGCCGCTCTGGCGCGCTTTTAGATTCAAGGTCATCCCAACGATAATTCTCGGGCAATTGATTCTCGGTATCGGTTTCCTTTGCCATTTTCAGAAACAACAAATAGGTTAGTTCTGTGACGTATTGATGATAGGTCACGCCATCATCTTTGAGGACGTTGCACAAATTCCATAATTTCGCAACAATGTCATGCGTGACGTTTTGAGTAGGGATAGTCAAAGTTAGGGTCCTTTTAAGTTTTGTATGTCGTTGCGACGAGCCTCAAACGGCGAGGGTGCTCTTGCTCTTTGCACTGGTTATTCTATTTTTGTTTCCAAAGCAATTCGTTAAATGTTTCCAGCGTATCCGCCAGTTTTCCATCGAACATTTTATCCAGCCGTGCAAAGCCGCCGCCATCTCGACGGAAGATCAAATCGGGGTCGTCCAATGCCTCACGGTCTACAATCACATTGGCTTTGGTCTGTGCGGCAATCTTTTGCAACCAATCACGCTGGGGCTTGGTCCATGGCTTCGCGGCCAGCATTTGTTGATAGGCCCATTCCACACGTTGTTCATAAGGCACAAGGGGATCACCCGTAGCGACGTGCCGAATAAAGCCGATAATGTGTGCAGCAATTTCCTGATTGGTCATATCGCGCCAGGCAATCGTCACATTGGTTTCGCTGAACCCTGCCCTTTCCAACTCCATGGCTAATTCACGCAGCTGTTTGCGGGTCAATTCTCGTGGTCGGGTGAGTACGGTAATCAAGGCAGGAATCTTGTTCCGATTCTCATCAATAAAATTTCTGAATTCCTGCAAATAGTCCTGCGGTTTCTTCCCATTTCCATATCCGTGCTCTGCGGAAACGAACTCATCAGGATGTTCGGAAACCAGCATGGGTATCTGTATGCTTTCATGACGGTCCAGAATTTCACTTAACCGCTGATTATCGGTAAACCATTTCGCAACTTCGTCGATGGGCATCTCTCGCATTTTTTGAACAAAGGCATCAGGCGAAAGGCCGGCCAGCGTTTCAAAATCCTTTTTGGATGTCTCACTCATATGCCGTTTCTTGCGCTGGAACTTTGCCATCAATTGGTCGCGGATCAATTCACGCTCTTCTTCATTTTTAACGCGAATGATCTCATCCACCAATTGGGTAAAGCTGATCTTTGGATTCACCACCACAGGCTTCATGGCGGTCATATCCTGTAGCGCAGAATACAAGCCTACTGCATCAAAGACACGGAAGGTTTCCTTGCCAATTTCATCGCACAAACGCGTGGCACGTCCCAACATTTGATCGAAGAGAATACGGCTATTCACGCTGCGTAGGAACACAATGTTACAGATTTCAGGTACATCAATGCCCGTCGTTAATAAGTCTACTGTGACAGCAATATTTGGGTTGCGTTCATTTTTATAGCGACGGATGAGTTCAAGGGGTTTGTCTGCACTGCCCGTAATTTTCACAATGGCATCATCTTCCACACTGCCGTATTGGTTTTTGAATGCCTTTTTTAACAGATCCACAACCAGGTCAGCATGGGCATCGTTGGCACAAAAGATCAAGGTCTTTTGCAATGATTGTGGGTCAAGTTCCTTTGCAAGATGTTCACAAACTGTCTTGTTGAACTTCTCAGTGATCACCTTGCGATTGAAATCAGTCACGTTTAACTTGATTTCATCCGGTGCCTTGAAGATTTCCACTTCATTGCGGCGCGGGTAATACAATTTAATATCCTCGCCGGCCTTCCACTTGATACCCGCTTCTGAGAGCTTTGTCTTGATCTGAATCGGCGGCTCGTGGTCGATCAAAAATCCGTCAATCACCGCCTCACGATACGTATAGGTGTAAACAGGCTCTCCAAAGATCTGAGTAGTATGTAGCGCAGGCGTGGCAGTCAACCCAATTTTCACTGCATCAAAATAGTCGATCACACGGCGATACTTTGAGATGTAATCTTCATAACTGCGAAAGCCAAGTTCTGTATCCGAAAGTTCACGGTCAATTAGATATCCACGATGGCATTCGTCCACCACAACACAATCATATTGATCCACCGTCGGCGCTTTTTGGTCTTCACCTGGGTACAAGACCCTTGCCACCATGCCTTGAATGGTGGCAATTTGCACAGCGGTTTCGGTCTCGGGCGTTTTCTCGTCCAATTCCATGATGCCGAAGATATCCGCAAAGGATTGAATGGCATCCATGCGGGTATCTTTGAAGGCATTCGCAGCCTGTTCCCCCAGCGATTCACGATCCACGAGAAACAGAATGCGCTTGAAGCGTTTTGCTTTCAAGAGGCGATAGATCAATGCAATACAGGTTTTCGTTTTTCCTGTCCCTGTCGCCATCGCGATCAACATCTTGCGTTCATCGCCTGCGATTTTATTTTCAACTGCATGAATGGCATCTTTTTGATAATAGCGAAGTGGGAAACCAAATTCAAGCGGCTCAGCAGCCAATTGTTTGTGGGCTTCGGCTTCATCACGTTTCAATAATGTGGTTAAGCCTTCAGGTGTGTACCATCCATCCAGAGAATGAGCCAAATAATCAGAGCGGCGTAAATCGACAAACCAAATACCACTGCGGGTTTCCATCTGTGGAAAACGCGGACGTCCATTGGTTGAAAACGCAAATGGAATATGATGTTTATCCCAGGCATTTCCTGGAGATTGCATCCCCGCATCAATTAGAAAGCCTCGGCTGTATCGTTTCGCCTGTTGTAAGGACGCAGAGACATCCACATTCTTGCGCTTTGCCTCCACTACTGCAATGGGCATCAAGCCAACAAATAACACATAGTCAGCAGGACCGCTATCTGTTGGGTATTCTGCAATCGCCAAATTTCTTCCGCGTTCAGGGCGTGTCCCTTTGTTGTATCGCAAGTTAACCGTATCCGCTTCCCAGCCTGCTACACGTAATTGCCCATCAATGATCTGGCGGGTTTGTGGTTCGTCTAGGTAAACCGTTTGACTGGCAGTCTTTGCAGCTTGTCGATACTTATCAAAGGTTCGGGCCTGTTTTTTCTTCGACACCGATTGTTGCTGTTTAAGTAACTCCTCCACTTTGGCATTGGCTTTTTCTGCTTTTGCCGCCAATTCTTCGCGTTCATTGAGAAGTGCATCTACTTCATTTTTTGAAGAAGGTTCAACGAACGCCTCTGCTTTGAAATCTTCCTTGATAAATGTCTTTTGAAACCATACACTCAATTGCCAACCCATTTTTACAATATTGAGTGCAGTGGACGAATCGCCTTGAATAGCATGGTTGGCAGCGTTCCCCGCTCTGCGCACCTCACCAAATAATTGATAAATTTCCTGTGAAAGAACGCCTTCATCCCGTAGGCGACGCAATAACTCATACTGGCTTTCTGCTTTTTCCGCATCGTATAGGGCCATTTGCGTGGCAACATGTTTTGCTAACAACTCCCCAAACTGGCGCATCTTGATGAGGCTCGTGTTTGGGTCATCTGCAAAATACTTCTCAGCCAATGCGCCCAAACGCGCAAGCTGTTCATCATAAGCCTGCAAATGGGCAAAATTGGTTGAGATCAAAGAGGATATCGGCATACGACCTGATACTATTTTTTTGGAGTTAATTATGATTACACCATATTGTATCCCTGATGATAGTAAATTCAAGCATACCCGAAAAATCCCGCTTCCGCAGTCCCCGTTCGATCGGGAGGGAAGTGTCCTCCCCTTCGCCCCATTGGGACAAGCTCACAGGTGGATCATATATAGTTGTGCACTATGTTAATTCGCGCCGGCATGGTTGATTTCATACACTTAGTTGCCTATCTCTTCAAGTGCCTTATAAATCTCATCAGCCCTGAAAATCCTGTTTCTGGCGTAACCAGTTACTTCTTTCAGGATGCCGGCTTCCACCAACTTTTCAATATACCGTTTCGCACCCATGTATGTGATCCCCAAT
>CAZJYB010000219.1:0-6305 GCA_964549865.1 uncultured Anaerolineaceae bacterium
CCGAAGCCTCGGACGTAGCCAATGCGATCTTCGACGGTACCGATGCGGTCATGCTTTCCGCAGAGACGGCTTCCGGCGAACACCCGATCGCGGCGGTCTCGATGATGTCGCGCATTGTCGTCGAGGCAGAGACTCATTTCCTCGAATGGGGCAGTCGTCAGGACGGCCGCGCAGGCCTGGGTGTGAGTGATGCAGCGTCGATGGCGCGGGCCGCGAATCAACTCGCACTTGATCCCGATGTTGCAGCCGTGGCTGTCTTCACCATGCAGGGACGTTCCGCCTGGTTGATGTCGAAGGCGCGACCTGTCAAGGAGATCTATGCATTTACCCCGGAAGAAGAGACCTATAACCAGCTCAGCTTTTTGTGGGGCGTAAAACCGCACCTCGCAAAATTTGCATACTCGCTCGATGAAATGCTCGCGGATGTGGATGCCGCGTTGCTGGAATCTTCCATTGCGTCGGGACAGCAGGTCGTTTTGGTATGCGGATATCCAGTAGGTGGGCAGCGCCCGCCTAACATGGCGTTATTGCATACGGTGGGCAGCGAAGCCACTGTTAACCTGGCACGCAAACTTGCCGAAAATAATATAAAGAAGAAATGATAAAACCTGCACGTACTCGTACTGCCCCGTCGCCAACCGGACATATGCATTTGGGTAATGCGCGTACTGCGCTGTATGCCTACCTGCTCGCAAGGAAAACGGGCGGGCAGTTCATTTTGCGTATCGAAGATACCGATGTTTCGCGCACAGTGCCCGGCGCCGAGCAGGAGATCATGGACGGACTGAGCTGGCTTGGATTGAAATACGATGAAGGCCCGGATGTCGGTGGGCCGCATGGGCCCTATCGCCAGACCGAGCGCCGCGAGCTCTATCACTCACATGTGAAAACGCTTGTAGATAAAGGCCACGCCTTTCCATGTTTTTGTACGCCAGAACGATTAGAAAAAGTGCGGCAGGAACAGCAACAGCGAAAAGAGAATCCGCATTACGATGGCACGTGCCGCGTGCTTGCACCCGATGAAGCCGCGCGCAGAGTTAAGAACGGGGAGAAACATATTATCCGATTCAAGATGCCGCAGGAAGGCACGACCGTTGCGAAGGATCATTTACGTGGTGAGATCGTCACCGAGAACAAACAGCTCAATGACCAGGTGTTATTAAGATCGGACGGCCTGCCCACATATCATCTTGCCGCGATGGTGGACGATCATGAAATGGGTATTACGCATGTGCTGCGCGGTTCCGAATGGCTGGGCACATTTCCGTTACATGTGAACATCGTGCGTGCATTCGAATGGGCGGAGCCCACCTGGGCGCATCTTTCCGTTTTTCTCAAGCCAACCGGCAAGGGCAAGATGAGCAAACGTGAAGCGGCAGACGCGATCAAAGACGGTCATTCCATTTTTATCAAAGACCTCGAGGGGCTCGGCTTCATACCGGAAGGTGTATTGAACTGGATCGCATTAATGGGCTGGGGCGTGGCGGAAGACGATGTGATGACCCTCGATCAAATGGTCGAACGATTCAACATCGATGGTTTAACTCCATCACCGGCAGCGATCAACTTCCAAAAACTGGACCACTTCAACGCGACGCACATTCGCCTCCTGACGAACGTTGACCTGGCTGCACGTCTCAAGCCTTACTTCATCCGAGAGAACCTCAAAGTGGACGATGCCACTTTGCTGAAAGTCATTCCGCTCATTCGTGAGCGACTTGTTACCCTGGATGATTGCCTGCAATTTGGCGCATTCTTCTTCAAAGAGGATGTTACGCCCGCCGCAGATGAATTGGTCGCGAAGGGACTGGACGCGAAGCAGTCCGCAGATATCGCGCGCAAATGTTATGAAATCCTCACTGGACTGTCAGATATCAGCCATGCGACCGCCGAACCGCCCATGCGCGCTTACGTGGAAAGCAGCGGTTTGAACACCAATCAGGTCTTTGGCATCTTGCGTGTAGCGACCACGGGGCAAAAAGTCAGCCCTCCGTTGTTCGAGAGTATGGAAATTATCGGCCGCGAGAAATGCCTGGCCCGGATCAAAAAGGCAATTGAGATCCTGGAAAAGATGTAAAGAAGGAAGATCAAAAATAAAATTCGTCCTAAAGTAGGTCAGGCTTGTAGCCTGACAGTTTTTTAACACACAAGCTTTGGCGGGTTGCAAACCCGCCCTACGAAAAGGCGGATTTTATTATCCATGCACGGTATACTTTTTTTCCAAATTCATGGCTAATCGAGTTGAGATGATTCGTATCGGATATTACGCCATATTTGCAGTGATGTTTATTCTGGCTGCGTGCTCCAGGGGCGGGCCGGCGGCGGACCCGGCTCCTGTTATGACGATGGATGCCATTCCTTCGATCGAAGCAACTGGAACTGAAGACTCTGTGCTTAACGGGTCTGCAGGTATGAATACTGCAATGCCACTTTTGTGTGAGACAGCACAGGATGAAAATGCAGTCGCGTTCGCCCAAGAAGTGATCGAGCTTGCCAACATCGAACGAGGCAAGGTGAATGCCGGGCCGTTAACTGCACAAGCTCAATTGACTCAAGCGGCTCGAGCGCACGCGCTTGACATGGCCTGTAATTTATTCGTCTCACATACCGGTTCGGATGGTTCGTCTCCGTTCGAGCGCATGACGCGTTTCGGGTATGCCTTTTCAGCAGCGGCGGAGAACGTAGCCGCGGGATATGCCACGCCCGCCGAAGTAGTGCAGGGTTGGATGGACAGCCCGGGACATCGCGAGAATATGCTCGACCCGGCGTATACACAGATCGGGATCGGTTATGTGTTCAATTCAGGTGCAGAGACCCAGGAAAATTATTTCAATTATTGGGCAATGACGTTGGGCAGACCGCAATAGCTTGCTTGGCCTGGGTCAGGAGACCCAGGCCAAGTTGGGCGCAAGTGTCGCGAAGACCTGCGCTGAGCAATAATGTATTTATGGCGTGGCCGTGATCGTGGGTGTGGGCGGCGGCTTTGTGGGTGTGGACGTTGGCGGCGGATTGAAGATCCGCAGGCTGGCGAGGTCTGTGCCAGGTTCGATCTGCAGCTCGGCTTCCTGCACCCAGCATGGGTCGTGATAGATCGGGTTTTCAACAATGTACCAGCCGGAGATACTGCCGCGGCCAAGCAGTTTCACGCGTTCGTTCTGTTTAAGGGCGCTTACCGTTGGGTATTGTGGGCCCGGCCCAATCCAACACAATGTGGCGCGTAATACAAGTGGGTTTTGCGGGGTCGGGATCGGCGTGGCCGACCCAATATCCACAGGCACGAGTGTTGCGGTTGCGGTCTCTGTGCCGGCTGGCGATGCAGCGGTCGGCGTGGATGTATGTGTGGCTGCGCCCGATGGCAGGTTGCAAGCCAGCTGTACAACGATAAGCAATGTGGGAACGATCCCCAGAAGTGATCTTCGCATTCAACACCTCCAATAGTGGAATAATGTATTGTATACCAATGATGCAGCCCCACCCGTCCGTGCCGCTGTGGCGCAGCTCGCGGCACGGACGGGTGGGGAGGGGTGGGGCCTATTCCCATATAAATGTCACCAGTGCAGTCGTCGGCAAAGTGACATTTATACTGAGCGGTTGTGTTTGTCCACAGGCACCAAGGTTGAGACAGGACGAATTCATAAGGTTACTGGTGGTGGCGATCGAAATGAAAGTGACGCTCCACTCGCCGGTAGCGGACTCAGGTAAAAAAGCAAAGAACATGCCGGCTGTATCGGTGGCCGCGTCGGTTCTCATGGTCCCCTGTTCGATGGCGAAGCCAATGCCGCTTACAGGGTTGCCATTTGAGTCGAGCACGCGCCCGCTCACGACTTGACAATGCTGCGGGTTGATCGAGTCGAAACGCCCTTCGGGGATCTCCTCCACAAAGGTACGATCCACCCAGCCGCTCACGCCCTCATCAACCATAAAGACATACAGCCACTCGCCGCCGAGCGAGAGACTCGTCACCTCCAATCTGGTCCCTTGCGCCATCACGCGGCTGACCGGGAACAAGGTGCCCGGCTGTGTACGTAAATTGACGTTTTGCGCGCGCGTGAATGTGTAGTATGGCACGTGTGGCTCGCTCGCGGCGACAGTTGCTGTGGCCGTAGGCGTAAGCGTGGGGATCTGTGTAAAGCTAATGATCGGATGCGCGGTCAGCGTCTTTGCCACAGTGGTCGCGAGCTGATCTTCCTGCGGCAGTGTTGGAGGCGTAGTGCAGGCCGTGAAGAGGAAAATTAATAACAAGGTTTGTTTTTTCATGAAGACTCGTTTTTGATGAGATTATATCTCCCATTGCCCGCCTTTTGAACACGGGCAGGGGACTTGATTTGACTATGCATAGCCTTGTGCGTTAGGGGATCTTTCGGGTATGCTTGACGACAGAAATGCGGGTACCCCATGCCGAATGAAGTTGATACCTGTCGAGCTTATAGAGTCCCTGATTTACATACCTCTGATTGGGAGGATGATTACATCACCGAGCAGATGGTGTTGACGCCTGTTCGCATCGCAACGTACCTCGATGGTGCCCAGGCGCGGCTCGCGTCGCTGAGGCGATTACAGCCCGCAACGGAAGAGGATGCGTGCTTGCCCCTTCGCCCATCCCATGCAGGAAGACAAACGCCTGCCTGTGTATCGCCTCGGGCGGTATCTGGGCGACAAAGGCCCTGGCGTCGTGATACTCATCCCGATCATAGATCGCGGGGTCTTAAAAGAAGTGGGTAGTATGGAAAAAATTCCCAGCTTAAGATTTTCGGGCGCTGTAGGCGAAACACGTACGACGGTTTACACAAATGGGAAGATCTTCCTCGCTGGCGAGGAATGGGACGCCATGAGTCAGAGTCCCATTTCAGTGGGTCAGCGCGTGCGCGTCGTAAGGGTGATCGTTGAAGTGGAGAAGGAATAACCGATTCGTTGGGGCGGTGGGGTGGGGGTAGGGGCGACGTTCCGTCGCCCAGGGCACGGGGACCGTGCCCCTACGTGTGCATTGCAAGGCGTGGGCCACCCCAAGCGGGTAAAATATCAAGATGAATAACCCCAAACCCTTCGAAATGATCGCCTCCCGCTTTCAGGTCTCGAACGAAAGCGCAAAATATTTCCTGATCCGTGTGCAGAAGAGCTTCAAGATAGAGAAGCCCCCGCACGCGTTGATCGTGCAGTTCATGGACGGGCAGGGTTTTGAGTCCCTGCCGAAGCCATACCTGGTTGCAACGATGATGAGTGAAAGCGGCGTTTGGGTCCACGCGATGAATGCGGAGCCGCGCGCGCCTGTCGATGAAGAGGATGTGTAAGGGCACGGTGACTCGTTGGGTACGGAGGCATCGTATCCCAACATTTCGAAATTGAAAGGATTATGCGGAACTCGGGGTGTAATTCCGGCCACTTTAACCGTTAAAATAACAGTGGTGTTGCACTGCGGCATGTCACAAAGGTGTTATGCAAAATATCTCGATGCCAGACCTAAAACAACTGAATTACAGGCGTTTTTTGGGAAAAGTGGGGATTCTTATCCTTCTGACCGTCATCTATTTTTACGCGGGCAAATTGGGGCTGAGCCTGGCCTTTGTGAATCCCAGCGCGACAGCAGTATGGCCTCCCGCCGGGATCGCACTGGCTGCTTTCCTGATCCTTGGGGATTACGTCTGGCCCGCCATTTTGCTGGGCGCCTTTCTTGTGAACCTTACCACCTCGGGCGCCACGTTACCGTCGTTCGCGATCGCGCTGGGCAATACTTTTGAAGGGCTACTTGGGGCGTACCTGGTCAGTCGCTATGCCAATGGCTTCCGTGCATTTAATCGCGCGCAGGATGTTCTAAAATTTGCAGTTCTCGCGGGCATGGTCGGGACCGTAGTGAGTGCGACTGTCGGAGTGACCAGCCTCGTTTGGAGTGGGCTGGCGCAGCGGTCGGATTTTCTGCCAGTCTGGTTGACGTGGTTGTTGGGTGATGCCACCGGTATCTTGATCGTCGCCCCATTACTCATCCTGTGGGCCAGCAAACCAAAGTTCACGTGGACTCCCGCCCGCGTCATCGAGGCTGGATTCCTGCTGCTATCTTCAATTCTGATCGCCCTGGCAGTGTTTAGTAATCAGGCCATCATTGGCGCTAAAAACTATCCGTTGGAATTCCTGATCGCTCCATCGATCATCTGGGCGGCATATCGCTTCGGCCAGCGCGAGAGTGCGACCGTCACCGTCATTATTTCTGCGATCGCCATCGCTGGCACCCTGCAGGGTTTCGGTCCGTTCGCGCGAACTCTGCCAAACGAATCGCTTTTGTTGTTGCAGGCATTTATGGCCACTGTAACGAT
>CAZJYB010000220.1:0-6299 GCA_964549865.1 uncultured Anaerolineaceae bacterium
ATCCTTGAAACCGGCAAAGTTAAAACGGGCAGGCTGCCGCTTACGCTCGACGTGGAAGAAGTCGCAACAGAACGACCCGCGCGCGCAAAAAAGTTACAGCGAAAAAAAAGGCTCGGGGAAATTGCCGGCAGGCTGAAGGCCGGGTTGGACGCGCTGGAGAATCGCCTGAAAAGGTACGACATCCCAATGTGGCTGTTCGTTGGCGCGATCGTGCTCTATCTCATCACGCGCCTGATCGGCCTGACAAAGTATCCCATTTATTTCTTTGCTGATGAAGCTGTTCAAACACAAGCCATGGTTGACTTGATCGCAAATGGATATCGAGACCAGACGGGAGTGTGGTTTCCGGCATACTTCTTAAATGGTCCATACCACAACCTGAGTTTAAGTGTATATCTGCAGTGGTTGCCATTCGTTGTTTTTGGTAAATCTGCACTCGTTACGCGCGCCACCTCTGTCTTCATTACACTGGTCGCGGTGGTTGCGATCGGCATTATCCTGCGTAATGTGTTCAAGGCGAAATACTGGTGGACAGGAACGATGTTCCTCTCAATTACGCCCGCGTGGTTTTTGCATTCGCGTACCGCGTTCGAGACGGCCGAATTTACGGCTTTTTTTGCGGGTGCATTATGCGCCTATCTGCTTTATAGATATAAGGACCCCCGCTATTTATATCTGGCATTCTTTCTGGGTGCACTTGCGTTTTACACATATAGTCCGGGACAGGCGATCGTGCCAGTCATGGCGCTCGCTTTGCTTGTTTCCGATTGGCGCTATCATTGGGAGAACCGTCTTACCATTCTCAAGGGACTGGTTTTGACGGCGTTCCTTGCGCTGCCCTACCTTCGATTTAGCCTGGACTATCCGCGTGCCCCCTCTGACCATCTGTATGCGTTGGGTTCGTACCTGACCCAGGATACGTCCTTGTCCGAAAAGGTCAGCCGCTTTTTTAAGGAATATTTCATCGGCCTCAGTCCATGGTATTGGTACCAGCCCAATGATCGGGATCTTCAGCGCCATCTGATGAAGGATTATGGCAACATTATGGCTGTTACCTTACCCTTCGCGCTTATCGGTTTGGTGCATGCTGTAAGGTCGTTGCGCGAGTCTGCCCATCGTGCAATTCTTATCGTTTTATTGATTTCCCCGCTTGCAGCAGCATTGGTGCGGACCGGGATCACGCGGGCGCTGGTGTTTGTCATCCCGCTGGCAATCCTGACTGCGATGGGCCTCGAACGGGTTTTGCAATGGATCGAAAGCCCCAATAAGTGCCTTACCGAACTTGGTATGGGCCCCGGGTTCACCTCCAGGCGTATCCTTGCTGCCATGCTCGTCCTTTTGCCTGTGATCTTTATTGCGTACATCTCCAGGGAAAGCATGGATCACGTTGTGGTGTCTGTCCTTGCGATGATGCTTGCGCTGCATGTTTCGGGTGGCTTTGAACAGCTCGCCAAATGGCTCATACGCACGCGCCATGCAGCAAACTGGAAACGCTGGCAGCTTTCGCGATCGATCATCGCTGTCACAGTTTTTATGATTCTGGCTGGCACAAATATTCACCTGCTGGGCGACGCGCTCAGAAATGGACCGTTGTGGTACAGGAATTACGATTTGGGTGGAATGCAATATGGTGCTTTCCAGATATTTGATGTCATAAAACAATATCAACAGGGACATCCCGGTACGCGAATCGTCTTTTCGCCAAATTGGGCAAATGGCACAAACACCCTGGCGCGCTTTTTCCTGGATGACCCTTTGCCCATCAAGCTGGGCAGTATCGATGGACATATCAACAAAAGGCTTCCTCTTGGCGGTAATACCGTGTTCATTATGACACCCGCGGAATACGAGCGCGTCACGAACAGCGGTAAATTCAAAGATATTCGCGTGGAGCGGATCTTCCCATACCCGGATGGCACGCCCGGTTTCTATTTTGTCCGCTTGCGCTATGTCGATGCTGTTGAAGAGATATTCGCCGCTGAAACGGCGTTTCGTCAGATCTTGTATGAATCCAGTGTGACAATCGATGGGCAGGAGGTTAAAGTCCGCCATTCCCATCTGGATACCGATGTGCAAGCCAAAGCGATCAACATGGTCTTCGATAATGACCCTCTTTCCCTCGCGAAAACCTCTGAAGCCAACCCCTTCGTTATCGAACTGACATTTCCTGTGCCGCGTGAGATCAGTGGGTTTTCGATTATTATTGGTTCGGTTTACACCCAGATCACACTGAAGTACTATTCAACGCCGGATGCAGAACCCATTGTTTACATAATTCAGGGTGGGGGCACTGTAAGACAGCCGGAACTTTCCTTTGACCTTCCCGAGTCAAGACAAGTCCGGATCTTGCGGTTTGAGGTGCTGAATTTCTTCTCACCTGCTCCTGTGCCGGTCCACATTTGGGAGTTGAGGCTTCGCTAGTGCGAATTTTAAGCTGATCACGGAGCGTGAGGAAGATTATAATTATTCATTCCAAAAGAGAGATGCCTTGAAGAGATACCCATCATGCCCTCAATGAAAAAAAACAAACGCAGAAAAGCTTCTAAACAAGCGGGAGAGCAGGTCAGCTTTACCCTTGAGTCGGGTACAAAGTTACAGCTCACCATCGAAGCAGGCCAGGAGAAGGACGGCAAAGTGCCTGTCACGATCCAGGTGGAAGGCCTCAAGGCAGGGCGATCTAAAAAGCCGCGGGCCAGGAGCATCAGGTTGGGTGGTTTAGCCGGCAGCCTTAAAACTGTACTTGAGGCGCTTGCCAGCCGATTGAGACGTTATGATCTGGCAACATGGCTGTTCATTGGTGCGGTCGTTGTTTATCTCGCCACCCGCCTGATCGGCTTGACCCAATTCCCAATATTCTTCTTTACCGATGAGGCTCTTCAAACCCAATTCATGGCCGAACTGGTCGAACATGGATATCGCGATGCCCAGGGGCATTTGTTCCCACCGGCCTTCAGGAATGGTGATTATTACACTCTTGGCATGGGCGTGTACGTTCAGTGGCTGCCGTATATTCTTTTCGGAAAATCTGCAGTTGTTACACGGGCTACATCCGTGCTTGTTACATTGATCGCCGCGATCTCGGTCGGTGTAATTTTGCGGGATGTACTCAAGGTCAAATATTGGTGGACAGGAACGTTGTTTTTATCGATCACACCGGCTTGGTTTTTACATTCGCGTACAGCCTGGGAGGTAGCCGAATTTGTTGGTTTTTATGCGGGTGCATTATGTGCGTATTTGCTCTACCGCATCAAGTCGCCGCGTTATTTGTATCTGGCCATTTTTCTGGGTGCACTGGGTTTTTATACATACAGTCCGGGGCAGGTGCTCGTGCCCGTTACCGCGCTGGCACTGCTCATTTCAGACTGGCGCTATCACTGGGAAAACCGCGGCACCGCGCTGCGCGCCTTGATCCTGCTGGCAATTCTTGCCATACCTTATATTCGATTCAGGATGATGGACCCTGATAACGCTGTCGCCCATCTGCATACACTCAGCTCGTATCTTTTTGAGGATATTCCTCTTTCAGAGAAGATCCGTCATTATTTTTCAGAATACTTTATTGGGATGGGCGCCTGGTATTGGTATACGCCCAATGAGCGCGAACTGCAGCGCCAAATAATGAAGGGCTATGGCAATATCATGATCGCAACCCTGCCTTTTGCATTGTTCGGCCTGGCATATGTCATCCGCCGCGTGCGCGAATCGACCCATCGTACGATCCTGATTGCAATGCTGGCTGCCCCCGTCGCGGGCGCGTTTGCAGCTACAGGCATCACACGCACGATGGTATTCGTCTTTCCGGCCTCGATCCTGACCGCGCTCGGCCTTGAGCAGGTATTGCTTTGGCTCGAAACCCCTGCGAAGCGCCTGCTCGAGCTTGCCCGCGGCCCTGGTTTGACCTCCCCAAGGATCGTTGCAGCCGTGGCGATCTTTATCCTGGGATGTTTATTTGCCTCCCTTTCCGAACTGCAGCCAGACCGTATTACTGCCTGCGTACTTGCGGCGATCCTGGCACTGCAAGTTTCCGGCGTGTTCGGGTGGCTTGCCAGACGTATAAAACAAACCCGCTTTGTGGCAAATTTAAAAAAATGGAATCCTTCTCATGCCTTGATTGCATTGGTGGTCTTTGCAATCCTGTCGATTGCAAATGTGAGCATGCTGACTGATGCGCTCGTGAATGGCCCCACCTGGTACAAGGATTATGGCATGGGCGGGATGCAGTATGGTGCCTTTCAGATCTTCGATATTATCAAGCAATATAGACGTGAACATCCTGAAACAAAGATCATGTTTTCTCCAAGTTGGGCAAATGGTACGGACGTTGTCGCCCGCTTTTTTATGAACGACCCCCTGCCTTTTGAGATGCAAAGCATTAATGGATTTATCATACAGCCACGGCCTCTCGATGACAACACCCTGTTCATCATGTTAAAGGAGGAGTACGAGCTGGCTCTCAGCAGTGGTAAATTTGCCGATATTCGCATTGAGAAAACGGTTCCCTACCCGGATGGAACGCCCGGCTTTTACTTTGTCCGCCTGCGCTACGCGGATAATGCGGATGAATTATTCGCCGCGGAAAAGGCGTTCCGTGCGATCCTGCCGGAGTCAACGATCAAGATCAATGGAGAGGATGTGCATGTCCGTCATACCTTTTTGGACGCCGGTGACCAGCAAAACCTGGCGATCCAGCATGTTTTTGATAACGATCCCTATACGCCTGCAAAAACATTTGAGGACAACCCCTTTATCATTGAGTTGACATTCCCGTCCCCTCGCAGGATGAGTGGATTTTCGATCATTGTTGGTTCGACAAAAGTAACCGTTACCTTGAAGTGTTACTCCGCTCCCGGTGTACAACCCGTGATCTATGAATTTGAGGGACAGGGGACCGTTGAAAAACCGGAGCTTTCCTTTGACCTTGCCGAGCCCATCACCATGCAGGTTTTGTACCTGGAAATGCTGGACGTCTATGCAGGTTCGCCAACAATGGATCACATCTGGGAATTGAAACTGCACTGATACACGATAACGTTTGTCGTATGAAAGGTATATTGAGGACACTATGAAAAAATATCCGGTCTTTCTCCTGGTCGCATCCATTGCCCTGGCGGCTTGTGGAAACGAATTATCCCGGTTGCAGATCTCCGACCCTGCAACCCCCCTTGAAGTCACTGCAGGGAATGAATTCACGATCGTGTTGGAATCAAACCCCAGTACGGGCTATCATTGGGAACTGGTGGAAGAATTAAATTCAGGCGTTGTGCAATTCGTTTCCCGGGATTACAAGGGCGATGAACCTGCCATGCCCGGAAGCGGCGGCCTGGAGGTCTGGACGTTCAAAGCCCTCTCCACGGGAGAGGCACAGATCCTGCTTGGGTACTATCCACCTTCCAATGAACCAACAGACCCGCAACAAACGGTAACATTCACTGTTACAGTAAAGTAGATAAACAACTCAGGCGACCAACACAGGGTCGCCTGATGATTTCAAGGAGAGTAAGAGTATATGAATTGCCGTGTCCTGCTTGCGGGGCTGATTTCCCTTATCCTTTGCGCCTGTAATCTTTCTGCACCTGTGGTCCCCATACCAACAGACACGTTAATGCCGCCAACGGTTATGGCTGGCAATACGATGACGCCCACACTTACACGGACCGCCACGCCGGTGCAGCTTGTTCTGCGCGTCACCGATGAACTTGTCAACTGTCGCTTTGGGCCGAGTGTATTGTATGAATTGGTAAATGAATTACGCCGGGAGCAGTCGGCTCGCGTAATTGGGCGCAACGACACATCCACCTGGTGGTATGTGCGCGATCCGGGCAACCCGAATGGATATTGCTGGCTCTCTGCGGATGTGACGGAGATCGATGGCGATGGAGATACCCTGCCTGTCGTTCATCCTGCGGCGACAACCGTAACAGGGGCGACCCTGATCGTGGAGCCAAACAGGGCGGTGGTGGCTTGCACGCAGTTCCCTCAAACGTTCTTTTTTGAGGCCGAGATCACAGTCAACGGTCCAACATTGGTTAACTGGCGGTGGGAAGCCAGCACGGGCGCACTATCGGATGTGGGCACGATCGCTTTTAACGAGGCCGGCACAAAAGTGATCAACGAGTTTTATCAAGTAGGCGGACCGAACGATTACTGGGTGAAATTACATATCCTGAACCCCAATGTTTTGACCGAACAGGCGAACTTCCGGGTCTCCTGTACATCCTAGCGTCTATCCGAAAAACCTACCACCACACTTGCGCCGCACTGCGTTTGTTGCACTCGCCGTTTGAGGCTCGCAGGTGAGC
>CAZJYB010000221.1:0-6117 GCA_964549865.1 uncultured Anaerolineaceae bacterium
TACGCGCTATTGTCAAGCCATTTGCATCATTATTTTGCAGTAGAATTTGACGGCTGAAATCGAAATAGGGTCACCTTATCAAAATCAATCTTTAATTCCAGGAGAAAACTGTAATGCCAACCGTAAGGAACGATGTAATAAAAATAGGAGATAAATTCGCGACCCTCATCGGCGATGATGTCGCCGTGGGACAGCCTGCGCCCGAGTTTACCTCAGTTGTGCCCGGCTGGACGCCGGTGAATCCCCTGCAGGATTCCAAGGGGAAGGTCATTATTCTTTCTGCAGTGCCTTCACTCGATACAGATGTATGTGACCGGGAAACCCGTCGTTTTAATGAGGAAGCCGCGAAACTGAGTGACGATATTGTCATCTACACCATCAGCACGGATTTTCCGATGGCCCAAAAGCGCTGGTGTGGTGCCGCTGGTGTGGACAAGGTGAAGGTTGTTTCCGATGTGCTCGAGGCCGATTTTGGCATCAAGTATGGCCTGCTCATCAAGGAGCGCCGCTACCTGCGCCGGGCTGTATTTATCGTCGGGCGCGATGGCAAGCTGGTCTACGTAAAATACATGTCTGTCCTCGCTGAAGAACCAAATTATGATGAAGTGATCAACGCGGCGAAGGAAGCGCTGAAATAGATGGATGCAAAAAGGACTCTGCGTTATGACGCAGAGTCCTTTTTGCATATTATGGACGATAACTGGCGGTCCCGACGGGATTCGAACCCGCGATCTCGGCCTTGACAGGGCCGCATGTTAGGCCGCTACACCACGGGACCAATTTGTTAAGCGGGCCGTAGTTTACCATGGGGGTATATTGATGTCAATACGCGCCGCTCGAATAAAGCGCCGGGTCTGTTGGCGTCTGGCCTGTACGGTCATGGATATAGATCCAATCGCCCTCGCCTGCCCAATTAAAGATCCAGTGTGCATCGCCCACCGAGAGGTTCACGCATCCGTGAGATTGAGGATACCCGAAACGCGTACGCCAATACGCGCCATGCAATGCACGTGCCCCGTCGAAATACATTGTCCATGGAACGTTATCGAGATAATAAAAATCTGACGGGTCATTATTGCGCATCTGTTCAGTCTCTTTTTTCTGAAAGATCTGAAAGAGTCCGGGGCGGGTCCAGAACGGTTCAAGGCCAGTCGCGATGACCGTGGCAAAGACCAGCCGATCGTTTTCATAGACAGCAAGAGTTTGTTCAGCGAGGTCCACATCGATCCAGCGCTTGTTGGTCACGCCTGTCTGAGGAGTGGTATTTGGGATCACGCGCGCAACTTTGCGGCCTTCCACCCATTGATTTGGGCCGATCATATACCATTCTTCATTGTCCAGGAGTTGCGTGTTGTAGATGCTCATGGTCTCAAATGGATAGATCTGCTGGCCCGTTTTTCCGGCGTTATATCCGGGCGCGCTTAAGACGGGGATCTGCTCGAATGCCCAGCCAAATGAATGGCGCGGTGTGGCATTAAAGACCAACCCCTGGAAACCGGATATTTCGCTGACGCGCGCACCTTTGCCGGGGATCCAGCCTCCATTTTGCATAAGGTAATACACGCCCCCAGCTTCCACGCGGTCTATGTACGAGATGTAAACAAAGCCGGGAGGGAACTGTTCCCCGGAGGTCGCACCGCCCGGGGAACTATATACAGGCACATAGTCATTTTCCAGGTGGAAGTAATAATAGGGCAGCTGGGTCAGGCCCGGGTCCGGTTTTGAGGCGGGTAATGGACGCGGTGGAAAGGTCATGCCGAGGCGGGCAAGATCGGTCAGATAGCTGGATGGGCCCAGGGGCTGGCAATCCACAGGTTCTGCAAGATAAACCCCCGGTTCGCAAACCACACCTCCGCTTTCCGGTTCAGCCTGGGGAAGCGTTTCCTGCGCATGGACGGTTTGTATTGAAGTTGTCATGGTCAGGAACAGGAGAATGAGGGTCGGAAGGTTTTTCATGTTTTGGATTATAGCATGCGGGTGTTTTCTGATTTGCAACCCATCAGGCACCGAACTTGACACATTGCAGGCCATGTTCTAAAATAGTCAGGTTATATAGGTATTATTCATGCCCGCAATGGGGCGTTAATTTCTTCCCTTTTAGGAGGGCTGGTTTGACAAAAAATCGTACGCAACAAATGGTGGATCGCCTGCGCGAGTTGCAGGCGTCATCCCCTGATATTGAGGCTTCAGCAATTGTAAGTGTGGATGGCCTTAGCATTGCATCTGCACTTCCTCAGGGAGTTGAAGAAGATCGAGTTTCGGCCATGTCTGCAGCCATGCTTTCGTTAGGTGAAAGAATTGCATCCGAGTTGGGGCGCGGCTCCCTTGAGCAGGTTTATATCAAGGGTGTAAAAGGGTACGTAGTGTTAATGTCGGTGGGCGAGGAAGCCGTACTCACTGCACTTGCACGTGAACAGGCCAAGCTTGGCCTTATCTTCCTCGATATGCGTCGTGCCACCGAAGACCTCGCGAAGTTGATCTAGTGGAGTATCTATGAGCCCCCTTCAAAAAAGCGGTTTGTATTACCCCAATAAATTTGGCTTGATCACCATTAAGTCCCTTGAAGAGGTGATGGGCAAGAATGGCTTGAATGCCATCATGAACCTTGGGGGACTGAATCACTATATTGAAAATTATCCTCCGGATAATCTCGATAAAGGTTTTGATTTTGCAGAGCTTTCTGCGATCGGTTCTGCCTTGGAGGAGATGTACGGCCCGCGCGGCGGACGCGGACTGGCGCTTCGAGCAGGACGCGCAACATTCTCTGATGCTTTGAGGAATTTTGGCGCGCTGGCTGGTGCAGCAGACCTGGCTTTTGTCGTTCTTCCGCTTCAATCCAAACTGAGAATTGGTCTGCCGGCTTTTGCAAAGATCTTCACCCAATTAAGCGACCAGCAAACCACCGTGGAGGAGAAGGATACCGAGTGGGTGTGGACCATTCATAAATGCCCCTGTTGTTGGGGCCGTACCGGGGCGGATAAGCCCGTATGTTTTGTCGCAACAGGGCTTTTGCAGGAATCGCTCAAGTGGGTTTCGGGTGGCAATGAATTCCGTGTGAACGAATCAAAATGTGTTGCCATCGGTGACAGCATTTGTGAGTTCATTGTTCAAAAAGAACCCATTTCATAATTTCCATGAAGGTCTGTCGTGACAGACTCAAAGCCCAAAATACTCATCATTGAAGATGACCTCGATGTGGCAGAAATGTTGAATGCCTATTTTCGCGTTCAGGGCTACGAAGTCTTTACGGTTAATTGGGGGGAGGATGGAGTTCGTTCAAGCCAGACCATTCATCCAGATCTTGTGATCCTGGATATTCGCCTGCCCGATATCGACGGTTACGAAGTCGCTCGAAGGCTGCGCGCCGATCGTCATACAGCGGATATTCCGATCATCTTTTTAACTGAAAAACGTGAGCGCGCCGACCGTTTGCAGGGCCTGGAGTTGGGCGCAGATGACTATATTACCAAACCCTTTGATGTACAGGAACTTCGCCTGCGTGTACGAAATTCGTTGAAGCGCGCTGATCAAGGGTCGCTTACCAATCCAGTAACCGGACTTCCTGAAGGGCCATTGGTGGATGAAAAACTGGCCGAGGTGCTGGATAAAGACGGCTTGGGAATTCTGCTTGTGTCCATTGAGAACATGGACGCTTTTCGTGAGGCGTATGGTTTTGTGGCATCGGACGATGTATTGCGTGCAATCAGTTTAATGGTTGTCAATACCATGCGCGAAACGGGCATGCCTGACGATTTCCTGGGTCAATTTCACGGAATAGATTTTATCCTTATCATGTCCGCCTCCAACATGAAGGCGTTGGGTGAAAAACTTGGTTCCCGTCTTGAGCAATCGATGGAATATTTTTATCCGATCAAGGATCGTGAGTTGGTAACCAGCCGAAAAGACTTTTTAAGTTCAAAAATAGTCGAGCTGATCATATCGCCAGGTCAATTTTCTGAACCTGATCAAGTCAAGGCGGAGCTGGTGCGCCTAAAAAACAGGTAAACTTTGCGTATCACAGTTGTAACGCCCACATATAATGAAGCGGAGAACCTGCCCAAACTGGTCTCCGCTTTATTTGCGCTTCCGCTTGACCTGCACGTGCTGGTCGTCGATGATAACAGTCCCGATGGTACGGGCCGCATTGCCGAAGAACTAGCCATAACCTATTCGGGTCGTATGAAGGTGATGCACCGTCCGGGCAAAATGGGTTTGAGATCCGCATATTTGAATGGATTTCAAAAGGTGCTTGGGGAGGGCGCCCAGGCAGTCGTTCAGATGGACGCTGATTTTTCACACGATCCTTCTGTACTTGTAGAAATGACGAAGTTGCTGGCCACATATGATCTTGTGCTTGGCTCCCGATACATACCTGGTGGCTCTGTGGATGTGAATTGGCCGGCCTGGCGGAAGGGCCTTTCCGCTTTTGGGAATATTTATGCCCGCACTATTTTAAATATGTCGCTACACGATGTGACGACAGGCTACCGTGTGTGGAAACGTGAGACTTTGTTGCAAATGCCCCTTGAACACATTCAATCCAGCGGATACGTTTTTCAAGTGGAAATGGCATATCTGGCTGACTCCCTGGAATTCAAGATTGCCGAGTTCCCGATATATTTTTCAGATCGTCGCTGGGGAAAATCCAAGATATCACTTAAAATTCAACTGGAGGCAGCGATTCGCGTTTGGCAGGTGTGGTGGGGTTATCGCGATCTGCGGAATGTAGGGCGCTTGGGCAGGGTGTAAACCTGCTGCCAATTCATTTTCTTGCATTTCTTATTGATTTTTGACCGCCCTCTATCCAAATCCCTTCTCGTCTGATAAAATCCTTACCCGCAAGCCGAATCCTCGGCCTTTTCTGGCCGAGGTATTTTTATGCAAATTTTTACCAGGTGAAACATGCAAATTGTAAGAGAAGATCTACGAAATATAGCCATCATTGCCCACGTTGACCACGGCAAGACCACGCTCGTGGACGGCCTGCTCAGGCAATCCCATACCTTCCGCGAGCATCAACACGTGGAAGAACGGGTGATGGACTCAAATGACCTTGAGCGCGAACGCGGTATTACGATCCTTGCCAAGAATACCGCCATTTCATTGGTCGACCCCGCAACAAACAAGCCGATCAAGATCAATATAGTAGACACCCCCGGACATGCCGATTTCGGCGGCGAGGTGGAACGCGTTTTGAATATGGTGGATGGTGTTCTTTTGCTGGTAGACGCGGCTGAAGGCCCAATGCCTCAAACCCGTTTTGTGCTTAAGAAGGCTCTCGCAATGGGACATAAGGCCGTCGTTGTGATCAATAAAGTGGATCGCAAGGATGCAGAGCCATCGCGAGTACTGAATGAAACCTTTGACTTGTTCATTGAGCTCGGTGCCAGCGAAGAGCAGGCGGATTTTCCAGTGATTTATGCTCAGGCAACGGCAGGCCGTGCCGGTCTTACCCCGGATCTTGACGCAGATTTTCAACCTTTGTTCGATGTCATCCTCAAACATATTCCCGCTCCCAAGGTTGATCCGGAAGCGCCCTTGCAAATGCTTGTCACAACTCTTGGATATGACGATTATCGTGGCGTGACAGCCATTGGCCGTTTATTTGCAGGTACCATCAAGGTTGGCCAAAAATTGGCACGCCTGACGCTTGATGGAAGAAATTTACCTGAATCCGCGCGCTACCTTTACACCTTTAAAGGCTTGAACAAGATTGAAATTGATGAAGTGAGCGCGGGCGATATCATTTCTCTCGCAGGCCTGGAAGGTATTTCCATTGGCGAAACGCTGGCAGACCCGGCCAACCCCGTTGCATTGCCAACCATCAAAGTTGAAGAGCCAACCGTGCGCATGACGTTTGGCGTGAATACATCTCCATTTACGGGCCAGGAAGGCACATGGAGTACTTCACGCAAATTGCGCGAACGTCTCTATGAAGAACTTCGTACAAACGTTTCCCTGCGTGTAGAGGAAACTGATTCTGCCGAAAATTTCCTGGTCTCCGGCCGAGGCGAGCTGCATCTGGGAATTCTGATCGAAACCATGCGTCGCGAAGGATATGAATTTCAAGTTTCCCGCCCTGAGGTCATTTATCATAAGGCTGAGGACGGTGAATTG
>CAZJYB010000222.1:0-6053 GCA_964549865.1 uncultured Anaerolineaceae bacterium
TGTCCGGGAGAATCTTTCAAGAATATGCTTGCTTCTACAATGTAGCTATTACTTTCGATAAGTTGGGCAAAGTTTCGATGTAATTCGTGATTATATTTTAATTTGGTTTTGGGCTTTATTTCATTCACTTTTATAAACACAGGAAAATATTTCGTCTTTTTGTCAGGAGATTGAAAGTGATTAAAGTTGATTTGATGGATGCAAGTTTGAAATGCACTAATATCAGAGATAGTAGATTTGTCAATTTTATTAATACTTGGCAGCTCTATTTGAGCTGAGTAATTCCACCCATTTTGTTTCTTCATTTTTTGTATAATTTCATTGCTAATACTTTTTGAAGTATTTGAAACAGAACAATAGCTTTGTGTTTCAAAATAGAAATATGCAACATCATTGCCGTCATCGCCTGTTTTGTACCATTCGATGATTTCTCCAAACCTTAAAGGATAAGCGTGTTTCCAGGTAATTTTCTTGTTTTTCTTCCCGACTTCTTGATACACAAAAGTAATAAGTGCAGAACGACCTTCACGCGGGGCGGTTGAGTGGCTGGTTTTCAGTGGTAGTGTATTCCAAAGCTGCTCGTCCACCCAGGCCTTGCGATAACGGAAATGCATTGTGTCGCCTCGCGGCCTGCCAATGCTTTCAAGAACATCAATTAGATATTCTCGGGTTGCATTGGATGCACACAAGACAATGTTTTTATTTTCCATTTACATATCAACCAATATTTTGTCAGCAGCGTCTTTTAGTGTCTTTACGCGAATATAGTTTAATTTCCCTTGTTCGGGCAATACACATTGGTCATACTTCCAATTGCCACGATCTACAAGTATTGAATTTAGACCAATGGATAACGCGGGCACTACGTCGGATCTGATGCTGTTGCCGACCATCCACACATGCTTAGTATTAACTCCTAGCTTTGTAATAAAGATCTCCAAAACATCCTTGTTCTTTGTCTTAACTATATGTGTTTTTTCAAAAAAGTGAGCAAGACCTAGTTTCTTTATTTTGCTTAACTGAGTTTCCTGATCGCCAATCGAAAAAAGGAACAGTCGAGCATGTTTTTTTAGGTTTTCCAAGGCTTGAATTGTGTCTTCGTAAAGTGGAGGCATATATTTTAGCGTTTCATCAAATCCAATGATCTTTTTTTCAACTTGAACATTCCATTCTAAACTGTAAAGCTTTGAAAACTGAGCATATATTATCAACATACTTTCTATGAATCTATCGGATGTAAAGCCCTTAATTGCAACTCTTTGTGCATCTAGTTCGTCGAGCCTCGATATGAGATTTATTTCTTTTATACCTGTATCATATAAGAGTCCAGCGAAGTTCTCTTTAATTCCATCATAAATTTCTTGTGTTCGCCACAACGTGTCGTCACCATCAAGTAATACTGTAAGTTTGTGAGCCATGCATTGCTCCTAGTCTAAATAGCGCTCTAGCTATCTATTATATACCTTTATGTTCCCTTAAATGCCAAGATTTTCGGAAGTTATGAAGATAGATCGGCTGAAGTTGTTAAGAACACGATCTTTTGATTCGGATCAACAAAAATATTCGTCACAGTTACTCTGATGTGTCTGGACTGTAGGTAAGTGGAATTCCTTGAGGCGTAATCCTGTGTCATAACATATACATTTGGCAAGAATCGAATCTCACCTGTTTCCCGATAATAAGGAACATCAATTTGTGCTACCGCGGCCAGTGCAGCCGCATCAGGCGCTTTTCCTACCTCTCCCCCTTGAATACACAATACGGCCGATCTCGATCCCTACTGCTGTCAACAACAGAAGGCCTGTAAGAATTAAAGTAAAGAAAATAGTCGTCCGGCCACTTTGACTCCTCTTGCCTGCGATGCGGCCGGCGATTTGGATCAATTGACCGATCTTGACTCGACGGGCATCCAAGTCAAGGGCAGGATCGATCTGGACCGTCACATAATCCGAGAACGTTTTGCCGTTTTCTCCCGGGGGGTGATTTGCCAGACGTAGAAAGCGATCTTCCCCGTCCACCCAGGAACGGGTTATGTATCCTTCAAACTCTACTTCGTTGAGCATGGGTTATCTCTTTCTGTGAGAAAAAAACAGCACATCCGGCAGGGCCAAGTCAGCGAATAGGCAAGGAATGTATTATTACTATTATTCAGTTATTTGTGCAATTTAGCGAGATCAAGATAACATTGCCTTGGGTCATTGTCATCCAGTGTGTCCACAGTTTTGAAACCATCTCGACCCCAATTTCCTACTTCAGATCATAGGGGTTAGGGTGACTGGCGTCTGCTTTCCCAAAGCATGGAGCTTGCCCAAGGTGGGATTTTTCGGGTATCCTTGAGCCATTATGTGGGGGAATGTGATGCCTCACCGATTATTGAATATCGACAAACAAGTAATAGCAATTCCTGCAGCTGGTTGGACTGTTGCAAACCATATAGGGAAGTCGCAGATCACATTATTTATTTCTGGAAGATTGTGGAATCTAAATACTATTACTATGACTTGGTATGCATTCAAAGAAATAGGTGGTTGGAACAGTAATCCAACATTTTATTTGTAGGTTTCAGCGGAAGTTACCTCCATGCAAAAGCATTCAAGAAATAACAATCCTGGTTGTTGTCTGGTTTCTCTGTTCCTCTGGCCGTTCGAATTATTGAAACAGGCCATCAATTCACTTGGAGGGCAGCAGTCATATAGCCCTTCATCTAAGCCGGGGCAACTTGCGCGAAGAAATGTTCAACGCACACAGCGCTCAATGCTCGATAGATTCGTCGATGTCTCACCTGCCCAACCGCCAGGTGCATATCAACCAAGAATTAGCGTTTCTATTTCCTACGAAAATCGCGGAACGTCATTTGCCAAACAGGCCCTGAAGCTTCGAAATAAGGAAGGGGGTATCGCTAGCCATGTCCCATTTAAGTTCTACTGGCCAACCTATCAAGATATGGACAAAGCACAAAAGAGTTGGTACTTCCATTGGCGTTCTCAGGCGCGTATCCGGAATTACCTGCCGACAGATCTAAGCTATCTTTTTGTGCATGTGTATGAAATTCTCAACCTAATTGAAATCTCAGACCCCAGGCAGGCCGCAGATCGAATTAAAGAGCTTTGGCTGGCATATCGTCCTACCTATCCCCAGTTAGACAGATACCTACCTGATTGGGGTGGTGATCTACTTGCTGTAAAGGCCGAACCGGCCCTGGCATTGGCGTGGTGGGAAAATATGTTGGAGATCGAAAAACTTGCGATCCCAAGGGAAGTCGTCAATACGATTGTTGAAAAAGCAATCCGAATTGGCGGAACACATGAGCTGCCCTACAAAATATGGTCCTTGCTCTCCAACTACAAGCCTAGGAACAAGTTTTATCAGCTTCAAAACATCGACAACGAGATTGATCTGGCCTATGAAAAGGCGATCAACGCGGCAAATAATTATTACTTACGCACGACCAAGAAATCACTGATCGACCAGTTTATCTCAGCGAACATCTATAACCATGAAAAATATGTCTTCTCATCCGCTCTGATCGGCTACCCGCACCCTCAAACGATTCGCCTGGCCAGCGGACGTAATTATGTGGGCTCACAAAACTTGGCCGACAATATTACTTCGATCATGAAATATGCAGAGAACATTCTGCGAAAACAACTGAAGTTTTCCGCGAAACTTTCCGGCGTGAAGCTACCACTGGAACTCGCTAAGGAACTTGATGCTGCCTTCGCTGTTCAAGAACCAGCTCCCCAACCAATCCGTATCACGCTGGACCCTGCGCGCGTCGCGAAGCTTCACAAGGATAGTCAGGAAGTAAGTGACTTACTGAAGACTGACTCAGAAGCCAAGGAAAAAGAGCTGCTTACAGACCTGAAGGAAGTCCGTACTCTTTGGAGTGGACTTAATACTCTTGAGAGACAACTTGTGGCCGGGATTTTTCGCGAGGACCTAAATTCCCTATCACAAGCCGAGAATATTCACGGCCAGCAGGAAGTCACCATCGTCTCTATTATCGAAGCAATCAATAAGCGGTCCCTATCGCTTCTGGGCGATCAGCTAGTCTATAGCGAGAACGCACAAATAAGTCTGGCAGAGGATTTTCTAGACGAACTGGAAGTTGTAATAAAGGAATCGCCGCCAGAGCAGGGTGCAACCGAGATGGATCCGACTTCATCAAATCCATGGTTGCAGTTCTTTGATAGTCTCGATGCCGTCGAAGCTGAGTTGATCAAACTTTTCGCAGAAAATGGCAGCTTGTCTGAACCAGAGATCGATACAGTCACTAAATCCTATAATTTGATGGGCAGTGCAGTCATGGATTCGCTAAATGAAAAGGCGCTGGAGGGCCTCGGCCATCTACCGATGTATCATGACGGCGAGCGATGGCTGGTGGAAGAGGATGATCTCTCCGCGCTGCAAAAACATTTGGGCCTTGAGGTGAATTAATTATGCCAATCATAAAACGGGAAGCGACCACGATTTTGAATTCATTGGGGACCGGTGTGGTCCCAAAAACTGGCTTACGGCACATTGCCGTGGGACGCCTGCAGGAAATTGCAGCCATGAAGAACGATCTGGACCATAATCGCGAAGGAGGTTCTACTGTCCGTTTTATCGTTGGGCGCTATGGCAGTGGCAAGAGTTTCATGCTGCAATTAATGCGCACTTATGCCCTCGAAAGCAAGTTCGTGGTGGCGGACGCTGACTTTTCGCCCGAACGCAGGCTATATGGCTCGGGCGATGAAGGCCAGGCCACTTTTCGCGAGTTGATGAAGAATCTTTCCACTCAGACCAGACCTGACGGTAATGCTCTGCCCACGATTATCGAAAAATGGATTTCAGGTTTGCAATCCAACATCTCCGCTGAAAAGAGCCTGACTCCTGGCACACCCGAGTTTGTGGCTGAAGTAAAGGCTAAGATCATTACCACGCTCAATGAAATGCAGGAACTAGTGCATGGATTTGATTTCGGAAGTGTGATCGCTGCTTACTACCAGGGCTATGTGGAAAACAACGACGAGTTAAAAGCCAGCGCGATTCGCTGGCTCCGCGGGGAATTTAAGACTAAGACAGAGGCATTTGCCGCCTTGAAAGTACGATCCATTATTGATAGCGACAACTATTACGATTACCTAAAAGTGCTGGCCAGCTTTGTGCAAAAGATTGGCTACGCCGGCCTTGTGGTTTGTTTTGACGAAGCCGCTTATTTGTATAAAATCACCAACAGTGTTTCTCGCAACAATAATTATGAATCAATCCTGTCCATCGTAAACGACTGTCTGCAAGGCAAAGCCAGTTATATTGGCTTCCTTTTTGGTGGCACGCCGGAATTCCTGGAAGATCAGCGCCGCGGTTTGTTCAGCTATGAGGCTTTGCGTTCTCGCTTGGCCGAGAGTCGCTTCCTCGGCGAAAATCTGCAGGATTTCTCTGGACCCGTGATCAAACTTTCCACGCTGACAATGGAAGAGGTATTTGTTCTGCTGCAAAAAATACGCGATATTCACAGCGAACATGCGACCGTCAAGATCGAAATGACGGATCAGGATATTCATGCTTACATGGAGGGCACCTTACAGCGCATGGGAGCCAGCGAGTTTACAACTCCACGCGAACTGGTGCGGGAATTTGTCAACCTATTGAACCTCCTGGTCCAATATCCAGATAAGAAATGGCGGGAAATTGTTTTGGGACTGCCAACCCCTAATGAAGCCGAACCTGTTACCCCTTCTGATGAACCCGCCTCTGATACTGATGATCCTTTGGATCGGTTTAGTGATTTCAAAGTGAAATAAGCATGTCCTCACCCAATGCGTTTCAACGCCTGGCTCCTTTCGTACAGGAATTTGTCTATAGACAAGACTGGAAGGAATTACGCTCTCTGCAGGTGTTGGCGATTGATGCGATTTTTGATAGCGAGGACGATGTCTTGATCACCACTGGTACAGCCAGTGGTAAGACCGAAGCGGCCTTCCTGCCAATTTTAAGCACGATCTCGGAAGAACCCGCTGGCTCCGTAAGAGCCTTATATATCGGCCCACTCAAAGCCCTGATTAATGATCAAT
>CAZJYB010000223.1:0-5954 GCA_964549865.1 uncultured Anaerolineaceae bacterium
ATTTGTAGTCGCTGAGTTGCAGACGACCGAAGTCGTCACTACTTTGAGTCTCTTCCCTGCCTGCCGTTTATTGTTTTATGAATTCTAAGGTCGGCAGAGGAGGGAGTCAAGAGGAAAAACGTACTATTTCCTGTTTGTGGGTTTATAAACTCGTTTTACCGGGTCCGATTCTTCAGCTTCTGGATGGGCTGGTTGATCAGTGGATTCCGGCAGCGATACAGAAGTTGATGATGTGGGCGCCGCTGCAAAGATCTGTACTCCATTAATACGTGAAAAATATTCTTTTACTGCCTGGTCGTTGAAGAAGATCAGGTTAAGAATGCCCACGACCATCGAAAAGATATTTCCATACATGAAGGTCAGGATTTGAAATATCGCAATGGACGGAGAGGGCTGAACGGGTTGAGGCTGGGTGCTTAATAGCTTTGCGGCATAGATGATCTCAAAAATTCCGAGGATCGTGGGCAGGATCGTAAGCGGCAGGCATACAATGCCCACGATCGTGCCTAACACCGCTGCAGAGGCGATGAATCCCCAGAAGAGATTGGTGATGCCGCTGACCAGGGTCATGACCGCAATGGTCGTAAGCAGATTGGGTTTTTGGTCTGAAAAAGATGCATTCATTTGTTACTCCTTGATTTTGTTGTAAGGATATAACGAACGACCTGGAATATGGTTGCAGGGCATGCCATGCGGGCTGGCGCCACGCCGCAGCATCTCTACGGACGTTGAAAGGTCAGCAATAATCCGCCTGAATAGGCCCCGCCGTTTGCATTTGTACACGATGGGGCAGAGAGATTGGGTACAAACGAGCCGCCTTCGATGAGCCGTACGCTATAAGCGGTATCAGCCTTCATCAGGAAGTCTGCGTATCCATTTCCGAGTTCAGGTTTGAGGCCGGTGAAGAATTGGCTTTCGCCATTTTCCCATGTGACAATGACCTTGATCCCGGGCACCTGCCTGCGGCGTGAGTCCATCAGAATGATCTGTAATAAACCATCCGTCAATGCGGGATCACATACGGTATCCTGGCCAACGAGCGTGAATGGAGCTTGCGGTACAGGAATGGAGGTGAGCGTAGGCCGGGGTGTGGAAGTGAAGTCCGCTGGGGGCGCCAGCTGCGTGCCTTCAAAAGAGAGGGTTGGTTCTGGAAGAAAGGGTGTTTCGGTTGGAAAAGTTCCCTCGATGAACGGTGTCTCCACAATGGGCGTATCGATGGTCTGTGCAATGGGTGTGCCCGTAAATGGGAGGGATATGAACCCTTGTTGAAGATCAGTGGCAAGTTGTGCGATCGGTCGGACACGTTCAAATGTTTCCCCTGCGGCCAGCATGCGTTGTGCTTGTGCGCTCAGTTCACCAACCGGGTTTGTATCGCCCAGCAATTCAAGCCGCGCGCGGGCCCGGGCGATATCCTGCGTGGATGCGTAGGACGCGGCGATGACGATCCGATATTGATCCTTGAAGTCGGCACGCAGGATCGCCGGGCTGGCGTCCACGTATGTAACGGGGGAAAGCTTCCACGAGTACGCCAGACCAAGCCCAAGTCCCGCGAGAAGCGCAATAATGAGATGGAATGTTTGGTTGCGCAGATCAAATCTCATGGCGTGTTGCCCGCTTCCGGTGAAAACGTCTGCATCGCAGAGAGCAATTCCTGCAGCAGGGCGATCTCCTCCTGGGTGAACCCGTGAACGCGTGCATAGTCCAATATGGATGAAAGAATTTGCGCCGGCGACTCGCTTCCCAACACGGCAAGTCTGCGCGCTGCAGCGTCTGTGTCGTATTCAGTATGAAAGGCTTCCGCCACCATGAGCACGTAATCGGCGCGGTAATCTTCTCTCAAGATACCGGGTGTCACGTCGGTATATTCGATCGGATCGATGACCCAGCCATAGATGAGTCCGAGAGTAGCGCCGATCACAACGGCGATGATTATTTTTATCCAGTTCGATGAGGGCATGGGGGATTATACCTACGGTACGATGTAAACAAGAAATGCCCGGGCAGGCGACCGGCGGCACCCGGAAACACTTCCTTACCGTTGCTGTCTTTCGACCCTGGCGGGATTCAAAAGGCTCCGCCGCGCCGGGCCCGCCCGGACGAACGCAAGCATAATCCAATAGGGAGGGAGTGTCAACTTGAGGCAGTCCCTTGCATAATCGTTAGCGCCTAACAGTAATGACTGGTTTCAACATTGCTTTGTGCCTTTGATGATTTACAATGTATCATGCGGATGCGAAGACCCTGAACTTGAAGATTGGTCGCTTTTCCTGGCAAGTGTCTTTCAGGTAAAGTTTCAGGCGAGCTAGTGGCGAAACCGACCGCGATTGGTTTCGTTATTTTGATTCTTTATTGCCTGTGAGGATGCATGCCGTTTCGTCTGTTTTCTTTAAATTATCGCGGAACTCCACAAATTATTCATGCCATTGTTTCGCTGGGTTTGTTAGCGGCGCTTTTGATTCCGCAGTCTCCTGCCTATGCGGCGGCAAGTCTGACTATCACGCCAATTACCTGGAATGTAGTCGGTCTGGACAGTAATGATCCAGACGTTGGACCCAACAATTTCCCGGTGGGGGTGCGGGCTTGTAATCCTATTTCCAGCACCTCGATAGTGAATGATGTTCAAGCGGATTTTGTCTGGGTGGCCGGAGGGACTCAATCCAGCGAAAATTTCATTCGCTTGCGTCCTTTATCGCTCAATCCCATTCAGCCAAGTCCGCAGGTTGACCTTGCCCCAGGTGATTGTACTGATTTTTATTTTGAATTGGAAATCGAACGCAATGCTATTTCATATGACGAAACCCGCCGATATCGTATTGACGTCAGTGGGACAGATTCAGTCTCGTCTTCACCGGTCTCAGCCAGCTCGCCTACCCCACGCGAAATCTATGTAGAACACCTTATTTCGCAGAACCGCAATGCCACCCTGGATGTGAAATTAGATGGCGTTTCCATTGCTCCTGGCGGGACGATGGCAATGGTGCTCGGGCAGACCTACACGATCACCCTGGTGGCTAAAACAGCAACCCAGGGTTATGAACAGATCGAGAGTTTTATTAATTTCCCGAACACTATTTTTCAGGTTTTATCTGTCGAAACGGATTACTCGGCGGATTCGTCGTCCTATGTTGATGACCCCAGTGATATGCTCTATGGTGATGGCTGTTTATGGGAAAACGATCCAAACAGTCCAAATTACCGGGCTTGTCTTGATGTAGGAAAAGCAGGCGGTGATATTACCGTTGATTACATTGTTAAGATCATTGGCGGCGCGGGTACATCCAGTGTTCTCAATACATTGATTTATGATTTCTCCGGCAGCAGTTATCACTACAATAGCGATTACGCGGTGGGCGGCCGCATTGCGGTAATTGTTGATCCAACGCTTGTGACCATCTCGAAGAACTTTAATCCCGACCCGACCAATGAAGGCGGGATCTCGAAACTGACCTTTACTTTAACCAACCCGAATGGGGCTGCGGTCAGCGGGGTTAGTTTTACAGATATCTTCCCGACCATACCGGGTGCAATGGTTGTCGCCAATCCTCCGAATGCATCCACTTCCGGTTGCGGCATACCCACTTTCGCTCCGACGTTTGGTGCGGTTTCCATTTCATTCTCTGATGGGATGATCGCCGCGAACGGAACCTGTACGGTCAGTGTGAATGTGACCGTACCCGACACCGGGAGTGTGATATTCCCGATCCAATATGACAATGTTTCTGATAATGTCTTCGTGGATGGAGTGGATACCGGCAACAATGCCAGCGATAGCCTGATAGTAAATGACACGCCGGCGCCGCCTGCCTGTATCCCTGGCTTGTCGATCGCGCAATGGACCTTTCCAACAGGCTTTAGCACCACCTCCCCGGTTCCATCCAGTGGATCTGGTAGCGCGTCGCCGGGTACCGGTGTAACCTCCACAGCTTTCACTGCAGGCACGGCATCGTGGGGAACCAACGGAGCCGTCACCCCGAATGCCACCCTGGTGACGACACAGAATGACTATTTGGAATTTCAGATCAGCACCAGCGGATATGATACCGTCAGCCTGAGCTTCGATGGGCGGCGCGCCAGCTCGGGAAACAGCCCGGTTGGTATTGCCGTATATTATGGCTCTGCAGCTGGAAATCCGGAAACCGGTACCCTGCTTTACAGCAATGCGAATGTCCTTACAGCCACCCTTACGAACATTGGCGGAACGCTTACCTTCGCTCCGCCGGCAACAGCAACCTATGTTCGTATTTACTTCTTTAATTCAGGAAATGAAACGCCTGGTTCAGATGGCATGGTGGACAACGTCACCTTCACCGGCTGTGGTGTTCCCCAATACCCAACCCTTACCAAGTCTTTCTCTCCTGATCCTGTTGCTGTCGGTGGCACATCCACGCTGACTTTTAGTGTGACCAACCCGAATACATCCGTGGCATTAAGTGGAATTGCCTTCGCCGATACATTGCCCTCTGGCGTGACAGTTGCTTCGGGAGGCCCAACCTCTGTTTGCGGCGGCTCGCTTACCACCACCGCGCCAGGCACGATCTCTTTCAGCGGCGGCACACTGGCAAGCAGCGGGTCCTGTACGATCCCGGTGACGGTCACTGCCACCACGGCAGGACCACATACCAACGTCAGCGGATTTATTTCTTCAACAGAGTCCGGTACGAACACGACCAGCACCGGTTCCGCCAGTGATACGCTGACGGCATTAACGCCGCCATCGATCTCAAAGCTGTTTTCGCCAAATCCAATTCTCGCCAGCGCGATATCCACACTAACCTTCACGATCACAAATCCAAATCAGGATGACGCACTGACTGGCGTGGCCTTCTCCGATTCTTATCCAAGTGGCGTGGTAAATGCTTCACCACCTTCCACTACAAACACTTGTGGTGGAACAGTGACCGCAGACCCTGGAAACAGTGTCAGCCTGGCTGGCGGAACGCTTACAGGCGGAAGTACGTGTACCGTCACGGTTAATGTCACTGCGCCGACTGCTGGCAGTTACTTAAACACCAGCGGCGCAGTGACTGCAGATATGACTGGTGGTACGGATACCGCCAGTGACACACTTGATGTGGCAGCGCCCAATCCTTCGATTGCTGTCCTAAAACAAGTTTCAACCAACTTCGCTGGGCCGTGGTCCTCGTTTTTGTCCGTAACCCTTCCCGATGATGTGTACTACCAATTCACTGTTGAAAATACGGGCGATGTACCCTTAAGTCCGATCAGCCTGACGGATAACACATTGAATGTGTCTTCTTGTAATACTGCCTGGTCGACATTGACATTGCAGGTAGCCGATGCCAACGACGACGATCACATTGCAACCTGTGTCGTCGGGCCAGTGACAGCAATCTCTGGCTCTCATACCAACACCGCCACAGCGACCGGTACTTACAGCGGCACTCCGTACACGTCAACGTCTTCTGCGGCCACATATGCGACCCCGGAACTCACAATTGCGAAAAGCGTTACGCAAACTTACTTCACAACAGCTGGAAATGTTTTGAACTACAGCTTTGTGGTCACGAACAGCGGGTTCGTTCCCTTGCTTGGGCCGGCCACGGTTTCGGATGATAAGGCTACAAATGAAAGTTGTCCGGCAGTCAGCACCGTGGGAGATCTTGATAATTATCTGGATCCTGGCGAATCTTTAACCTGCACAGCCACCTATACGGTTCTCGCCGCAGACGTGGCGGCTGGTTCAGTCACGAATACCGCTTCTGCCACTGTAAGCGGGGTCACTTCCAACACCGATAACGAGACAGTTAATCTTGCTGCGCTGACGATTGACAAAGACACGACCGCCGCCGCTGTCGGTCCAAATGGGAGCGTGGTATATACGATCATCGTTACTAACACCGGTGGCGCGGCATTGACGAATTTCCAGGTAACCGACGCCGTACCATTTACAGCAGGTGAGTACTCTGTAGCGAATGTGACAGCCTCGGTCACAT
>CAZJYB010000224.1:0-5937 GCA_964549865.1 uncultured Anaerolineaceae bacterium
TTCTACCACAAAGGCACAAAGTCTCAAAGACTCAAAGGAAAAACTTCGTGGCTTAGTGTCTTGGTGACTTTGCCGTCTCGCACCGGCTGCCGCCGTGCTTCGCGGCACGAACGGTGTGGTTGAGTTTTCAGACACTCTCTTTGGGGGCGGGGATGCTTCGCAACCCGCTCTGCTGGCGCGTCCACCAGATCGCGATCCAACTGAGATACAGCATGGCGATCGATGCCTGCCAGACGATCTGCGGCAGTTCATTCTTCGTAAAGGATTCGGCCAACACAGCCCATTCGAGGCCTTGCCCCGTTATCAGGCCGAATCGTCCGAGGCTCATCGACCATGTGGCCTCGCGTGGACCCTCGACCAGCCACGCGGGCACGTCGTTCAACAATCCAGCACTGTTCGCGGTGGTAAGGGCCGCATCCACAAGTACGGACGTGTTCGTCAGCGTCCACAGGAGCAGCAGGAAGACCGGGATCATCCACCAGCCGATCTCGAGCACATTCCGTTTCGATGCCTTCGGCAATTCACGCGGAAGATGAAGACCCACTTGTGACGCGAAGCGTTCCGGGGAGGTAAATTCCGGGGACGGCGCAGCATGCAACAGGGCGGAGAGACCCGTCAAGGACTCCAGTTCTGCCCGGCAGTAGGGGCATTCGCCCAGGTGTGACTCCACCTGATAAAGGCGTATCCCTTTCAACTCTCCATCCATGTACGCGCCCAGCCAATCCGTCATATGCTCAGACATGTTCAACCTCCGTCAATGGGACCATTTCGCCTGCCAGTTTTTCCTTCAACAAACGGCGGGCATAGTTCAAACGGGACATGACCGTCCCGAGCGGGATATACAGCGACTCGGCGATCTCACGATACGAAAGTTCACCATATTCCTTTAGTACCAGCACCACGCGGCTGGCTTCCGGCAGGGACGCAATGGCCGCCTGTACGAGGGCGATGCGTTCATCCTGCAAATAGACTCCCTCCGGGCCTAACTGCGGATCGGGCAGGTGGAAATCCTCGAGGTCCGCGGAGGCGATATGCTTCTCTTTGCGCAGCATATCTGCCGCCACGTTGAGCCCGATACGATACAGCCAGTTGCGCAGGGACATCTCTGGGCGGAAGGAACCGAGATGCGACCAGGCACGCAGGAAGGTCTCCTGCGCGGCGTCCTCTGCGACCTGCGTATCACCGCACATGCGGTAGATCACGTTCATCACGCCGCGGGCATGCAATGTCACCAGGTCGTTGAAGGCGTTTCTGTCGCCGCCTTGCGCCCTGAGGACCAGTTCCCTTTCGATCGTTTCCGTGCCGTTGACCACTGTGTGAGTTCCTCTCCGGTGTAGCCGTTTGCTATGATATGTACGTGCTTCGAGATCGTTTTATTCGAATTGGGAATGGATCAGGTTCTGTAAAACAAGCCTTTAGTCACTACACGAATACGCCCCTCCGCCGCTGCCCCCTACGGGGACCTTCGGCGCGGCAGCCTCCCCAAATCTATTGTTGGTCCAACCAAAGAATCAAAAAGGGGCGCAAAGCCTTGCGCCCCTACGATGCGAATCAAAAAAGCATTTCAAAAACAACCTGCGTCTTGAAGGATCACGGCCTCGCCGCTGCCAATATCATTGAAGGCCTGCAGCCCGTACGAGACCGGCTCGTTCATCGGCAGCTTGATGACATACGTGTCTCTCGTCGATTTGTTGATCTGCTGGATCACCACCCCATTGGAAAACACATAATATCCAGTGGCCGTGTCCGAAGGCGTCCAGTGGAGGGTGACCGCAAAACCGTTCTTTTTTGTGTTGCAAATGCGCTCCGCCCACAGATCAGTTGGTGTTTGGGGCAGTGCATACTCCGGCGGTCGGATCGGCAGCCATTCGGCCAATGCATTCGTCTGGACCGTGAGGTCTGAAACCCAGCAATGTCCTCCAGCCAGCCTTACCACCCACCACCAGCGTGGAACCGTATCGCTACGGCCCTCGGCCTGGACAGCCGTTCCTGCAGGGACCGTTCCATAGTCTGCATACTGCTGGCCCGGACCGGTGCGACAAAATGCGTCGGTTGCAAGGGTTAGTGTCACCGAGGTGGGAGCCGGCGGACTGGTGGGCGTGGGTGTGTCGGTGGGAAGGGGCGTATTCGTAAAGGTGGGAGTGGCCTGCGGTGTGGCAGTTGAGGCCGGTGTATCGGTCACCGTTGGCGGCAGTGGGGTAGCCGCCGGGCCACAGCCAGCAAGTGCGGCGGTCAGAAAGACAAAGAAACTTGTAGTGATCCTTGATTTTCGAAGCATGTGCTTTCCTTTAGTGGATGGTCGACAGTTCGTGCAGAATACATATACACCATGGAGCAAAACCCAGAGGACTTTTCATGCCACCAGCCTCCATCAATACCAGCCATTCGCCATGGCATACAGGTTGGCGAACCCGAATAAAAACCCAATGAACAGGCTGTGATCGAGAACCACGTTGTACCTTGCACCGTCCAGTTCGAATTCCCAAGTCGTCACTGGCATAAAGATACCCTCATGATAACGTTTGGTGTGATCGGGCTAATTTTACTTGATGACGTTGGGATACGTGTGCTGTAAGACTGGAGGCTCAAGTCGGTCCAGAAACAAACCAGCCCTCTCCGCATAGGAGAGGGCTGGAAGAACTTCTTACAGTAGGTACCGAAGTTAAATTACGGTATGGTTTCCGTTTCCGGAGCCTTGGATTGCTTTCTTCCCGGCTTCCGCAGCATGAGAGACATGATCCAGCTGTCTGACGAGCAGATCCTGTCCCTGATGTCCCAGGTCCTGGGCTTTTACCTGCAGATCAGCCTTGATCTGATCGGCTTTGGATTTGACCTGCGTCATTGTATCCTTCACCGTTGTGGTCGTCCGGTCACGCAGTTTCAGCGCTCCGCTCTTGAGTTCGGCGCGGGTCTTCTCGCCGGGTTGTGGAGCAAATAGCAGCATCCCTACAGCGCCTGCCAGGGCGCCAATCACCATCCCAATGAGGACAGATATTGCATTGCCCGACTGTTCTTTATGTTCAAATTCCTGACTGTTCCTATTCATATTATTTTTTCCTTCCGGGCAGTTCTGAGGGAACCGACCTAACCAGTGCTTGAATTGTTGCCTAGGGCAAACACACGGGCCTTGAGCTTTCCATTAGCGGCTAGCCAATAAATACGCCTCTATAAGTAATAACGTGCGAAGCTTATAAATTCGATGAACATTAGGTTAGAACTTGCTCATCTCAACCGTATCTGGGACTAATGTCCTCGGCCCCCTCCGCCGCTGCGCGGCACCTCCCCCACCGTCCGTGCCGCGAAGCAGCGCCACAGCGGTGCGAGACGGCAAATCCGACAACAAAATTTAGATGTTCATTCGCAGTTAACATAGTCGTATTTGGGGGCCCTTACAGGATGCTTCGCGAGGCGAGGCCGCGAGGGGTATAAGGTTGCCTCACGCAAATATTACCTTTCCTGTACAATCAACCGGAAGGGACAATACAATATGGACCATCGAACGAAAAGGCTCGTCATTAATTCCCTGCTTGGTATCTGGCTGAATACCTGGAATAACTGGCCGGAGACAACCACCTTTGAACCCACCATTTCACAGGACCCAAAATATCCTGCGGGCAATTATGGCTTTGACCTCGTGGAAGTGATCCGCGACGTGTTCGGCGCAAAGACATTTTCCAATTAGCGGCGAAGTCGCTGCCCCACCCCATCCCTCCCCACCGTCCGTGCCGCGAGCAGCGCCACAGCGGTGCGAGACGGCAAATATCGACATGAAAATCTAGGTTGTGAACCGAAAGTTTAGATGTCGGATTTGCCCGCTCGCTTTGCTCGGGATGCTTCGCGAGGGAGGGTGCCACGTAGTGGCGGGTGGGGCTACGGAACTATTACATTGGATAATTTATGAATCAGGATGAATATGTCATATTTGCTGAACTGGATCGTGCCAAATTCGAGGAGATCCTCGTCCGGCTGAAACTTCATTTTCAAAATATTCAATTTGGCAGGCAGGGAGATGACTATATCTGGATCAATTTCTCAAACAGCAGAATTGAAATCGATACTTTTTACTCGATGAATTTGGAAGTGAAAGGCAGGCGCGGACAATATTCTCTTTGCAAAGAGATTTTGAGTTTTCTGGATAATGAATGGATCATCAAGGAATTTAATCCTCCCAAAGTGAATTTGACCAAATGAGAGAGAGTCACCTCAAAGGTGACTTGGGCAACAGGCGATTATACTCGTGGAAAAACAGCATTCCTACCTGCAGCCCTTATTTTTTGAAAAACGAATTGGTAAAATAAAAAAGTTCCCAGGGTGGACAGGATCAACCATATGATCGTGTGAAATCCAACCGAATACGCCGGCCCCATGCTGAGCGGAGGTCCAATGACAAACCATGGCGTATACCACCACTCCGGAAACCAGCGGACATCCTGAACCCATGGATACAACAATAGGTTTGTATCATGAGAGACAAGATCAAAAGCCAGGTGGGAAAGAACCCCGACGGTCACGGAAAATGTCCATAGCTTAAGCCTGGATTTTCTGGCACTTACGCTATTTTGATCGACTGGAGTTTCCCATTTGAATAATTTCGAAAGAAGTGCCTTTATCATCCAGGTAAGCAATAAGCCACCCATGATATTAAATGGGATAAAAATGAGCCCATGCGCAAACCAGTGACGAAAATATCCGTTAAGCAGAAGGCCAAAAGCAATATCCACGAAATCAGGCATCGCAGCGCCCACTGACAAGGCGATGACGTCATAGGAACCCGGCCATCTCCGCACTAATGGATAGACCAGACCCTGATGGGCAGGAAACGGAGAAGGGAATGTAGTGGGTATGAAAATTTTCCTGTTGATGAGAATGTAAGAGGAGATGTTGGGTGCGGAATGATTATACTTCGCAGAAAAGTGTCCCCGCCCTCGCTTAGCGCAGCCTCTGTGCAGCGAGACAACTACGAATGGACCATACTCGATTGGAAGGAAATTTGCATCATCTCGACACGGGGTGTAAAAATATGCTACCCATGAGATCAGCGAACAATTAGCAGGCGGAAAGACATTCCCCATCAAAGATTCTGGCGCGCAATTGGGAATCTCCATACTATCTTGCTTTGGGAGCAAGAGGTCACAGATTCGAATCCTGTTGCCCCAAGTAGACCTCACGGTTCGGGTCCGTGAGGTCGAGAGTTCAAATCTCTCCACCCCGACCTTTTCAAGTAGAGTTGTTTTCCCAAAAGCCGGTTTTGGGACACTCGGATTTCATAATGCGACCTGTTTATCAGGCCGCATTATTGCTTTAAAATGAGCGATTTTTTACCTGGGGCCAAGTCCGCGGCCGGCCTGGCATCTGCGAAGCGGGGTGTATTTTCACCTGCGCGCGTAGATTCTGCACACCCTCCCGGCCTCGGCAACGAACCGAATGTGAGCCTTCGCGCGCTGAGCTGAACGGCTTCAGGATCTGTAGTCCCGGGCCGGCGCGATCGATCGCTGCGCGCGCTGATGATGTTGGTGCTTAGCTTGCTTTTTAAGGTGCGGAAAGTTCTGATTGAATTTATGACAAACAGCCAAGAATGTCAAGTAAAAAATTCGAGTATCGACTTAACTAGTTAAGGTGATAGAGGTACAATCTTTCTTCAAGATCATTGGGTCACGATCTAAACACACGGGAAGGTGAATATGGAGAAGAAACCCACACGCTTAAGTAGTTCCGTCCTCGTTTTGATTTTCGTGCTCTGCTGTATCTGTTTTGCTTCGACCAGCCTATTCCCAAAATCTGCCCGTCCAACACCAACCGCAGGCGCGGAAGTTACATCCGAACCGAGCGCAACTCCCGCTCCGACTCTGCCTTCCGCTCTTGTCCCTGGGATCATGCCGGCCGACGTGACCCTTAATCTTGAGAAACAATTTGCAATGGAATGCGGGGATGTTCAGA
>CAZJYB010000225.1:0-5920 GCA_964549865.1 uncultured Anaerolineaceae bacterium
CCGTAACGCCGATGGCCGGGAAGGTGATCTCTTTTTGGCTGCCCTGCTCATCGATGCAATAAATGTGATTGTCCGTACCCACCTGCCCGGGCTTGTATGAATACGTTATGACATCAACCTTTACTTCTCCGCTGCAGATCAATGGGGCGGTTAATTTATGCATGGACGGGAAGATCGCGCCGACCGCGACCGAAATGATGATGAAGCCGATGAACAGGCTGATGCCGGCCAGGATGACGATCATAGTTTTGTCGATTTTCATGGATTCCTCTTTTTGGAATAAAGGTTAGGATCGTTCAATTATACAAAGCTGCCGGGTATATGGACATCCATCCTTGGTTTACCCTGCATTCAGAAGGATGGACTCCATTTTCTGCCTGTCGATCAGTTTTCCCGCGCTGATCACATGGGACGGCGCGGCGTGTTCACGTAACGCCTCCAAGACGTTCGGTGCACTCAGCACGACTAGATTCGCAGGTGCACCTGCCTTCAGGGAATGGTCCCTTAGGTTCATCGCACGCGCCGCGTTGACCGTGACCATGTCATACAGCGTTTCGATCTCGCGATGGGTCGTCATCCAGAGCAGGTGCGAAGCCAGGAAGGCCACTTCCAGCATGTTGTTCCGCCCGAAGGGATAATATCCATCAGAGATGTCGTCCTGCCCCAAACAAACATTCACTCCTTCTTCAAGCAACTCCTTCACGCGTGCATGCAGCGGCCCGGTATGTGGATCGCTGACCACTGCCATCTTTGCCTGCTTCAACAAGGCGGCAACTTTTTGAAAATAAGGCTGCGGATATAGCGCCATGGCGCGCGCATGATGCGCGAGGGCGCGTCCCTGCCAGCCGCGTTTTATGGCCTCAGCAGCCATGGCTTCGAGTGAGCGCAGGCCGGGGTCACCGGCATCATCCACCAGCATGGATACATCCTTATTGAACTCCTGCGCCAGATCAAAGATCTCGCGAACGTGCGCCTGAATATCCACCTCTGTATATTCGATCCACGGGATTCCGCCCGCGACATCCGCACCCATTTGCATCGCCTCGTGCATTAACTGACTTGCACCCGGCTCGCGTGCCAACCCATCCTGCGCGAACGCACACACCTGCAGTTCCACGATGCCCTTGAACTCCTCGCGTGCACGGATCAATGCCTTCATCCCCTCTAATTTCCCTTTTGAATCTACATCGGCGAACGCACGGATATGTGTATTGCCATGGATCGCGGCCTGCGCGAGTGCGCGCCGCACATTTTTAATGATCCATGTCTCGTCGTATTTTTCTTTTACTAATGCGGCCAGTTCGATCGTGGTCATGGCCTTGCCCATGCCCTCGGCGTGATACCCCGTCAGCGCCTCTTCATCCATCATCCCTCGCGTGTAGACCTTGCACAGGTGCAGATGCGGATTCACAAAAGACTCGCTTACCAGATTCCCGCCCGCGTCGAGGACCAGTTCGACATCCCCTTTGATGTGTTCCTCAATGGCAGTAATACGGCCATCTTTGATGCCGATCTCATGGAGTTGCTGCGGCTGGCCGCGCAACCTCGCGCGCTTGATCAGGATATCGAAGTGATCGGTCATGTCAAAACCTCCGAAAGTGAGCTGTTCCTGCTATTCCTTATAAGGCTGATAGCTATAATATTTTGGCCTTGTATCCAGCCGAATATGAAGCCAATACACCCCAAGCCCTGATGTGCTTACCCAGGTTGGTCTATCACTAATTTTGTTTTTCAAAGAATTTGCCAAAACCATGAATAATTTGTGCGCCTGATCTTTTGGAGCGTTTCGAATAAAATCTGCAAGGTGAGCATATTTGCTTTCAGCCAATACGGGACAGGGCACGATAAGTTCGGCATCCTTCCCCAGATTTTCAAAGGCAATAACGCTTTGATCGGCTGCTTTTGACCGAAATTGTGCGAGAAATGGATTTGGGTCTGCGCTTACCTTTGATAATTGCGGGCTGTTAACCAAAACAAACTCATAAGGCTGTTTTGCATTTGATTTTGTAATGGGAGGATGTTCCCAGAAAAACGCATTAAAAGATGATTCTTTCAAAATGGAAATATAGAAATCCCTGAATTCGTAATTTTCGCCCCAATAACGGATCACATTCTCGCAGGAAAGTTGGACTTCATCCTGAAATACAATTATTTTATGGACATTGTTATCAATAACTTTTGACCGCGCTTCCCACATATGATCATCCTCGTAGTTAGTATGATGGATGGAATTATAAGCCTTAAACAAAACAAGCCGCGTTCATCGCGCGGCCTGTTCTCTGCTCTCTATTCTGTTCCTAATCCAACTTCCCGGTCATCATCACCAGCTTCAACTCACCGATGGTCTTCGTGATCTTAATGTCACGCGCACAGGTTTCGGTGCAGTCACAGGCTGTGTGAAAGTCGCTTCACTGTTAAATATTCCTTTATTCATTGCCGGCGCTGACCAACGTACCAAATACGCCTGTTGCTTGAGTGAGATCAATTGGCAGAAGATAGTGTCCCTGATTTTGTACCTGCTCTGTCCAATCTTGCGGTGTTAATTGATTCGTTATGATCACAACAACACGGGACTGGCCGTTTAACATGCCACGTTTTGGAACCGCATATGAGGCCAAAGTAAGCACGCCGGCAGTTGTTCCATCTTTCGCTCCAAAGCGATTATAGAAAAGAAGACGCAGGGGCCAATCTGACGACACACTTTCAAGCTTTTGCTGCATGATCTCGCTGGCTTCACGTGAAATCAGCTTCCCACTGGCAACTTTCGCCATCATTTGGGCATACTCGCTGGCTGTTCCCTTTGGCAATAGTTGACCTGCCATGACTTGATTAGCCCATACCGCCTCGCCATTGAGATTGCGCGTACCTAATGAGGCCATAAACTCAATTTGAGCCGCCTGCCACTGCGGATCGTTTATATACAATTCCACTAAACCATTCAAGTAATCAGCCTGTATCGCAGGCCCTTCTGCGATCAAGTCGTGGAGCGGATCAGCGGAGAAGGAAGGGTTTTCATGATTAAAGGCGGCAAGGGCAAAACCCAGCGTAGGCCCAATCGCGGTATGGTGTTTCAAGCCTGCTTCCTGCATGACGGCGTTCATCTGGTCTGCTCCAAGCCGTGCAATCAGATAATCTGTCCCGGCGTTCTCGCTATAGTGGATCATGAATCGTGCCAGGTCATCCAAAGAAACGGTTGCGGCTTGATTAAGCGCGAATCCAAGATCATCAACCTCAATACCCAAACTCATCAAACTTGTAACATGTGAGCCGCCGTCGGTCATTGGCAGGTAATACTTTTCCCAATCCGCGACCGCAATTTGTTCACCGGGATCAAGCTGGCCGTGGGCAACTGCGCCCGCATAAGCAGCAAGTACGACTATCTTCATTGTTGAAGCCATAATAAGCGGACTGTCGGCATTGTGGAAAAGGGCGTGTCCATCTTCGACGAATTCCCCTTCGTCATCGAATGTATATGCCACAACAGCCGTTGATTCGGGATTTGCTGATATAAGATCGGCCAGTTTATTATTGGTCTTGTTGATATAATACCCTGCTCCTCCGGCGGTTAATCCGCCGACAGCAAAAACAAGGATGAGGAACCAAACGATTATTTTCTTTATTCGTGATGTAGCGGACATTTGTCGACTCCTTTGAATTACCCGGTACAGTTTGTTGATTTTAGGAGATATACGACAAGAATATCAGAAAGTTTCATTCTGGAATAATACAAAACCCAGTTCTAAAAACAAACAGGCCGCGTGATGAACGCGGCCTGTTCTCTGCTCTCTATTCTCTTTCTAATCCAGCTTGCCCGTCACCATCGCCAGTTTCAATTCGCCGATGGTCTTCGTGATCGGGATGTCGCGTGGGCAGGCCTGCGTGCAGTTATAGGCAGTATGACAGCGTGCGGTGCCGTTGGTCTCGCTCAGGATGTGCAACCGTTCCGAGGCGCCCTCGTCGCGGCTGTCGTAGATAAATCGATGGGCGGTCACAAGCGCCGCGGGTCCGTAGAAGTCGTCGTTGTTCCAGAAGCTCGGGCAGGCCGTGGTGCAAGCTGCGCACAGAATGCATTTTGTGGATTCGTCGAAACGGGCGCGCTGCTCCGGGCTTTGCAAACGCTCGCGCCCATTCTCAGGGAGCGGACTATCGTTGATCAGGTACGGCAGCATCTTCTTGTAATTATCGAAGAACGGATCCATATCCACGATCAGGTCTTTCTCCACTTTCAAACCGAGGATCGGTTCGACGGTGATATCGGCGCCCACATCGCGTACCAATGTCTTACAGGCCAGGTGGTTGCGTCCGTTGATCCTCATGGCGTCCGAGCCACACACGCCGTGCGCACACGAACGACGGAAAGCCAGCGAACCGTCTGTGTGGCCCTTGATCTCTTCGAGCACATCCAGCACGCGATCCATTTCGTCCGCTTCCACTTTATAGGTCTCATAGTGGCCGCGTTCGTCCTGCTCGGGGTTGTAACGGAAAATTTTTACGGTAACTTCCATATAATTATTTCTCCATTATCCTAAAGGTCTTTACCACGAAGGCACAAAGTCTCAAAAACACTAAGAAAACTTTGTGTCTTCGTGGCTTAGTGGTTTGTTTTCTTAAGGTATGTATTAATAAACCCTTGCCTTGGGCTGATGCTTTGTGATGACCACCGGCTTATACGTGATCTCGATCTTGCCATTGTTCTTCCTTGCCAGCGTGTGCTTCAACCAGTTCACGTCGTCGCGGTTCGGGTAATCCTCGCGCGAATGTCCGCCGCGTGATTCGGTGCGATTCAACGCGCAGGCTGCCACCACCTCGGCCACGTCCAGCATGTTGCCGACCTCCCATGCGTTGAGCAGTTCGGTATTGAAGATCTTTCCGGTATCGCTCACGCGCACGTCCTTGAAACGTTCCTTCAGTTCAAGGATCTTGTCGATGGCGGATTCCATCACCGCGCCGTTTCGATAAATCCCGACCTCTGAAAACATGACGTTCTTCATCTCATTGGAGATGTCGAAGGCATTGGCTTTGCCGGACCCATTGCGCAGCGCATCAAACTCGGACCTGGCGCCTGCTTCGGCGTCCTGTGGCATTTTCTGGTAATCGGCAGTCTTTGCGTATTCCGCAGCGCGAAGTCCCGCGTGTTTACCGAAGACCACAATATCGAGCAGTGAATTCGTCCCCAAACGATTCGCGCCATGGACAGATACGCACGCGCATTCCCCGGCTGCGAACAAGCCCGGCACCTTTGTACCTTTATCGTCCACGACTACCTCACCATATTTGTTCGTGGGGATCCCGCCCATCGTGTAATGTGCAGTCGGCTGAGTGGGCATCAGCTGGGTGACAGGATCAACACCAAGATAGACACGGCAGAAGTCCACAATGTCGGGGATCTTTTGCAGGACGGTCTCCGCAGTGATCGAGTAGGGTGAACCGTCCGGGTTGGTGCGTCCATCCTCTTTGGCGAACTTGTTCACGGTCTCGGGACGGATATCGAGGTAGACATAATTCTTGCCGTTGACCCCGCGTCCCTCTTTGATCTCGGTATAGATCGCACGGCTGACGACATCGCGTGAAGCCAGGTCTTTCACGGTCGGCGCATACTTCGGCATGAAGCGTTCGCCCACCCCGTTGATCAGCACCGCGCCTTCTCCGCGCGCGCCCTCCGTGATAAGAATGCCCAGTTTATAAATACCGGTCGGGTGGAATTGGAAAAACTCCATGTCCTCAAGGGGCAGTCCTTTACGGAACAGGATCGCTGCGCCATCGCCGCTGTACGCGTATGCATTGGATGTCACTTCGAAGATGCGGCCATGCCCGCCCGTTGCGAAGATGACTGCCTTCGCGTGGAAGGTGTGCAGCTCACCGGTTGAAAGTGCAACAGCCACGATCCCAGTGGCTTTTCCGTCCACCATGATGAAATCGA
>CAZJYB010000226.1:0-5689 GCA_964549865.1 uncultured Anaerolineaceae bacterium
CGGGACGATCATCTGGAATCTGGTTACCTGGTTCCTTGGGATTCCAAGCAGTTCTTCTCACGCCCTGATCGGCGGCCTGGTGGGAGCGGTATTCGTCTCTGCCGGGTTGGGCGCGCTCAAATTTCAAGGCCTGTACAAGGTGTTGATCGCGTTATTCGCATCCCCTGTGATTGGTTTTATCTTTGGTTTTATTGTCTTGCGCGTTATATATTTTTTGGCGCGAAATGCCACGCCGCGGGTTAATGAGTTTTTCAAGCGCGGGCAATTTTTTACGGCAGTGAGTCTGGCTTTTGGATATGGAGCAAATGACGGGCAAAAGACGATCGGCATTATTACATTGAGCCTGATCATCGACGGGCAGCTGAATAATTTCGCCGTCCCATTTTGGGTGATCCTGCTGAGTGCCACGACCATGGCGTTGGGCACGATGCTGGGCGGCTGGAGATTGATCCGCACGCTGGGCGGAAAGTTTTATAAGATCCGCCCTGTGCATAGTTTTGCCACACAGATGACTTCCGCGATTGTCATCCTGAGCGCGTCGTGGATCGGTCTTCCCGTCAGCACCACGCAAGTCGTGAGTTCTGCGATCATCGGCGTCGGTTCGTCTGAACGGTTTGGCAAAGTCCGCTGGAGTGTTGCAGGTGATATCCTGACTGCATGGGTCGTTACCATCCCCGCCAGCGCCTTGTTGTCTGGATCTATTTGCTGGCTTGTTTTGAATTTCACATAGATAATAAATCGTTAAATGATCGTTTGTTTGACTTTGATTATTGATGATGCTACAATGTTAACGATTTGTTAATTGAAAAATGGCGAGAATGATTTGATTACAATTCTTTAACTTGTTGAAAGATGTACGTTAATCATTGGGTTTCAATGCAGGTTATATTCAGGCCTTGCATTTGCCAAATGCCGTTCGATTGGAGGTGTGTAGAAGGAGATATGTCTGTATACTTTTTCATTCATCCAATCAAGATCCCAAAAGGAGTTAAGGAGAGATATGCGTACTAAAAAGTTTGTCTATCATTTGCCCGCCCTGTTCGTGATCGCGGCCACTCTGTTGTCTGCCTGTGGTGGTGCCGTAGAAGCGCCCGCTGCGACAGAAGCACCTGCTACTGAGGCACCTGATGCAACCGAAGCACCTGCGGCTGACCCGATGGCCGACCTGGTTGCTGCAGCAGAAGCTGAAGGTATGCTCACCACGATTGCTTTGCCGCATGACTGGTGCAATTATGGGGGCGTTATCGATGCGTTCAAAGCCAAGTATCCTAACATTGAAGTCAACGAGTTGAATCCTGATGCAGGCTCCGGTGATGAAATTGAAGCCATCAAGGCCAACAAGGATAATACCGGCCCACAGGCCCCGGATGTGATCGACGTGGGCTTCTCTTTCGGTGATTCGTCCAAGGCCGAAGGTTTGATCCAGCCTTACAAGGTTTCCACCTGGGATAGCATTCCCGATGACGCCAAGGATGCCGATGGTTACTGGTACGGCGACTACTACGGTGTGTTGGCCTTCCTGGTGAATACGGATGTTCAACCTGAGGTTCCACAGGACTGGGCTGATTTGCTCGATCCGAAATACAACGGCCAGGTTGCACTTTCCGGCGATCCCCGTACATCCAACCAGGCGATCCAATCTGTGTTCGCCGCGACTCTTGCCAATGGTGGCTCGCTCGACGATGCCCAACCGGGCCTTGATTTCTTTGCCGATCTCAACGCGGCAGGTAACCTCGTCCCGTTGATCGCCAATAACGGTTTGGTCGCCACTGGTGAGACACCTGTCCGCATCACCTGGGACTACAATGCGCTTGCCGCGATTGATTCCTTTGAAGGCAACCCCGCGGCTGAAGTTGTCATTCCGGCCACTGGTCGCTTTGCTGGTGTGTATGTTCAAGCGATTAGTGCCTATGCTCCGCACCCGAACGCTGCCAAGTTGTGGATGGAATTCCTATATTCAGACGAAGGACAGTTGCTTTGGATGGAAGGCTATTGTCATCCGATCCGCGAACCTGATCTGCGCGACCGTGGCGTCATTCCGGCTGACCTGCTCGCCAAATTGCCAGATGTCTCTGGCGCAGTATTCCCCACTCTGGACCAACTCAATGCCGCGCGAGATCTCATTACCGCGAATTGGGATGCAGCTGTGGGTGCCGACGTTCAGGCCGCTCCGTAACAAATTAGTTTTGGTGTAATAAGGCGAGACCCTGTCAAGTGACAGGGTCTCGCCATGGCAATGGATATGTTCAGGTAAGTAAATCATGGTTGAAACTACTTTTAACTCAAAAGGTTCGCCTCCCGCCTCAGATTGGAAGAAGTGGATCGGTGTTGCGCCGTTTTTCCTGTTTGCGATCCTTTTTCTGATCCTGCCTTCCCTGCGGCTGTTGGTTGGCAGCTTTACGAATGAAGAAGGTCAGCTTTCACTCGTAAATATTCTTCATTTGTTCGAGGAAAAAGCCATTCTTGATGCCTATTGGTTAAGTATCCGTATCAGCGCAGCGACTGCGCTTGGCGGCGGCATTTTTGGTTTCCTGCTTGCCTACTCGGTAACAATAGGGGGGCTGCCAAAACCTTTGCGTTCTGCATTGATCACATTCTCGGGTGTCGCCTCCAATTTCGCGGGCGTCCCACTTGCTTTTGCATTTATTGCCACACTGGGCCGCACCGGCTTTGTGACTGCACTTATTAAAGATTTATTCGGGGTCAACATATATCAACAAACAAATTTTGACTTGTATAGTTTTTGGGGTTTGAGCCTTACATATATGTATTTTCAATTCCCGCTCATGGTGCTGATCATGGCACCTGCATTGGACGGGTTGAAACGGGAATGGCGCGAAGCCGCTGAAAATCTCGGCGCGAGCAACACCCAATACTGGTTAAGGGTTGCGTTGCCTGTTTTGCTCCCATCGATTCTGGGCTCGATGATCCTGTTGTTTGGGAATGCCTTTGGCGCATATGCCACGGCCTATGCACTCACAGGCGGCCGGCTGGGAATTATCACCATACAGATCGGTGCGCAGATCAGAGGCGATGTTCATCATAACCCCGGGCTTGGTTATGCCATGGCCATGGGAATGGTGATCATCATGGCGGTCTCGCTGGCGGGATACTCATGGCTTCAGAAAAGATCGGAAAGGTGGTTGCGATGAGCATGCTTGCCCGAATTCGCCGAATTCCATTCTGGAGCTGGGTCTGGTTTATTTTGGGCGCGGTGTATTTTATTTTGCCATTATATGCCACGCTCAACTTTTCGCTCCGCATGGAACGCGATGTGATCGGTTTTAAAGCGTACATTCGGGCATTCGAAGATCCCGAATTTTTGGAGACCTTTCTTTATTCCAACCTGCTGGCAGTTGCCACCATCATTGCCAGTGTCATCCTGATTGTGCCAACGGCCTATTGGATTCGCCTGCGCCTGCCCGAAGCGCGTCGCATCGTGGAATTCATTACGCTTCTTCCCTTTGTGGTTCCTGCGATCATCCTGGTGTTTGGGTTGATCCGTATTTATAGTTCTGCGGTCGATGTCCCATTTACGGACATAAGATTAATGGAGCCCCTCACAACATTCAAGTTCGGTACGAATATATTGATCGTGGCAGGTTATGTAGTGTTGGGACTTCCGTATATGTATCGCTCCGTGGATACGGGTATGCGCACCGTGGACGTACGAACGCTTACTGAAGCCGCTCAAAGCCTCGGCGCCAGTTGGTTTACCATCATTGCCCGCGTGATCCTGCCGAATATTCGCGCGGCTTTATTAAGTGGCGCGCTGCTTACTTTTGCCATTGTGGTTGGTGAAGTGACCCTTGCCTCCTTCCTTGGCGTCCCCGCCTTTGGACCTTATCTTTTTCTGCTTGGCCAGCACCGTGCCTATGAACCGGCCGCCCTTTCGTTTGCCAGTTTTCTTATGACCTGGGTGGCGATGGGGCTTATCCAATTGTTCACCGGTGGACAGGGCCAGGCAGCCGGCGCGCACTAAAATTTTGACGGAGATCCAGCATGGCACATCTTGCACTTAAAAATGTTTCGAAGCAATTTGGGGATTTTAGCGCCGTTCGTGATTTCAATCTTGATGTCAAGAAGGGCGAATTTGTTTCCTTTCTTGGGCCTTCAGGATGTGGAAAAACGACGACGCTGCGCATGATCGCGGGCTTCGAGATCCCCTCCACTGGTTCGATCACCATCGATGGTGCCGATGTCACCAACAAGGCCCCGAGCCAGCGCAACGTGGGCATGGTCTTTCAATCCTATGCGCTCTTCCCGAATATGACGGTTGCGCAGAACATTGGTTTTGGTTTGCGCGTGCGTAAGGAAAAAGAAGCAGCTGTCAAGGAGCGCGTGGATGAAATGCTCTCCATCATCAACCTTGAAAAGAAGGCGGATAATTTCCCCTACCAGCTCTCCGGCGGACAAATGCAACGCGTCGCGCTTGCCCGCGCCCTGGCCATTCGACCCGAGGTCTTGCTTCTCGATGAGCCGCTCTCCGCATTGGACGCCAAGATCCGCATTTCGTTGCGCGCTGAAATTCGCAGTATTCAACAAAGGCTTGGCATTACCGCGATCTATGTAACACACGACCAGGAGGAAGCCCTCTCGCTTTCAGACCGCATCGTCGTCATGCGCGACGGTGAGATGGACCAGATCGGTACACCCTTTGAAATCTACAACTTTCCGAAGACCGTATTTGTTGCCAATTTTGTAGGCACGTTGAACACGGCCAATGCCGAAGTGGTTGATCCTGCAAAGGGATTGCTGAGCATGGATGGGGTCCAGTTTGAAGCGGCTGTGGGGACGGCAGACAGGAACAAAGGGGACAAAGTCAAGATTGCCATTCGCCCCGAACGCCTGAGTTTCGCCTCTGAGCAGCGCAAGGCCAACGTCATGGATTGCACGATCGAGACCATCACGTTCCTGGGTTCGGTAGTCCGCATTCAGATAATGATCGGTCAGACAAAATTCAACATGGATACATTCAACAATCCATTCCTGGAACTGCCCAAGATTGGCAGCAAGGAGCAGGTGACCTGCTCGCGCGAGGCAGTGCTTGTATTGGACAACTGATCACTGACCCTATGGCAATAAAACAGCCGCAGAGTTCTCAGAACTCTGCGGCTGTTCATTTAAAAGGATGAAACAGCAAAGTTATTTTTCAACCAAAGCGTTGACCAGCTCGCGGCAAAAATCGGGGATATCCGCCACAACCCGCCCCCAAACCTGGTTGCCCTCACGAAAGGCTGCTTCATCCGTCCAGACCGCGCCCACGTTCACAAGGTCATCCTTGATGCCTAATGATCCCGTCGCGCGTTGGCCCTTTTTGATGATGCCGGCTGATATTGCTGTTGATCCGCCATGACAAATAATTCCAACGATCTTCTTCGCGGCATCCATCTCATGGACGATGTTTTTCACCACATCATATCTTCGCAATTTGTCAGGTGCCCAACCCCCAGGGATAATGAGCGCGAAAAGATCTTTTGCTTTGAGCGATTCAATGGTTGTATCTGGGGTGATAGCCAACCCGTTTTTTCCCTTAAATGGTTTCAGGTCAATTCCCGCAGACAATACCTTCGCACCCTCCTCCTGCAAGCGCATCAGTGGGACAAAATATTCATAGTCTTCGACACCTTCAGCGATGAGAATGGCGATCGTTTTATTTTGTAGACGCATGTCAACTCCTTTTTTAAGA
>CAZJYB010000227.1:0-5651 GCA_964549865.1 uncultured Anaerolineaceae bacterium
CCCCGGCGTGAACTTCATGAACCCGAACGGCTTCGAAGCCGCGGCATCGATCACCTCCCACACGTCCACACCCAGGCGTTCACACATGATCGCCAGTTCATTGACCAGCCCGATGTTGATCATGCGGAAGGTGTTCTCAAGCAGTTTCGACATCTCAGCGGCCTCTGCCGTGGAGACGCGATGGACGGTTTTTATGGCGCCTTCATACCATACTGTAGCGACCTCGCCGCAGGCTTCCGTGATACCACCCAGTACTTTGGGCGTATTGATCGTGGTGTAATCTTCGCGGCCCGGGTCCACACGCTCGGGCGAAAACGCAAGGAACCAATCCTCGCCAACTTTCAGGTTGTGATCAACTCCCAATTTCGGCAGGAGCAATTCGCGCGTCGTACCGGGATATGTAGTGGATTCCAACACGACCACCATGCTCGCATGCATATATTTCGCCAGTTCTTCGGTGGCAGAGATAATGAAGGACATATCCGGGTCGCCCGTTTGACGCAGTGGGGTCGGCACACAGATGCTGACCGCATCCATATCCTTCAGCACAGAAAAATCTGTCGTAGCGATTAATTTTCCATTCTTCACGAGCTTTGCAACCGCTTCTGTTTTTACATCCGGAATATATGACTCGCCTTTCTTCAAGGCATCCACTTTACGTTTGTCCGGGTCCACGCCCGTGACCTGGAAGCCGGCCTCGCAAAACACAACCGCCAGAGGCAACCCAACATAACCAAGACCCAGGATGGCGATCTTTGCATTTTTATCTTTTAATTTCTTAATAAGAACTTCTTTGGTGGTCATTTTTTCCTTTCGAACATTTCTGACAATCTTTACAGATAATCATGATAGAAAAATCAATTGCTTCCCAACTCAAACATATCCCCTGTCCTGGCATCCATAATTACGCTACACTCTGTAAATTGTATTGATGTATTCGTACCATCTTCAGCAGGCGGGCCCCAATGAAGCCACAAACCATTCATAGACACATACCAAACCATTAAGTTTGAGGGATGTCTTCCCGTATCACAGGCTTTCCATCCAGTTTGGCTCTCAACTTGGCTACACTTAACTAACTCGGCCTCAAAATTGGCCGACACTTTTTCAGGTGGAGAATGATTCTCAGCACAGTAAAGTTTCGCCTTTTCAATTGCTGTTGGCTCGGAAATATACCTTTCTTGAGTGAAAGAAACAAAAATAGAAAGAAAAATCAGAACAACAAATACATACACAAGCTTAATCTTTGTCATATCTCAGAACATATTTAATTGCTTCGGTTCATCGCTCAATTTCGGAGCTTCTTCTATTTTTTTTTCAAGGGCAGACTTTCCCTGTGCAGCACGCGCTTCTTTTAACAACTCGGGCAGTTTCGCAAAATCCGCAAGGATGGCAGGTTTGAGCGCGGCCTGATGCAGAGCCGCCGCGGGATGGAACATGGGGATGACAAAACGCTCTCCGACCTTTCGCATTTGCCCGTGAACGCTGCTGATCTTCACGCCGGGAATGAACCTGCCCATTGAAAAACGGCCCAGCGTGACAATGATACCCGGGTCGATGGCGTTGATCTGATTTTCAAGATAGGTGTCACAGCAGGTGGAGACCTCATCCGGCAAAGGGTCGCGGTTGCCGGGCGGACGACATTTTACTACATTGGTGATGAACACATCTGCGCGCGTCACGCCGGCTTGCGCGAGCAACTGATCCAAAAACTTGCCGGCCGCGCCCACGAACGGTCGTCCCTGCTCGTTTTCGTGAAAACCCGGGCCTTCGCCGATGAACATGATCTCGGCATTGAAAGGGCCTTCACCCGGCACTGCTTTCTTACGCTCCTGATGCAAAGCGCATTTTGTGCAAACGGAAATTTCCCCGGCCAGTTCGGCGATGGTTTCTTCAGCGGTCATAATTCCTCCGGCAACTCTTTCAGCGACATCAGGATGGCGTCCTCATTATTATCCTTATAATAACGCAAACGTCGTCCATCTTCTGCGAAACCAAACTCACGGTACATGTCCTGCGCAACCGTGTTGCTCGCGCGCACTTCCAAAAATGCCTTTTGCGCGCCTTCCACTTTCACGGAACTCAGCGCGTGGACCAACAGTTTTGCGCCAATGCCCTGGCGGCGAAAATCGGGATGCGTTGCGATCGTGGCAATATGCACCTCATCCACGATCAGCCATAATACGATCATCGCGACCACACGCCCATCGAGTTCGGCCACCCAACTTCTGGAGGCCGGGTTATCGGTCAGCTCAAACTGGAACGAACGCGCCGGCCATGGCAAAGAAAACGAGACCTGGTCGATCGCAACGACCTGCTCGAGGTGGGCAGGAACCATCTTGCGAATGGACAGGTTCATGCGGGCGGCGCACCTGCCACATGCAAATAGATCGGTGCAAGCGACGCAGCTTCGTCTGTTTTATTTTCCTGCAAACGCGCCCATGCCAGCTCTGCAAGAATGGATGGACGCCTTACACAATTTGACGGTGATGCAAGCATGATACCCTTACGCGTCGATCTCTGGCGTTCTTCGGATGTCAATTCACCGGCGATCAATGTGGGACTCTTGATCTCATCCAGAAGTTCATCCACCGTTCCGCTTCGCGCCGCGCCCTCGGCCTGCCACCCGTTCTTCGAGCTTTTATACCAGCCCAGGGCAATCCGCCCGCGCCCGGCCTGTATCACCGCGACCAGTGCATGTTTCGCAAGGGGCTGCGCCGCGGCGATGATATCCAAAGTTGGAATGCCGATGATCGGCAGCGAACGCGCCAGCGCCAGGCCTTTAACAAACGACAACCCCACGCGCAAACTGGTGAACGAACCTGGGCCGATGGCAACACCCAAAGCGCTGACCCTGTCCATCGAATTGCCGGAGCGGGTCAAAAGTCCCGCGAGAGCCGGTGCCAGTTCCGTGGTGTGATGCTGGCGCGTCGTCCAGGTCATCTCACCGAGCACTTGAGTCCCATCATATAGACCCAACCCCACCTGCGCGGTGGAGGTATCCACGACCAGCAGCATTATCCGGCCCCAACCGCAGATCGATGAAAGATCTTGAGTAATTCATCATAACGCGCGCCATGTGAGTGGAAGCGCATCTGACGCTGTTCTTCATCGACGTGCTCTAAATTGATCCATAACCGTTCTTCGGGAATTAAATTCCCCAAACGCTCGGGCCATTCAATGATCAGCGCACCTTGCGCAAGCATCGACTCGAGATCGAGCTGTTCAGCCTCAGGCACAGACTCAAGGCGATAGGTATCGAGATGAAACAATTGCGCGCCATCCATGCGTCGATAGACGTTGACCAGAATGAACGTGGGACTTGACACAGAATCAAGCGAACTCCAACCCTGCGCGAGGCCCTGCACGAACGTGGTCTTGCCCGCGCCAAGATCCCCCTGCAAACAGATCACATCGCCGGCCCGCAGCGCGCTGCCAAGCCGCAAACCCATGCCGCGAGTTTGCTGAGGACTTTTGCTAATAAGATCAAGGTTTTGTACATTCAAACCGGACATGACGCAGGAATTATACCTCCCGGCAATTTAATTCGATTTCCTGATGGCATCCAGGTGCTCTTGAATATGAGCAAGGCTGCGTTCCACCCACAACTGCAGGGTCAGTTCGTCCCCAAGCGTTTCATGCCGGCTGTCACGCGCCCATGCCTCGTCTGGCATTTCATTCAAGAGGTTGCATAAGGCTTCCACATTGGACTTAAACTCATGCAGAATGTTCTTCAATGGTTCGTTCCCGTCATAATTCCTTGCCATCCAATCGTCGGGATCAACGCTTTCAAAAAGTGGAGTGTCCTCCTGCAACGTTCGTTGGGCACGCGCGTTGTATACAGCGCGGTCGATATCTCGTACATGTGCTGCGACCTGATGCAAGGTCCACTCGCCTTCCACAAGCCTGGAGGGGTCTGCGGCTTCATAAGCAGAATAGAACTCGTGTGCGGCTTCAGCCAATCTTTCCACCAGCCTTTTACGATATTCGATTAACTCTTTCATCGAGTCTCCAGTTTTTCAAATACTACGTTGACTTTCCCTGTAACTAAATTGTGTCACTCTGAGGGAGCACAGCGACCGAAGAGTCTCCGCCGCTTCACCTGCACTGCACCGAACGCAGTGATGGTGCAAGTGTGCGGCGGGATTCTTCGCTTCGCTCAGAATGACATACCCTGTCCTGATTTTGCCACATTTTTCGGGATTCACAATCTGCATTGGACTATAATCGCGGCATGGGTGATTTCAAATTCTTCCATCCAACCGAGGTCCGCTATGGGGACCTCGACCCGCAGGGACACGTGAACAACGCAAAATTCCTGACGTACTTCGAACAGGCGCGCATCTATTATTTGGTCCAGCTTGGGTTATTCAGCAAGGACCAGTCCTTCATGGAAGTGGGCGTCATTATTGCAGATATCCACATCACCTATCACTCCACCACCCACTACGGCGACCCCATCAAAGTCGGCGTGCGTACCACGAAGATCGGTAACAAGTCTTTTACAACCGAACAATGTGTGATGCATGCCGAAACCGGGCAGGTGATGGCTAGCGGGACTGTGGTGCTTGTGACGTTCGATTACGAGGATCAGAAACCCATTCCCGTCCCGGACGAGTGGAGACGGAAGATCAGCGAGTTTGAGGGTTTAAACGTTTGAACGTTCAAACGTTTAAACAAGGATCCATCATGTCACTGCCATCCATTGACCAAAAATACTTTTTTGACTTTCTTGTTAAATTGCTCAACATCGCCTCACCTACGGGATTCGCCGAACCGGCCATCGATTTTGTTGAAAAGGAACTCTCCCAATTCGCGCAGCTTCAACTGAGGCGCACGCGCAAAGGTGCCCTGGTCGTCAAATGGCCGGTGCAATCCGATCTGCCGCCTGTCGCGCTCACCGCGCATGTGGATACGCTCGGCGCAGTAGTGAAGGAGATCAAATCGAACGGACGTTTACGCTTAAGCCGCGTGGGTGGCATTCAATGGCCCACCGTGGAAACAGAAGGTGTGTGGATATTCACATCCAAGGGTGAAAAGATCCGTGGCTCAGTGTTAATAGACACTGCCTCAGGTCATATTTATGGCGCGGCAGGAAGTGAAACGCCGCGCAACGACGATCACATGGAAGTGCGCCTCGACGCACGTACGGCTTCGGAAAAGGAAACACGCGCGTTGGGAATCAACATCGGTGATTGTGTGGCTTTTGATCCACGCGTCGAAGTGACCAACGGATTCATTCGCTCGCGCTTTCTGGACGACAAGGCTTGTGTCGCGAATATCGTCGCGGCGATCAAGTCGCTGGCAGATTCAGGTCAAAGTCCCGCGCGAAGCGTGTACTTCCTCATCTCAAATTATGAAGAGGTCGGTCACGGCGCCTCCGCAGGCATCCCTTCCGAAGTCGTTGAACTGGTCACAGTGGACATGGCCGTGGTGGGGAACAGCCAGGAGTCGGACGAATTCCACGCCACGCTGTGCATCAAGGACAGCGGCGGCGTATATCACGAGGGCTTGAACCAAAAATTGCGCGGGCTCGCGGAGCAGCACAACATCCCATATAAAACGGACGTGTACCCATATTATGGCTCGGATGGCGAGGCGTTTTGGCGCGCAGGCGGCGATGTGGCCCTTTCTCTGATCGGCCCCGGCAT
>CAZJYB010000228.1:0-5641 GCA_964549865.1 uncultured Anaerolineaceae bacterium
ACTGGGCATTCCCGAAGCCGAGCAAAAGTTTTTGGCCGGCGTGGGCGCGCAGTACGAGTCTGAGATGGTCTATCACTCCATTCTTGAACATCTTGAAAAACAAGGTGTCATCTTCCTTTCGATCGAAGATGGATTGAAGCAATACCCGGACTTGTTCCGTGAATATTTCGGCACTGTCATCCCGATCGAGGATAACAAGTTCGCCGCGCTCAATTCTGCAGTGTGGTCGGGTGGTTCGTTTGTCTATATTCCAAAAGGCGTGAAGGTTGAACTTCCGCTTCAGGCTTATTTCCGTTTGAATACCGCCAATGTCGGCCAGTTCGAGCGCACGCTCATCATTGTGGATGAAGGTGCCTCGGTGCATTACGTGGAAGGGTGTACAGCGCCGCAATACACCACCAACTCGTTCCATTCCGGTGTGATCGAGATCGTTGTCAAAAAAGGTGCCCGTTCACGTTACTCAACCATTCAAAACTGGTCCACCAACGTTTTCAACCTCGTTACACAGCGTGCCAAAGTCTTCGCGAATGCATCCCATGAGTGGGTGGACGCCAACCTGGGCTCAAAACTCACCATGAAATATCCATCCTGCTACCTGATGGAGCCCGGTGCGCGCGGCGAAATGCTTTCAATGGCGTTTGCAGGCCCGGGCCAAACCCAGGACGCAGGCTCCAAGATGATACATTTCGCTCCGAATACCACCAGCAAGATCACCTCCAAGTCCATCAGCAAGGGTGGTGGACGCGCTTCCTATCGCGGCCTGGTCAAGGTCTATAAGGGCGCCAAAGGTGTCCGTTCCAATGTGGTATGCGATGCGCTCCTGCTGGACCCGAAATCCCGTTCGGATACATATCCCTCCATCGAGATCGATGAAGATGATGTCACGATCGGTCACGAAGCTTCGGTCAGTAAAGTTGGCGAAGAACAACTCTTTTACCTGATGTCCCGCGGTTTGAGTGAAGGGGAAGCCACGACCATGGTCGTTTCTGGATTCATCGAGCCATTGATCAAGGAACTGCCCATGGAGTATGCGGTTGAAATGAATCGTTTGATCCAGCTGCAGATGGAAGGTTCGATAGGCTGATATGCAGGAAAAACCAAAAGTAGTTGTTTCAAAGTCCCGACGCGCAGACTCTTCTGCCGCCAGGCAGTTTTCCTTTACGCAGGCAGATATCCCCGCATCGAAGAATGGTCTCGCTTCTTTTCGCGCCTCGGCCTGGGATTTGTTCCAGAAACATTCCATCCCCTCGACGACAGACGAGGCGTGGCGTCGCACAGATTTGCGCCTGCTGCCGGCTGCTGATTTCAAGCTTCCCAAACAGGGCGCATTCGAAGACCTGCCCGTTGTGCCCGAAGAATTGCTCAAACCACTTACCGGTGAGCAGCACGGCGGGCAGATCGCCCTTTTGCCCGGCGGCTCGCAAATTCAATTGGACGAATCGCTTGCGAAAAAAGGCGTGGTCTTTACCGATATTCGCACCGCCGAGCGTGATCACGCAGATCTGTTGAAAAAATTGATCGGGCAGATCGTCAAGCCCGAAGACGGTAAATTTGCAGCCCTGGCTTCTGCTTTGGCGGGCAATGGGGTTCTACTGTACGTTCCCAAAAATGTGGTCGTTGATGCACCGCTTCATTCCGTGCTGTGGGGACCTGGTGCAAACCTGGCACATTTCTCTCACCTGATCGTCTTTGTGGACGATGGGGCTTCTGTAACTTATGTACATGAAGCCGCTTCGCCCGATGAAGCAGGCCAGGCGATGCATGCCGGGATCGTTGAGATCCATGTAGGCAAAGGTGCAAACCTGCGATTTGTAGAATTGCAATCGTGGGGTCGCGGTGTTTGGAACTTTTCTCATGAACGTGCCCGCGTGGAGCGTGACGGTAATTTGGATTGGATCTTTGGTGCCGTTGGTTCGCACCTTACCAAAAACTTCTCAGACCTGGATCTGGCCGGTGAAGGTGCCCAGGGACGCATGTCCGGTTTCTACTTTACCGATGGAACCCAGCATTTGGACCACGATACGCAGCAGAACCACCTCGCCCCACATACCACCAGCGATCTGCTTTTCAAGGGGGCGTTGAAAGGTAAGAGTCGATCTGTCTGGCAGGGCATGATCTATGTGGCCCCCGGCGCGCAGAAAACTGACGGTTATCAGGCCAATCGCAACCTGATCCTGGACGATCAGGCGCGTGCGGATTCGATCCCCGGTCTGGAGATCCTTGCAGACGATGTCCGTTGTACGCACGGCGCAACGGTGGGGAAGTTGGAGAAAGAGCCGTTGTTCTATTTGAGATCGCGCGGCATTCCGCAGGAAGAGGCGGAAAGGCTGGTGGTTGAAGGTTTTTTCGACCCGATCATGCAGCGTATTCCTTTTGAAGGTGTGCGTGAAAGATTCCAACAGGCGATCCACAATAAACTTTCCGCGTAAGCGTGAAAATTTGTCGGCGCGAAAATTAGTTCGCGTGCGGCAGTTCAGGAATGTGAAGGAGGCACCTGCCTCCCGATCATCAAGACAGGATGTGAGTTATGCCAGCGAAGTCAAAAGTTAAAGCGAAAAAAGCAAAGAACGTGAGATCGAAGACAGCTCGTGCAAAATCTGCAAGACCGAAGTCTGTAAAAAAGTTGGTCGCGAAACCCAAAACGAAGGCGAAAACAAAACCGGCGATGAAATTCGTAGCAAAGTCTCGAGTGACCGTAAAGACAAAAGCCAAGGCACCTGCCAGGATGATGGCAAGGCCCGTTGCGACCCGGCCGGTTGAAAGCACTTCGATCGGGTTGTCGTCCCGACCCCTGCCTGCCCTCAGGCAATTAACCACCGTGGTTAAGAAGGCTGTTAATCCTCTCATCGAGCGCCGGCCTGTACCTCCGCGTACTCCTCGAGTTCACCAGTTCTCCTATATGAAGGCGCCCGGAATGGAGCATGCCTTCGAAGTAGGCGATACCGTTGAAGTATTTTGTGATCATGAGAAAAACCGCGAACGTGTGCGCGGCTGGGTGAGAGGCATCGTTGTGCAGGTCGACCATAAAATGGTCGCGGTGCAGTTCCGTTCGAATGTCTATCTCACCGATGGCTGGATGGTCCCCGACCGCATCCTTTGGTATCCGGTGGGTTCAGAGCACATTCGCGCGGTACCCGGTAAGAAATCGGTAAAGAAGGATTTCATCCCCGATTATTAGCAGTCAAGTATGCGGGTGGAGATAAGAGACACCCGCATACTTTTGCCTGATTAACTGATGCTATGCACCGTCCCGAAGGTTTGGACAGAAAACAAGCCTGAATTACGGGAATCTTCGGGACGTTCTGCGTAAGGTGAGTGATTAATTTCCTATGTCTTTAAACGTCAACGAAATCCGTAAAGATTTTCCGATTCTTGAACGCGAGACGCGCCCGGGCGTGCGCGTCACCTATTTGGATTCAACGGCCACATCGCAAAAGCCAACCCAGGTCATTGAAGCGATGAACGATTTTTATCGCCGCTCGAACGCCAACATCCATCGCGGCGTGCATACACTTGCCGAAGAGTCCACATCGCTGTATGAGTCGGCGCGCGAACGGATCGCGAAATTCATCAATGCATCCTCGGCACGCGAGATCATTTACACCCGCAATACCACCGAGTCCATTAATTTGGTCGCGTATTCATGGGCGCGGGCAAATTTGAAAGCCGGCGATCTGGTGGTACTCACCGAAATGGAGCATCATTCGAATCTTGTCCCATGGCACATGCTTCAAGCGGAACGGGATATTGTGCTGGAATTCATCCCGGTGACGGAAAATGGTCTGCTCGATCTGGAGGCGTACAAATCGCTTCTCGCGCGTACCCCGAAACTGGTCTCGTTTACGCACATGTCCAATGTCCTTGGCACGATCAACCCGGCCGCGGAGATCATTCGTCTGGCACATGAAGTGGGTGCAGTTGTGCTGGTGGATGGGGCGCAGGCCGTTCCGCATTTGAAAGTAGATATGCAGGCACTCGGCGCGGATTTTTATGCCTTCTCTGCGCATAAAATGTGTGGGCCTACGGGAATCGGCGCGTTGTATGGAAAATCTGCATTGCTCGAATCCATGCCGCCGTTTTTAGGCGGCGGGGATATGATCAAGGAAGTCAAACTGCGTTCGTTCCGTGCAAATACGCTGCCTCACAAATTTGAAGCGGGTACTCCTGCAATTGCAGAGGCCGTTGGTTTCGGCGCTGCTGTGGATTATCTTTCGACGATCGGGATCGAGAAAATTGCCGCGCATGAACACGAGATCATCGAATATGCACTGGAGCGCCTGGAAGAGATCCCCGGCGTGAAAGTTTATGGTCCTTCGGCCGATAAAAAGGGTGGCGTGGCGGCATTTACTCTTGACGGCATTCACCCCCATGACGTGGCGCAGATCCTGGATAAGGATGGGATCGCTGTACGGGCAGGGCATCACTGTGCGCAGCCTTTGCATGAGAAATTCGGAATTCCCGCCACCAGCCGCGCGAGTTTTTACTTGTATAACACGAAGGAAGAAGTAGACCTGTTGGTCAACGGAATCTATAAAGTGAAAGAGATGTTTAGGTAGTATGGACGACCTGTATCGCGAAGTCATTATCGAACATTATAAAAACCCATCCTATCGCGGCAAACTGGATCCAAATGATATTTCGTTTGCGGATAATAATCCCCTATGTGGCGATCACATCCAGATCGACTTGCGCGTAGGCACCGATGGCAGGATATCAGAAGCCCGTTTTGACGGTCATGGATGCGCCATCTCGCAAGCCTCCGCCGATCTGCTGGTGGAGTCTGTTATTGGCAAGCCTCTTGAAGAAGTGAAAAAACTCAGCAAGCAGGATATCCTCGACATGCTCGGCATCGACCTTGGCCCTGTCCGCCTGAAATGTGCCTTGCTGTCGCTGAAAGTGTTAAAGGCCGGCGTCTATGGGTTGGGGGAAGCCGGTGATGATCTGGTCGAATAAGACCCTATTTCCATCGTCAAAGCAGCCATGTACAATTACACAACACTCCCACCTGAAAATCTGGAATTCATTGAGATTGCTCCCGTTACGGAACTTCCCAACGGCGAGCGTCTGTTTGTTGATATTGCGGAGAAGTCGATCGTCATCCTTAACGTTGCCGGGCAGTTCTTCGCCATCCGTGACATTTGTACTCATGATGATGGGCCGCTCGGGGACGGCGTGATCGAAGGCAGTAATGTGGTCTGCCCGCGGCACGGCGGTGAATTTGACATTCGCACCGGGCAGGCGGTGCAAATGCCAGCGGTCGTGGATATCCCCGCGTATCCCGTCCGTGTTGTGGATGGTAATATTCAAGTGGGAATTCCAAAATCGTAAATCCGACAAGATAACAAATGCCTCTGCAATTTGCAGAGGCATTTGTGTTTTATTCCGGCACCGCCGTTCTGGGTTGTTTTTCCCTTTCGAGGATCGCCTTCAGCTCAGTAATAATGGATTGATATTCCGGCTCGTTGAGCAGACTGTCCATTTCATAGGGATCTACTTTCAGGTCGTAGAACTCGGACAGGTCATCGTCTGTTTCAATGTAAATATATTGTCCCGTATGGACCGCCGTCCAGTGGCCGCGCTCCGGCCAGGCTTCCAGCAAAAGATGTGAGCGCCATTCGCCTTCGCCGCGCAGCAGGGCCAG
>CAZJYB010000229.1:0-5638 GCA_964549865.1 uncultured Anaerolineaceae bacterium
ATGCACCTCCACCTCTTTACTGCCGCATGCGCCTAAAAGGAGCGCGATCATCAGTGTAAATAACGAAACTCGTTTCATTGATCTCCTCTACTTGTATTCGATAGATATTTTCTTCCGCGCCATGTCACACCCTGGCCGGAGATCACTTTCCATGCCGAGGTGAGCATCATGCCGGCAAAGATGCCGGCGCCAAGCGGCGTGGTCCATGCATACCAGGCCGGGATATTCATCCTGCGCGCCACCTGTGCGCGTGCGTATAGCAAAGCACCCCAAACCAGCAATGCCTGAACGATCACTCCGATTGCCAGCCAGCCGCCTTCATTAAAGTACCATATCCCTCCAAGGATGGGCCAAATGGGGAGGAAGAGCGCCGCGATCAACCCGAGCGCCGCGCCGAACGCGCCCAGCAATAACATGGCTGTATGTTCGCGCAGGCCGAGGTAAATATTTTTTGTCCAACCCTCCCACATGCTGGCGAGGGATGTATACATGCGCGTACGGATGAACTGCCTGCCGTCTGCAATGACCAGGCGATACCCGTTCCATTTCACTTGTTCGGCAATGGCTTTATCCTCGACGATCTGGTCTTTCACTCGTTCATGTCCGCCGATGGAATCATAGACACTGCTCTTGATCAGGATGAACTGCCCGTTGGCCACCGCGTCGCGGCGTGACGGGTCATTCACTTTTCCCGGGGAAAATCCCACCGAGAGGGCGGTCATGATAAGGGGCATGACAGCTTTTTCCCAGAAGGTTTCCGTGATCTGCTGATGCAAAGTTGTGAACAGGTCTGCGCTGGTTTCGAGCGCTTTTGCATAACATGATGAAATGGTTTGAGGCGCAAGCAAAGTGTCTGCATCCACGAAACAAAGCCATTCGCCGCGCGCAACTCTTGAGGCCTGGTACAAGGCATGGGGTTTGCCGGCCCAGCCTGCGGGTAGGTCTGAACCGCTGATCGGGAGCAGGCGAGAGTCGTGGGACGCGATCTCTTCTAATTGAGTCAGGGTCGCATCAGTGGAGCGATCATCCAAAACAATGATCTCGAGCTTCGGATAATCCTGTGCAAGCACCGAGTTCACACAATTGCGGATGTTGTGCTCCTCGTTTCGCGCGGGAATGCAAATTGAGATGAGCGGCGCGTTCGAGGGAGGCGGCGCGGACGCGACGATGATGTCCAAATGATACTGATCGTGGATCCAATAAATGATGATCAGCCCGACGATGCACAGAACGGTGGACGCGATGAAATAGGGCATGATTTCCATGTTCCCCGCTTAGACGACTCTTACCGTGGAGCCGCGTTCGGTCTTTTCCACTTCGATGCGGTTGGGGAAGGCATCCTTGAGTTCGTCGAGGTGAGTGATGATGAGTATTTTTTCGAAATCGTTTTTTACAATGTTGATGGCTTCGATCAGCCTTTGCCTGCCCTGCGCGTCCTGCGAGCCGAAGCCTTCATCGATGACAAGCGTTTGCAGGCGCGCACCCTTGCGCTGCGCGAGGATCTCTGAAAGCGCCAGCCGGATCGCAAAGTTGACGCGGAACGCCTCGCCCCCGGAATACATTTCGTAATCGCGTGCGCCCGCGGAATCGCTGATCTGAATATCGAGCGTTTCGCGCAAGTCGTCGCGTTTTTTATCCTTGTAGATATCCTGGGTGACGAAGCGGATCGACATTTGCCCATCGCTCAAGCGTTCGAGCAGGTCGTTTGTTTTTTGCTCGATCTGCGGGAGCGCCTGTTCGATCAATAGCGCGGGTACACCGTCTTTCCCGAAAGCGCGTTCCAATGTCTTGTAACGCACGATCTGCTGATTAAGCGCCTCGCGTTGTTTTTGCTGATCCACTTTTTGCTCGCGCCGCCTGGAAAGGATCTCCACTTTTTGGCGCGCCCCGCCAACCTGGTCGCGTGTATCGTTTTCTTCTTCACGCAGTGAGAACAGCTCCCGCTCCACCTCGTTCAAATTCGGCGCTCCCGCTTCGATCTGTGCCAGTGTCTGCGCGGCCTTGTTGTATGACTTTTCCTGCTCTGCGATCTCAGTCGTACGGTTTACGATCTCGGATTTCAGGTTTTTAATTTCATCTTCGATCTGCTTTGTGACTTCCCTTGCCGATTCCAGCTTACGATGATCGTCATCGATGGCGCGCATTTCAAGCTCTTCTTTTCGTTTTGCATCGTGTGCGGATGTGTCGTACCCCAGTTTTGTAAGTTCCTTATCCAGCTTGGCCAGTTGTTTACGCGCTTCAGGGGCGAACGTTTCCTTTTCCAGTTCTTTTGTCACGCTCGCAAGGCGCTTCCTGCCAGTCTTCTCCCAATCCTTCGCAAGGGATTGCAAGGTCTGGATCCTTTCGGTCAGCTGCGACACTGTCGCAGCGTGAGTCACGCGTTCATTCTCGGCATTCGAGAGCCTGGCAATCTGGGATTCAAAATCCGCGATCTGCTTATCAAGCGTATCGGTATCGGATTTATTTGCGCGGAAACGGTCACCTTTTTCAGTGCCCTCGGTCTCCAATTGTTTGAGCGTGGACTTGCGATGTGCCTCGCTGAGTTCCTGCCCGCACAACGGACAGCTGGCACCATGCGCGGATTTCAGTGTTTCGATCCTTTGCTTGAGCTGATTCATGTCAGCTTTAAGCGTTTCATTTTCCACTTTCAGCGCCGCCTGTCTCTCACGTCCCGCGTTTCTTTCACCTTCCAGTTGCGCGCGCGCTTTCACTTTTACGTCGGCTTCTTTCAGATATTTATGGGCATCCTCGATCTCGGCTTGCAGGGCGGTCACCGACGATCGCTGACCGCCTACCACTTCTTCCTCGGATAATAATGAACGCATCTCCTCTTCCAGACGTGCTTTTTCGGCCGCGATCTGCTCGAGCAGGGGAGTACGGTCCTTCTCATGCACGCGAAATTCCAGCGCGGTTTTGTCCCACTCTTCCAATTCCTTGCGCGCTTTTTGCCAGGCCTTGAACGCCGAGTCGATCTCTTTTGCACGACTCACGAGGTCTGCATAGGTCTCACGGTCTTTCTCTTTTTCAACGCGACGGGTTTCGAGAGAGATCAGCGCGGTGCGCTCACGTCCCACGGACGTGGAGAAGGTCTCCACAAGTTTGCGTTGTTCAGTGAGCAGGGCCGCGTTCTTCCTCATATTTTCCAAAACGGATTCCTGTGCGCCGCGCCGCGCCGATAACTGCTTTAGCATGCTTTCAAGCTCTGCAAGCCGATTCTTGCGAGCCTCTTCCTCCGCAAGCTCAGTTTCGATCTCGGTCATGCGTCCCTCAATGCCGAGGATCTCGCTTTCGAGCACTTTTCTTTTCTCGGCAGTGCGATCCTTGTAGACATTCCAGCTTTCCAGGCCCAGGATCGTGCTTAATACAGCCTTGCGCTCGCTGGCTTTCTTTTGTGTGAACTGGTCTGCTTTGCCCTGCAAAAAGAAGGAGGCGTTGATGAATGTTTCATGGTCGAGCCGCAAAATTTGTTCGATGCGCGCCTGTGTTTCGCGCGTTGTTTTTTCAGTCAGCGGCCTCCAGCTGTTTGCATCCCGCACCTGGAACTCGAGCACCGTGCTTTTGCCGCGCGGCAGGGTACGCTGCACGCGATAGATATTGTTTTCATATTGAAAGGTCAGCGCGACCTCCGCGGCTTTTACATCCTGATGTGCATTGATCACGTCCATGCCCCTGCCGCGCGCCTCACCGAACAAACTCCAGGTGATCGAATCCAGCAGCGAGGATTTGCCCGCGCCGTTGCTGCCCGAGATGCATGCAAGCTTGAACGAATTAAAATCCAATTCAACAGGATCGCGATAGGATAAAAAACCTGAGATGCGCAGGTGAAGGGGAATCATGATGGTATATATCCCATGGGTGATGATGGATTATAATCCAACCGCCATGTTCGATTCCGAGATGCCATACGCACGCCGACGCAGAGCGATTCTCGCGGTCATCCTTGCCACGATCCCGTGTTATTGCCTTGGATTTATTGCATTAAGCCTCGCGCCGGACCCCGGGCTGGGCACATCCACGCCCACAGGTACCATCACCGCTACAGCCGCTCTTAGCCCCACGCCCTCCGCGGTGACAGGCACCATTACACTAACTCAAACGCTTACACAAACACCGACGACAACGCTAACACCCACGGTCTCATCGACTCCATTTCAGCCGAATACAAGCACGTCCACTCCAACGAGTACTTTCACGAACACTCCCACGAACATTCCCACTAATACTTTTACGCCTACATTTACACCGTCACCTACTTTCACAAGCACATTCACTCTTGTACCGACATCGACGTTCACACCCACCATCACGCCAACACCATCCGCCACCGCTTTTGGTGGATAGGTAAAGGTCACCTCTCTCCTGCTGGATCGTTTCAAATCAAAAGTCCCGCGAGACGATCTTTCATTTATCCATGAGTGACATCCTGCCCTTTCTTAAATCGTTGATCTCCGTTGCCGGTCTCTCGGGACACGAAGCGCCCGTTGCGCGGCTTATCGAGCAAAAGTGGACTCCGCTCGTGGATGAATTGACTCACAGTAAACTGGGCTCATTGCATGGATTGAAAAAGGGCGCTGGTGGATCGCGGCGTTCTTCGGTGATGATCGCGACCCATATGGATGCAATCGGCCTGATGGTATCCCGCATTGTCGACGGATTTTTATATATTACGGATATTGGCGGGGTCGATCCGCGCGTGCTGCCGGGCACACCAGTGATGGTGTATGCCTCGGGCAGTGAAGAAGAGTTATACGGTGTGGTGGTCCTGCCGCCCGCAGCTTTATTACCTGAGGGAAAGGGCAGCACTGCGGTTGGGCTGGGATATCTTCTTGTGGATACAGGCCTCACTCCCAGGGAGGTCTCGAAGCGGATACGCATTGGGGACCTCGTTTCTTTTAATACTCAACCAGTTGAAATATCCGGGGGATGCGTGAGCGGCCATACACTCGATAATCGCGCGTCCGTCGCGGCGCTCACGATCTGTCTCGAGGAATTGCAGGGCAAGTCTCATATTTGGGATGTGTGGGCACTGGCATCGGTTCAGGAGGAGATCACGTATGCCGGCGCGTTCACCTCTGCCTATCAATTACGCCCCACGATCGCCATTGCAGTAGATGTGACGTATGGCAAAGGCACGGGTGCGAACGATTATTCTGCATTCCCTTTGGGAAAAGGCGTGACACTTGGCGTTGGGCCGAGCATGCATCCGTTTTTGCACAAGCGGTTAAAGGAAATTGCAGAAAAAGGGGAAATTCCGGTGACAGATGAAGCCATGCCGGGCGCGTCCTTTACAGATGCAGACGCGCTGCAGCTTTCGGCCGAGGGTATCCCCACCATGGTGGTGAGCATCCCATTGCGATATATGCATACGCCCGTGGAAGTAGTGGCGCTGAAAGACATCCAGCGCGCGGGCCGTTTGCTTGCGGAGTTTGTCGCTTCGCTCGAATCAGATTTCATCAACCGGCTCGTCTGGGATTGACCCGCATGCTTTCGATCGGCGCCGCGCAATTCAAATTGCTTGAACGATTATGTAACGCGATGTCCGTCTCCGGCGACGAGGGCGAAGTGCGGCGTATTGTGCTGGAGGAAGTAAAGCCTTACGCGGATGAAGTAAAAGTCGATGCGTTGGGCAGCGTGCTGG
>CAZJYB010000230.1:0-5560 GCA_964549865.1 uncultured Anaerolineaceae bacterium
CCGATGAAATCGCGACCGCGAAAATTTGTTTGCATGCTATTTTCTCCTTGATTCTAAATGTACAAATAATGACTTTATATCGAAACTCGAAGCACTTCGCCTTTTACGAATTTTCCGTCGTCCCAATACAAACGCGCGCCTTCACAATAATCTACAGGGCCGCCCCACGGTTCCAAGTTCGTATCCGGCAGGCAGGAAGCCGCACCCAACTCCACCACGCCACCGTGATTGATCGCCAGCGCAGCGCGGCCTTCCGGGATAAGGTCCAGCACACTTTGATAATATTTGACAAGTTTTCGCGCGTATTTTGCGGCAGCGCCGTTCCCCCTGACCGCGTCTGAATATGCCGCAAAGGACTGCGGCCACGGCACTTCCCTGTCCACGTTGTAGCTACCGTATGTGCTCATGATCTTGCTTTGTTCGTCGACCGCGAAGCCCATTGCAATCGCAGTCTCGAACGCGCGTGGAAGTGTGGATGTGACCACACGATGGAACGGACCAATACCCTGCCCAACTGCGCGCGCGAGGGAGACTCCCATTTGATTCAAGTGATCGCCGGACTGGGAACGGACGGAGTGTCTTCTAATTTCCAGAATTTTCATGGGATCAAACTCGGGAGTATGGCATAAAATTCCGTGGCTTTCACCATATCTTCCAGCGAAACGCTGTCGCGCACGGTGTGAGCGGTCTCTTCGTCGCCGGGGCCAAAACCGATCGACGGGATCCCGGCCTTGCCGGCCCAGTAAATTCCATTCGTCGAAAAATTCCATTTGCCGCTCGCGGCCTCGGGCAGACCAATCTGTTTGCGTGCATCCTGCCCGGCTTTGACAAGCGGATGGTTCTCCTCCAACGCCCAGGCAGGGAAATATTTATCCACTGGGAAGACAAAACCGGTATAGGAAGGTTCGTCGTAAAAAAGTTCTTCGAGTTTGACCGTGTCTTTGAACTCAGCTGGGATCAAATCTTCCACCTGTTTTCTCACCTGTTCCTTTGTCTCACCGAAGGTCATACGGCGGTCGATGAAGATCACAGCTTCATCGGGAACCGCATTAATGGACGGGGTCTTCACGTGCATGTCGGAGACGGTGATCTTGCCATGCCCTAAAAATGGATGATCGCCCAACTTCGGTTCCAGGTCACGGATGCCGGCGATGATGGGCAGTAATTTATAAATGGCGTTATCGCCCAGGTGATTCGACGCGGCATGCGCGGATCTTCCTTTGGACGTGATCTTCATTTCGAGGCGGCCTTTGTGGCCGCGATATACGAGCATTTTTGTCGGTTCACCGATCACAACGAAATCAGGTTTGATCTTCGGGTCCACTTCCACAAAGGTGTTGGGTGCAATGCCGTCGCACCATTCCTCCATGTTGCCGAAGTAATAAGCGGTCCAGCCTTCGAGCAATCCCAGGTCGCGCGCCATGGCGAGACCATGGATCATGCCAGGCGTGGAACCTTTCTCGTCGCATGCACCGCGTGCGTATAAAACACCGTCCTCGATCTTGCCTTTGAACGGATCCCAGCCCCATTCGGCCGGGTCACCCACACCGACCGTATCGATATGCGAATCATAAACAATGACGCGTTTTCCGTTTCCCATCCGCCCCAGGATGTTCCCCATCTTGTCGAAGCGCACCTCATCGAATTTGAGTTTACGCATCTCCTCTGCCACGCGCTCGCCCACTTCACCGATCTTCGAATCCATCGAGGGGATCGCGCAGATCTCCAGCATGAACTGGATCATCTCCTCGCGCGAGGCGTTCACTCGCTTTTGTATCTCCTGAATTGACATGCAAACTCCTCGTTTTCTGCCACTGAGTCACAGAGACACAGAGATTTAATTTTTGTGTCTGGCTCGCGTTATGTTTAAAGAATAAATCTCTTGATGCCGTCTTTAACAAGGCGGGAGTTGAAGTTTATAAGCAGTCCAACTCGCTTACTCGTAAGTTTGAGATAAGTCAACAACTGTGCTTCAAAAACAGGGTCAAACCTTTCAACACTTTTAATTTCCACAACAACCAAATCTTCTACCAACATATCCAGTCTGTATTCGCCTAATTGCTTGCCCTTATAAATCGCCGGTATTCTGAGTTGTTGTTCGAAACTCAACCCTTGCAATTCAAATTCAATAGCCATGGCACTTTCATACATATTTTCAAGAAGACCAGGACCCAATTGTTTATGCACTTCAATGGCGCATTTTATGATTCGGTCCGTAACGACATTTTCAGCCATATCAACAGGTATCTTCCGAACAGGATATTGTGCAGACATTTTTCACTCTCCGCAACAAATAAGCACTTCTCCGCGTCTCAGTGTCTCCGTGGCTACTACCTTCCTCCAACCTTGCGGACTACATGGAAATGGAAATATCCCGGGATGAAGTAGCTCAGCGAATAATCCACGATCTTGCCGGTATCATCAAATAATTGTGAATAGAAGTGTAGCAATACATCGCCGCGTTGGATCTCGAGTGCCTTTGCCACTTCAGCCGTTCCGCCGATCGCACTGACGTTGGCACGCGAAGTGGTCAGAGCATCGCCGCGCGCGATCAAAAAGTCCAGCACCGAGCCGTGAAAGTCCGCGGGCAGGTCCTTCGCGTGCAATATCGTCTCAGGAAGGATATCCACAAGATAAGCCACGGGACGATTATCCGCGCGTACCACGCGGCGCACACGCGTCAATCGTGTTCCTACTGGCACGTTCAACGCTTTTGGGAATTCATCATCCGCATCGATCTGCTCCACGGCGAGATCACTGACAGAGACTTCCAATCCCAAACGCTTTGCAAGCGTCTCCACGCTTTCAAGCAGTTCAAGACCGCTGTCCAATACGGGCGCCTTGCCGACGACAAATGTGCCCGAACCCTGCCGGCGACGGATCAGCCCCTGGGTTTCGAAAGTACGCATGGCCTCGCGCAGCGTGGCGCGCGAAACACCGAGCTGTTTTGCAAGCTCGGGCTCGGATGGCAGGCGTTGGCCGGCCGGCGTGCGCGCGATCAGCACGGCCAGGTCGTTCTGCAAACGTTGAAACGGGAAATTAGCCATTTGTGCTCCTCATTCATCCAACACAGATATAAAATCGAATTTCGTCACATCCACAAGGCCTTTATCGGAGATGCGCAATTCGGGGATCACCACCAGCGCAAGCAGGCTCAATTGCATGTTCGCGTTGTTCAAAGTACAGCCGCAGGATCTGAGTCCATCGAGCACGGTTGCGGTCTTTTTTGCGACCACGTCCGCGCGCGCAGTGGACATCAAGCCTGCGATCTGCAGTTCCACCAGCCCGATCACTTTCTTATCCTTGATCACCACCTGCCCGCCGCCCACCTTTGCCAATTCGTTGGCGGCTATCGCCATGCATTCTTCATCGGTACCCACCACGATCATGTGATGGCTGTCATGCGCAACCGTCGAACCGATCGCACATTTTTCCTTGAGGCCGAAACCGGCCACCAGACCCATCGTGACTCTCCCGGTGCCGCGATGACGCTCCACCAACGCGATCTTTGCGAGATCGCGATTCTTCTCCAACTGGATTTCCCCATTCCGGGCAGTGACATCTTCCCTGAGATGACGCGTGGGCGCGTGGTTTTCGATCACGCCGATGACATGAGCGGTCACGCGCCGCCCGTCGCCTGCTTCCGTCCGAAGGGCAAAGTCCCCCGCTTTTAGAGGCCTCTTCAAATGGATCGACTTCGCCGCCCATTTGGGATATGTGAACACAGGCAGCTTCACTTTCCATTCGCCTTTCTCCGAAACGACCTGTCCCTTCGCAATGACCAGGTCCGCTTTAAAGTTCATCAGGTCTTCCACGAGCAGAATATCACCCCAGCGCCCGGGTGCGATCATGCCCATCTCTCTTGCAACGCCGAAATGCTCGGCTGTGTTAATCGTCATCATCTGGATCGCGGTCATCGGGTTCAACCCCTCAGAGATGACATGCCGCAGGACTCGGTCCATATGACCATCTTCGGTGAGTGTGCCTGCGTGACAATCATCCGTGCACAACAGGAAGTGACGCGAATCCAATTTCTTCTCCGTGATCGCTTTCAATTGTGGGGCCACATCGAACCAGGCGGAGCCATAACGCAGGATCGCCTTCATCCCCTGACGGACGCGCGCCACTGCATCGTCAACCCGCGTGCCTTCATGGTCGTCATCTGCGCCGCCGGCTACATATCCATGGAACGGCAAACCGAGATCGGGCGATGCATAATGCCCGCCGATCGTTTTCCCTGCCGCATGCGTAGCAGACATTTCATCCAGCATTTTTCTATCGCCCATGAATACGCCGGGGAAGTTCATCATCTCGCCGAGGCCGATGATCCCCTTCCATTTCATGGCCTGGGTTACTTCCTTCGGACCAATCGATGAGCCCGGAGTTTCCAGGCCGGGTGCAGACGGAACACACGATGGCATCTCCACCCACACATGGATCGGCTGCTTTTGCGCCTCATCCACCATCAACTTCACACCCTTGAGGCCGAATACATTTGCGATCTCATGCGGGTCGATGAACATGCCCGTCGTGCCGTGCACCGCGACTGCGCGAACGAATTCGGTGACCGTCACCATGCCAGACTCAACGTGCATGTGCGCGTCGAGCAGCCCCGGCACGAGATAACGCCCCCAGGATTCGATCAATTTTGTTTTCTTTGCGATGGCATGGCTGGCATCGCGCCCCACGAACGCGATATGTCCCTGCACAATGGCAACGTCGGTATCCGGGATGATCTCGCCGGATTGCACGCTGATCCATTTCCCGCCGCGGATCACGATGTCCGCGGGCTTGCGTCCCATGGCCACGTCTACGAGGGCTTGCGTAAGTTTGGTCCTGTTCGGTGATGACATAAAATCTGCCTCCAACTTTCGTAGGGCGGGTTTTCAACCCGCCAAGTCTCTGCTTTCAACTGTCAGGCTACATACCCAAAAAGCGGGCACTTAGCCTGACCTACGTGATTACCTATGATATTTTCCTTGCGTTAATTGCACTTCAGATAATGGCTTTAAAGAAATATCTTCCTTTGTTACAAACTCCAGCACTTTTTCAAAATTTTGTTCGACTGCCTCAACCGAGTCGATGAACAATGCCGTATCTGCTTCCCATTTCGCAAAATGTTCGCGCTGATGTAATACGCGCTCCCAAGTGGCAACGTCCTTATTGTTCATTTCGTTGTATCGCTTCGTCACCCGTTCCTCCCAAACCTTGTCGTCAGACACAAAGACATATATGGGGAGAAAACGCGCTTCGTATTTACGTGCAAGTTCCTGCGCATGCTGTCGGTCCATGTTCATGAAGACCGAGTCGACGATCACATCGAGGCCGAGCTCCAATTGCGTATTCACGAGGTCGAGCAGCACAGCCACCTTCGAATCCCAGAAGGCGATGCCAGCGTCCTCAGGCACTTCACCGATCACATCGTCTATCCTCAACAACGGCCAGCGCAGCTTTCGCGCCAGTTTATCTGCAAGCGTGGACTTGCCCATACCCGGCAGGCCCGAGAAGATGACGAGGGTTGGTTGTTTCATAATCTTTTTGCCACGGAGTCACAGAGTCG
>CAZJYB010000231.1:0-5526 GCA_964549865.1 uncultured Anaerolineaceae bacterium
CGCGGCCCTGGAGCTGGGTGTTTACCCGGCTTCCATACACGAGCTTTATATCGCGCGCGGACGTGAAGATGTCCCAATGACGTTTACCACGCCGGCTTTCAACTTGCGTGCCTTGTCCTATCATGCTGGGCGTGCCATGTTTAGAGCGGCGAAGAAGATCAATGCGGGCGCCTTTATCTTTGAGCTTGCGCGCTCTGAAATGTCCTATACCGCGCAACGACCTTCGGAATATGCAACCAACATACTGGCTGCCGCAGTGTCTGAGAGCTTTACCGGTCCTGTATTCATTCAAGGTGATCACTTCCAGGTCTCTGCGAAGAAATACTCCACGGATCCGGAAGCTGAATTGAAGGCGGTGCGTGACCTGTCTATTGAGGCGATCGCCGCCGGTTTCTACAACATCGATGTGGATACTTCCACGCTGGTGGATATTCACCTCCCAACCGTTGCAGAACAGCAGGCTTTGAACTCGCGGCTTTCTGCAGAACTCTCCACTTTCATTCGCGAGAACGAACCAAAAGGTGTGACGATTTCCATTGGCGGTGAGATCGGTGAAGTGGGCACTACCAACTCTACAGAACCCGAATTGCGGGCTTATATGGATGCCTATAATTCGCACATGAAAAAACTTGCTCCCGGTAAACCCGGCTTAAGCAAGATCAGCATTCTGACAGGCACTTCACATGGCGGTACTGTGTTGGCAGATGGTTCGCTCGCGCCAGTCACCATCGCCTTCGATGTACTGCGCGATCTGAGCCGTGTGGCACGCAAGGAATACGGTATGGGCGGCACCGTTCAGCATGGCGCGTCCACACTGCCCGAAGAAAACTTCAATCAATTTGTGCAGCACGAGGCCATTGAAGTTCATCTTGCAACAAACTTTACAACCATGTTTTTTGATAACGTTTCGTCGGAATTCAAGAAGGAAATGTACGGCTGGCTGGATGTTAATTCTGCCGGAGACCGGAAACCCGGCATGACCGATGAACAGTTCTATTACAAGACGCGCAAGAACGCAGTCGGGCCTTTCAAATCACAATCTTATGCGTTGGCTGAGGCGGAAAAAGCCAAACTGGGCGCGGCATGGGAAGCGCAGTTCGATAAATTGTTCAATTTGCTCGGTGTGAAAGATACAAAACAATATACAGACAAGTTCATCAAGCCGGTGAAGGTCGCGCCGAACATTGCGGATTATGTGAAAGAGGCTGTGGCCGCAGAAGACGTCAGCGACCTCGCAGATTAATTTTTGCCACAGAGACTCAGAGTCGCTGAGAAAACCAAATGAATTTCTCTGTGATCTCCGCGGCTCTGTGGCCATGCTCTGTAATTTATGCCCCAATCCGATCAGGGTGTTACCAAAGATAGATATATGCTCATTCCCCGCACGGCGATCTTCGTCCGTCGCGGGGATGAATATTTATTGATCAAAGGTGCGCCTACGAAACGTTTGTGGGCCGGCAAATACAACTGTTTGGGTGGTCATGTGGAGCGTGGGGAGGATGTCTTATCTGCTGCGAACCGCGAATTAAAAGAAGAAGCCGGCCTTACAGCTGATCTGTGGTTGTGCGGCACAATCGTTGTAGATTCCGGGGATACGGGTATCTGTCTGTATGTGTTTTGCGGAGAAAATGCCCGGGGTGAGATCAGAGCCTCCAAAGAAGGAGCAGTTGAGTGGGTTAAGAGAGAGGCGGCTCTTCATCTTCCCGTTGTGGAGGATTTTCCCATTCTGCTCGAGCGAATCCACTCGATGAAACGCGGTGATGAACCCTTCGCGGCGCGCTCGTTCTATCAGGATGAAAAATTGATTGTGAAGTTCGCGGAATAAAGCTTTGCCACAGATTTCACGGATGAGCACGGATTTTTCATGAATTTTTCCGCGAAAATCTGTGTAATCCGTGGCTAAATAATAATGTCTATCTATTTGATTTCAATGAGATCGTGAACGTGCTTCCCTTACCCGGCTCGGTCGTCAGATCCAACGAGCCCTTGTGCTGCTGAATGACCTGGCGTGTGATCGAAAGGCCGATGCCGAGGCCGCCGTACAATTCATCGCCGTGTTTTTCAAGGTGAAAGAAACGGTCAAAGATACGCGGGCGGATCTCCGGGTCGATGCCGATGCCGTGGTCTTGCACGGCCAATAGCACCATTTCGCCCTGCTTCTGCAGGCGTATTTCAACATTTCCGCCCGGGGCGCTGAACTTGATGGCATTATCGAGCAGCGCAGTCACGGCGCGTTCCAGCGATTGTGGGTCGCCTTGCACGGTGGGGATATTGCGCTCGCTTTTGAAGGTGACCTTCACTGTGCGCGCCTTTGCCTTGCCCTCGTATTTTTTGATCACATTTTCTGAAACCTCAATGAGGTTCACCGCTTGGAAATCCGGCAGCACCAGTTCGATCTCCTGCAGGAAAAGGATATCGTTCGTCAGGCTGGTGATCTGGTCCACGTTCCTTACGATCGTGTTGATCGCAGATTCCAATTGTTCCCCGGAAACCATTCCCTTTTGCAACGCGTGCAAATACCCGCCCGCGACCATCAGAGGGGTGCGTAATTCATGTGCCACACTGGTAAGGAATTCGCGGCGTGCCATTTCCAACTCTGCAAGTTTTTGGTACGCGTCCGCAAGCTCAGAGGCGCGCACACGCAGATCTTCGATCGCCAGTTGATCGTTCTGACGCAGGCGGTTGCTGATCTCACTCACCATTGCCATGGCCACGCTTGGGCTGTGTTTCAAAACGCGATTGAAGCCTTCCTTTTCCAGTTCGAGGACGACCACGTTTGATTTCGATACGACCGTTGCAGAACGCGGCGCGTTGTGGATCAGCGCCATTTCCCCGAAAAAGTCACCGGCGGTTAAAGTTTTAAGCAGGCGTGTTTCCCTGTTGTTGATTAGTTTTGTAACTTCAAAGTCGCCCTCGAGGATCATGTAAAACGTATATTCAACCACGTCCTCCTTGCACACAACCGTCTCCGGCGGGTAGGTCTGGATGCGGCTGTTCATGATGATCTCCTGCACTTCATCCGGTTTGATGCCGGGGAATGCGCGCGGGATGATCTTGGCTGGTGTGCGGGCGGAGGTCATAAGCTGGATTTTATCATGCAGATTGCAAGGAACGTGACCCCTGCGTGGATTGCGGTTTCAAAACATTTGCCCCTTATAATGTGGATATGAAAACACTCGCGCGGATCTTGTGGATGACGGCCCTCGCTTCCTTCCTGACCTCAGCCTGCCAGCCCGCCCAGGCACCTCCTACACTTCCACCGCCCAGCCCTACTTTCGCACCTGCAAATACGGCTACTGCCATATCTACTGAAATACCTTTGGCCACTGCGGTGCCTCTCGCACTTGTGCCGAATTTTTCGCATATCGTCATCATCATCTTTGAGAACAAGGAATTTGGGACGGTCATCAACAACCCCAAGATGCCCTTCTTCAACTTGTATGCAAATACGTTCACTTTGCTTACCCAGCATTACGCGACCACACATCCGAGTCTGCCGAATTACATCTCCCTGATCGGGGGGGATACGTTCGGGATCACGGACAACTGCGAGATCGTGGATTGCTACATTAATGCGCCGAGTCTTCCGGACCTGATCGAGGAAAGCGGCCGCACGTGGAAAACCTATCAGGACGACATGCCCGAGCCATGTTTTGTTGGAAACACGTATCGCTATGTACAAAAACACAATCCTTTTATTTACTTTGACCCCATTCGCCTCGACGAGGCGCGCTGCAAACAGGGTATTGTCCCGCTCACGCAAATGGATGTGGATATCGCAACCGCTGAATTGCCAAATTTCTTTTTTATCACCCCGGATCTTTGTTACTCCGCGCACGATTGCAATCTTGACCTCGTGGATGGCTGGATGAAGGATCAGCTGGGGAAAATCTATCCCGTCCTCGAAGCGAAAGGGGAACCGTTCCTAATCATCCTCACCTGGGACGAGGGCCAGGGTGATCATTCCTGCTGTGGACTCTCCGAATCCGCCGGCGGGCGCATCGCCACGATCTTGATCTCCCCGCAAGTGAAATCTGCTTTTCAGGACGACACGCCGTACTCACACTACTCGATCCTGAAAACGATCGCCGAGGCCTGGGGATTGCCCTACCTCGGCCACGCCGCGGACGCAGAGACGAATCTCATCACCGCGCCGTGGAAGTAAAACAAGCTGCGCTTAACGAGGTCTCCTGACCGAGAACTATGGCTATATTGGAGGAATTGCCGTGAAAAAGGCATCTTACGAAACATTAAGAGTTGGCATTCAAGACACAAGTGATGCGCAGAAAGGAAAGGATATATATTATCAATGTAACAAATGCCAATCGATTATTCCATCTTGGCCAAAGGACAGCACAGGATGCTCATGTGGAAATATTGAAATTGACAAGAACATGATTCGTTTGTTTGTTAATGACTATTCAACTTTTATCATAGTAAGAAAAATAAGTTGAAGGATTTTCCATCTCGGCGTGGTCGGGAGACCATCGCCGAGCATTAGGTAACTAGTGCCTCGGCTGCCATGGAATGAACGCAGCTTTCATCTAATCATTCCAATCATAGTTCAAGACGATCTCTTCGGCGGGTTTCGACACCTGCACTTGTGCCAGGTGCAAGTGTAAGTCCTTCGGCCTACTCGACCATCGCCCCTGCAGAAGCGTTGGTCACATCATAAAACACAAGCAGCGTCTTTCCGTATTTTCTTTGTTCGGTTTCTTCGAGAGCGCTCAACTCAACTTCCTGATATTCGGATGGGTCGATCTGCACGATCACAGTTCCATCCTCGGTGAGCCATTCCATATTCTTATCAACGAGCTTCAAAGCCTTCGACCACATCTCTTTATGCTGTGGCGGCGCGACGTAAATGTAGTTGAACTTTTTATCGGCTTGCGCGGCGAGCATGGCGAACGCGTCTCCGCGGCGGACCTCCGCCTGATCGCCAAACTTGCAATGCTCCACATTTTCTTTTATGGTTTCAACAGGTGCTTTGTTCAGATCTGTAAATCTCACGTAGGCCGCGCCGCGGCTCAGGGCCTCGATGCCGATCGCACCGGTGCCGCCGAACAGATCCCACCAGGTTGAGTCGATCACATCCCCCGCAAGGATGTTGAACAACGCCTCTTTAACGCGGTCCATGACGGGGCGCGTCAGATCGCCGGGCACCGATTTGAGCTTGCGCCCCTTCGCGTTTCCGGAGATCACGCGCAGAGTCATGACCTCACCCCCGGCCCCTCTCCTGCCAGGAGAGGGGAGTCGACGCTCTTCCTGGCAGCCATCAAATTTCCATGCGACGCGATGATCGGGACGACACATCCCGTTCCGAGGATGAATTTCTGTCCCTTCGTCTGCCGAATGGCATCCGCAGCCTCTTCCTGAACTTTGACCTGATCCTCGTAAACGAGCGTCTCTTGCCTCAAGCCGCCGCATACCGTGCCCTTGAAGAGGTTCTGTGCTTCGGCCAAAGAAGGATACGTTTCGCGGTCGTGCCAGTTGACGATCTGAAAATTGATCAAACGCAATAGCGAA
>CAZJYB010000232.1:0-5235 GCA_964549865.1 uncultured Anaerolineaceae bacterium
GGCACCACGATTTGGCAAGGCGACTACCTGGAGTTGCAGCTCGATACTCAGCTTGAAGAGGATTACGATGATACCGCGATGAGTGAGGATGATTTCCAGATCGGTTTTTCGCCGGGCGACTTTGGAAAAACGCAACCGGCCACGTTTGTGTGGGCAGGTGCCATCCCGGAGGCCAGGGTGGTCGATATTCAGCAGTCACAAACGAAAACGGCGGATGGCTACATTATCGAGGTATTCATTCCAAAAGAGCTTCTGCCTGAAATCGTTTTGAATGAAGGTGCTGCCTTTGGCATGAATATTAATCCCAGTGATTCGGATGGTCCCCCACAGGAGCTGATGATGTCCACCTCGCCAAATCGCGCGCTGGGTAACCCCACGACCTTCGGCAAAATTATTTTGCTGGGGAAGTAACCAACTTAAAATCATGGCGGGCTTTTCAGCCCGCCATGATTTTTTTAATCCGGTCTACTTCCCCAATGCATACTTGACGATCTCTTCGATCGGTTTGGCGCGACCAACAGCGCAGGCCGTGCTCCAGGCAGTTTCACCAAGCTGCTTGTGCGCACCTGCCAGGACAGGTTCGTAGCGATGGCGGTCGGCAGGGAAGAGCGGGCTGTTGTATTTTTCACGCAGTGCCTGTGCAGCTTCCCAGAGTTGTGCACCTCGCTCTAATTGCTCTTGTGCAAATGCGACTTCCGCCAGACGCTCGAGATTCCATGCGATGCCGTTGTAGTCCTGATTTTCCCAGCGTAAAGATAAGCTTTGCGATAAAAACATGTAAGCTTCCGCCGGATTGCCCTGGTGCAAGGCCACCGGCCCCAATGCATTGAATACCGCGGATACGCCGCGCCTGTCGCCGATGGTCCGGTACAAAGCCAGCGCTTGTTCCTGGCAATCGCGGGCCTCGGCATAGTTTTCCTGGTACATGGCAACAACCCCAAGATTGTTGAGCGCAAACGCTTCTGATTGCAAGTCACCCTGCTGACGCCACCACTTCACGCAGGCTTCGAAAACCTCTTTTGCCCTTTGCGCCTCTCCCTGTCGCATCCACACCACGCCGAGCCATTCGCGAGCCCATATTACGCCCCTGGCATCTCCCAGTGTTTCCGAGATTCTCACACATTCTTCGTAAAGGGTTTGAGATCGCTGGTAGTCGCCAAGTTCGAGTGCGACGATACCAAGCCGGGCAAGCGTATCGGCAATCTCCGCTTGGTTGTCTAACTCCTGCCACAACCGCAATGCATCTTCGAAGAACATCTGTGCTCGGGGATAATCAATTTGCATCGTCATCAAAACATAACCGGTAAATCTTAATGCTGTGGCCTTCATTCCCGTCGGCAAATTCATGTCTTGTGTAAGAACCGCTTCGAGCCACTGGTATATCTCAACGGGATCTCCGAATTCGTACCAAAAATATTCCAGGTCGCTGCATAAACGCACCACAGCCTCCCCGGCACGATGGTATACCGCCCATTGAATGGCCACTCGCAAGTTGCCGATCTCCCGTTCAAGACGTTCCAACCATTTCCATTGCTCAGAGCCAACCAATAATCTGGGAGCAATGTCCTCCGCCAGCTTCAGATAGTAAGCCAGATGTCGCTGGTTGACTTGTTCTTCCTGCCCTGCCTGGCGCAATTGCCCAGATGCATATGTTCGAATTGTTTCCAGCATTACATAGCGCCGTTCGTCGAATGCGGTGTCCACCTGTTGCATCAAACTTTTATCAAGCAGCGAGCCGAGGTGCGTTAACACCGAGCCTCCCTGCAGCGCGCATACTTCCTCCACAGCTTCGAGTGTGCACCCGCCTGAAAATACGCTGAGCTTTTGGAATACGCTTTGTTCGACAGGGTTTAATAATTGATAGCTCCAGTGTATGGTATTGCGCAGTGTGGAATGCCGTTCAGGTAAATTGGAGGCGGCCGAAGATAAATCGATAGGTTCTTTTTTGAGACGGTCCAGAAGCATGAGCGGTGAGAGCAGCTTGCCGTAAGCGGCAGCCAACTCCAACGCCAGTGGGAGCCCATCCAGCCGGCAGCAGATTTCCGCAACCGCTGGGGCGTTGGCCTCTGTTAGGGCGAAGTCAGCTTTCAATGCGCGTGTCCGCTCCACAAAGATCCGAACCGAATCATACTGAACTAGCTGCGTACTTGGAGGCAGGGATTTGAGATCCGGAGTAGCCAACGGCGATACATTGAATTCGTGCTCGCCATACAAATTGAGCTTTGTCCGACTGGTGATCAGAATACGAAGGGAAGGGGCTACTTCAAACAGTTCGGTAACAAGTGGTGCAGCAGCCAGCACGTGCTCAAAATTGTCCAAAATCAGCAAAATGTGCTTGTGTCCCAAGTGGGCCCCAAAACGTACGATGAACTGATCGCTTGTTGCGCGGATGTGCAAAACTTGCGCAATCGCGGAGGCCACCAGGTTGGCATCGGGAACAGGCGCCAACGGGACAAAGTAAATCCCGCCGGGGAAGTCGTCGAGTAATTCCAAGGCAATTTGTGCTGCCAAACGGGTTTTGCCCACACCTCCCGGCCCAGTTAAGGTGATCAAGTGGAAGTCAGGCTCTCGCAATAATTTACATGCGGCCGTCAATTCTTGTTTACGCCCTACCAGTGAAGTCATCTGGGTAGGTAGATTGATAACAGATGGAGTGGTGGGCTGTCGCAGTCCCGTTGCGTGGATGCGCGCACGGGCCAGATGTAGAAATTCAGGGCGTCCCTCTTGGGGGACGGCAAGGACGTCAGCTATCCGATCAGCAAGGAACTTGGATGGCCGCTGGCGGTTGGCTTCCATTTTGCGAATGCTTTCAGTCGCGCAGCCAACCTGTTCTGCCAAATCGGCTTGTGTCAGGTCGTGGGATTTTCGATAGAGTCTAAGACTCTGTCCAAAAGACTTCTCCGGCTCCATATCGGTCTCATTAGACATATAAGTTTGAACGTATTATATCTTGGCAAGGCGCTTGTTTAATTCAAATTGGACGATATTTTATCATACTCTTGTTTCACTCATAACACTGCAAATTCCCCCGGTAATTACCCCACTTTTCACCTTCCTCGAGCCAAGCCTTATTGCGATAATAACCTGAACCGTGGACTGCGTTCTCCGACAAATTGGGCACCGCTGTAACTTTACCTGTTCGCGATGACCAATTTTCGACTTTTTCTTATTGCAGTGGCGCGGCATCTTGCAACTCGCATGACCCGCGTAATCGGCTTTCTGCTCACCAACATGAACAATGGCTGATTACGCGGGTCATGTTGATGCGATCTGAGCATGAACCTTTCCGATGATAAAGATCGTAAAAAGGAGGTGGTACCCACATAAAAGAAATCACCCTGCTCAGACAAGCGAACTCCAAATAACCGAATTAAGAAAGAGGAGAAAATTTCATGAAGAAGCATCTGTACGTATTGACCGCCCTGATCGTGCTGGCCTCCATACTGCTGGCCGCATGCGGAGCCGGCGCCCCGGCAGCAGCTGAAAAGGTTAAGATCCGCTGGTTCGTCGGCCTCGGCACCGGCACACAGCCCGACCAGGTCGCCGTCCAGGAAGAAGTGGTGGCCGATTTCAACGCTTCCCAGGATAAGATCGAGTTGGTGCTTGAGATCGTGCCCTTCGATGCAGCCAAGGACGCCCTGTCGACTCAGATTGCCGCTGGTGACGCCCCGGATATCATCGGCCCGGTGGGTTGGGGTGGTTCCGCCGCCTTTTATGGTCAATGGCTGGACGTCACCCAATACATCGAGGAAACCGGCTTCGACACCAGCGTCTTCGACCCGGCTCTGGTAGCGTTCTACCAGACCGAAGAAGGCCAGGTGGGCCTGCCCTTCGCCGTGTTCCCCTCAGCCACCTTCTATGTACCTGCCATGTTTGATGAGGCCGGCCTGAACTACCCGCCCGCCACCTACGGCGAAAAGTACGTCATGCCCGATGGCAGCGAAGTAGACTGGACTTGGGACACCCTCGCCACAGTCGCAAGGCTGCTGACCGTTGACATCAATGGCCTGAACTCCACTGAAGAGGGTTTCGACCCCAGCAACATTGCTCAGGTTGGTTACAGTCCACAATGGCAGACTCACATGGCAGTTCAGGGATCCTTTATTGCTGGTGCCGCTAAGATATATTCCGGCGATGCCAAAGGGAGCTATGAATCAACCATCCCCGACAGTTGGAAAGAAGCCAACCGCTGGATTTACGACGGCATGTACGGCGAGCAGCCCTTCATGGCCTCCGGCCCACTTTCAGCGTCGCCCGAATTCGGCAACGGCAACCTATTCAATGCCGGCAAAGCCGCCATGGCGATCACACCTATTTGGTACACCTGCTGTCTGACTGACTTCGCTGCAGCTGGACTCGAGTTCCAGGCCGGCGCGCTGCCAGCCGGCGCGGATGGCGAGGTTCATGGTCGTGTGGACGCCGATACCTTCCGAATCTGGAAAGGCTCCAAGAATCCCACTGAAGCTTTCACCGTCGTGAGTTATCTGATCGGCGAGGGCGCAGATAAACTCCTGCCAGTCTATGGAGCCATGCCTGCCATCGCATCGAAGACTCAAGCCTTCTTCGACAAAAAGACCGAGGAGTATCCGTTCGTAACGCCGGAAACCTGGGCAGTCTTCGAGGCTGGCCTGGCCTACCCGGATAACCCGAGCGCCGAGCAGTATCAGCCAAACTGGTCCGAGGCGTGGGATCGTCAGCAGACATTCTTCGATCTGCTCCTGAACAGCCCACCCGATCAGCTTGACTTCGATGCTGAATGGAAAAAGATGGTCGACGACCTCAACCTCATCTACAACAAGTAAGCCTGTAAGTGATGTACTCTGGGTGGGCCGACAGAAAGCCGGCCCACCCAGAACCACTGGCGGCGTAAAAGAAGTACAAAAATGATCGAGCGGTTTTCCAATTCCCGAAAAATGCTGCCAACGCTGAAATCATTCAGCGCAGATCAGTGTAATTCGTGGCTGATTTGTCGTCACTCTTATTATTTCAACGCATCCAACAATTGATCATAAATTCCCGGCGCAGCCATAATAATGGATTGCGGTGGGGACATATAGTCCGCCCCCCCATCCATGGCAGTCACACGCGCGCCCGCCTCTTCGGCGATCAACGCGGCGGCCGCCACATCCCATGGTTTAAGGGAGAGTTCCCAGAAGCCATCGAAGCGGCCAGCGGCCACATAGCAGCCGTCCAATGCAGCAGAGCCAAGGCGGCGAACACCCTGTGTTAATTTGC
>CAZJYB010000233.1:0-5196 GCA_964549865.1 uncultured Anaerolineaceae bacterium
TCAAAATCGTGTACCCGCAAGGGTATGAGGGTTCGATTCCCTCCTTCGGCACTCGGACATCGTACCCGAAGCGGTATTATACCCTGTCGGGTACTTTACCTGAACGTCCTCCATCTTCGGAGGACGTTTGAGTTTATATCTTCTGCTATCTTTTTTTGAAGTGTGGAATTAAAATAGAACACAATACATGCCGCCACAAGAACACAAGGCGATGGCGACAAGAAATAAGATCGATCCCATTCCAGAACAGCTCCAGGAGGCCCCATGCACTCGTTGAACGATATCCTGGCAATCATCCTTGGGGGTGGTCGCGGCGCACGCTTGTACCCGTTAACGCAAATGCGTTCCAAACCCGCCGTCCCGATTGCAGGGAAATACCGCCTCATTGACATTCCCATCAGCAACTGTATCAATTCAGAGATCTTTCGTATCGCGGTGCTGACGCAATTCAACTCCGTATCGCTGCACCGGCACATCACGCGCGCCTATAACTTTGACAGGTTTCATCAGGGCTGGGTACAGATCTGGGCCGCCGAGCAAACCCTTGAGAACGCGGACTGGTATCAGGGTACCGCGGATGCAGTCCGCAAACAAACGTTGGAGATCCAGACGACCGGTGCAAAGCATGTGCTCATCCTGGCGGGTGATCATCTTTATCGCATGGATTACAAGGCGATGGCGCAATACCATTGGGCGCACGACGCCGATATCACTGTGGCGGTGCAGCCTGTTGCAAAAGAGGATGCGCCGCGTTTTGGCATCCTGAAGCGTGAGGTGAACGGGCGCATCTCCTCCTTTGTGGAAAAACCCAGCGATCCGGAAGTGCAAAAGAAGTATGTCAGCCGCAACGACCCGCAAAGGCCTTTCCTTGGTTCGATGGGCATTTACATGTTCAATACAAAAGTACTGATGGATTTCCTTACGAACTATCCCAGTCATGATGATTTCGGCAGCGACATCATCCCTGAGGCGATCAAATCTCATGCGGTCTACGGTTTTGATTTCGACGGCTACTGGCAGGATATCGGAACGATCCGCTCGTTTTACGAGACAAACCTGGCACTGACCACGCCGGATACCCCGTTCAATTTCTACGATGCAAAGCTTCCCATTTATACTGATTCGCGTTTCCTACCCGGTTCGATCATCGCAGACAGCAGATTGCGCGACGTGTTGATCGCTGATGGATGCCGCGTGCTTAAATCCGAGATCACGCATTCGATCATTGGAATTCGAAGCCAGATCGCGGCAGGCTGTGTGATCAAGGACAGCATCGTGATCGGTTCCGATTATTACGACCGCGAGGGCCGCGAGTCCGATATTCCACTGGGGATCGGCGCGAACTGCCATATTGAGGGTGCGATCCTGGATAAGAATGTGCACCTTGGGGCAGACGTCACCATTCGCCCCTTCCCGCGCAACACGGATATCAATAATGAAAAATGGTATGTGCGCGACGGGATCGTGGTGATCCCGAAAGATGCGGAGCTGCCTGCGGGGACAAACATCGGGCCATAGGGTCGAACTGCAATTCACCTGCAACCCTGTAGGCTGCATGCTGCGCAGGTCAACATTGAAATTATGCTATACTCGCTTTTAATATGAAGTCGCCGCGCGAATACTGGCCGCGCTGGGCTGAGTCCTTGCGCCGTTATCAACTTCACGAAATAGCCGCCTCGTTCCTTGAAGCAGGAAGCCCTCTTGCTTTGCTTGGGGCGCAGGCGCTTTATTTTGGGCGCGGTTTCATTGAAAGCGAGCAGTTGACCGCGCTTGCTGAAACATTGGAAGAAGAGCATGAAGCGCGCGCCTTCGCCTCGTTTTTGATCCAAGACAGAGTGTAGCCATGAGCGGATTTCTCATCGAACTGGGGATCCTTGGGGTCAGTACAATTCTTCTCTTTGCGATCACATTATGGAAGCGCAAATCCCCATCGAAACTGCGCGAAATCCCCGCTCTCACGAGTTTGTATCGCGCCATCGGGTTGAGTGTGGAGGACGGTACCCGACTGCACATTTCCCTTGGGCATGGCGGTTTACTGGATGCGCGCGCCGGCTCCGCTTTGGCCGGCCTGGCGATCTTGCGCGGGATCGCAGAAAAAACCTCTGTCAGTGACAGGCCCGCCGTAGCAACGGCAGGCAATGCTTCGCTTGGTTTGCTGACACAGGATACTTTGCAGGCCGGGTACCAGGCCGCGGGTGTGGAGGAGCTGTATACGCCCACCACAGGACGTGTCACCGGGCTGAGCCCCTTTGGTTTTGCCGCAGGTGCCATGCACATTACGCAGAACGAAAATGTTTCAGCCAACATCATGATGGGACATTTTGGACCTGAAGTAGGCTTGCTTGCAGAGGCCTCAGATCGCGAGAATGTGGTCGTGATCGGGGCAAGCGACGACCTCGCCGGCCAGGCCGTGTTATTTGCAAGCTCACAGGATGCGTTGATCGGCGAGGAGTTGTTCGCGGCCGGCGCATATATTGGAACGGGGGCTTCACATGCAGCCAGCCTTACAGTGCAGGATATCCTGCGCTGGGTCATCATTGTTGCGTTACTGCTCGGCGCGTTCCTCAAATTTGCAGGGCTGAATTTCTAATGCGCGTGATCAACGCGGTGATCGCGATCTCCTTCGGAGGCTTAATTCTTTTCGGTTATTTCTTTGATTCGCTTCAGGGCGTACAAACCCTGTTATTGGATTATGCGTTGATCTTTGTCGGCGCGGCGGCTTTGGTGGGCGTTTTTAATATTCTTTTCGTGCATGCCGATAAGATCCGCCGCGGTGAAAAGGGGAGTGTATACAGCGCCTTTCTTATTGTTTTTCTTGTCGCCACACTGTTATTCGGTTTTATCCTGGGGCCGGGAGACGTCACCATGCAGCTGGTGATGGATGCAATTATTCTACCCGTGGAAGCCGCATTGATGGGCATCCTGACCATCACTCTACTGTACGCCGCCATTCGTCTCCTGCGCCGTCGCGTCGATGGTATGAGCATACTCTTTCTGCTTACTGCGGTGCTGGTTGTTTTAGGTTCGGCCACCCTGCCATTTGGTGACGTGCCGTTGATCGGCACAGTTGTCCGTCCATGGGTGACCCAGGTACTCGCGCTCGGCGGCGCGCGCGGCATATTGATCGGTGTGGCGCTTGGCACATTAACCACCGGCTTGCGCGTGTTGTTTGGTATCGACCGGCCTTATGGTGGTAATTAATGGCAGATGTGATCAAGTGCGCGGCTTGCGGTGAAAGCAACCCGGCAGACCAGGAGTTTTGCCAGTATTGTCAGTCGCGCCTGCAGCCACTTACCGGCCCGCTGAAGGGGGCAGATGCTCCGCTTCAGCCCGGGCAGATCCCCACAAAAAAAGTTACCGCGGAACTTGAACCGATCCTGCCGCAATGGTTGAGAGAAGCGCGTAGCGAGGCACGCCTCTCTGCTGAGGACGTTCCTTCGCAAGGTATGCAACAACAGGAGCAGGCACCCTCAGCGGGCGCCTCAGAACCGGACCTGTTGGCTGGTCTGCGATCCCAATCGCGCGGCGGCGATGACGAGGAAGACACACCCGATTGGCTGGCAAGCATCACGGGGGTTTCACCTAAATCGAAAAAGGTTGATCCCGCCTCCTCATCTGAAGCACGACGAGTGGAGCTTGGCGCCATCGGTGATTTTGCCCGGGATACCGGGCCTCTTGAAGAAAGCACCCCTTCGTGGCTGGCAAGCATGCAGTCTGCATCACAGGATACGGAAAAAGATGAACTGAAGGATTGGTTCCGCGAATCCAGCGGGCTGGAACAAAAAAAGAATGATGCTCCTTCCAGTAATTCTGCCAGCGGGTTGAGTCAACAGGCTGCCGCACCTCCAGCTTCACCCGACGCGCCGGATTGGCTCAGGCAAATGGCGTCGGAAGACGATGCGGGAAATACCGCGCCACCATCGTGGTTGGATTCCGAGGTACGCGATGAAGCGAAAAGCGCAGACCTTGCTCCCTTTGGCGGGTCAGATTTCGGCGCGTTTGAAGCGGGCACTTCATCCACAGGGGATGCGCCGGGTTGGCTACAAAGTGGTGAGGCACAGACTCCAGCGGCAGATGCGTTGCCTGAGAATGATTGGTTAAAAGGATTTGACTCGGCAACGCCCGACCAGCCTTTGAAAAAGAATACTACGCCTCTATGGTTGAAGGGTACCGAAAATTCAGGTGCACCGACTCCAGCGGCAGACACGCCTGTATGGTTGGAAGATGATTCTTCTGCATCCTTGCTGCCCCCCATCGAATCCCAGCCCGCAATAACAAATGACGATCAAATTGCCTTTGGAGATATCCCCAACTGGCTGAAGGCTGCCGCACCACAATCTTCGATCTTTGATTCACCCGCTGACGAAGCAGCGGCTGTCCCAGCGGAAGCTTCAGGCTGGCTTTCCACTTTTAAATCTTCTGAACCTGCTGCCTCCACTCCATTTTCATTGGATCAAACCGATGAAAGTACTTCTCCCGCGGCGTTCACTACTCCCGATGCCTTTCAAGATGGCGGTCCAGACGCGCTTTTCACCGAAATGCCGGATTGGCTTTCAAACGCGTCTGCACCGCCATCGGGGGCTTCACCGTTAGACGGGCCTGATCCACTTACCCCGGGAGAGTTGCCTTCATGGGTGCAGGCCATGCGCCCGATGGGCGGTAGTAATTTACAACCAGCATCAGGTGCTGGAGATCAGACCCTGGAAACGCGCGGCGCGCTCACCGGTTTGCAGGGTGTACTTCCTGCCGTGCCGGGGTATGGACCATCGAGCAAACCCAGGGTCTATTCGATCAAGTTGCAGGCCACACAGGAGCAGCAATCTCATGCAGCTTTGTTGGAGCAGATCCTTGCGGCGGAGGCCGAACCGGTGCCGATCACCTCTTTTTCGCCGCTCAGAACTTCGCGCAGCCTGCGCTGGCTGCTCTCGATCCTCCTGCTTGGTATGATCGTTGGCATTACTGCTCTTGATACCCGTATATTTTCCATGCCAGTGGGTGTACCAAATGAATTTAGCGGTGCGTTACAAGTGGCGCAGAACGTGCCCGCCGGCGCACCGGTTCTGGTAGCCATGGACTATCAACCTGCCCGCGCCGGGGAAATGGAAGCCGCGGCCGCACCCATGTTCGATCAGATGATCGTCTTGCAACACCCGCGCCTGACCTTTATCTCCACAAATGAGACAGGTCCACTCCTGG
>CAZJYB010000234.1:0-5192 GCA_964549865.1 uncultured Anaerolineaceae bacterium
GTGGATTCAGAAGCACTTGACCTGCTTGCTCGTGGGGATGAACCGGCGGCAATGGAAGTTATCTCACAGGTCGTTGGATTTCGCTTTGAACCTGCATGATCGCGAATCACTCCTCGCTCTACAAGCTCAAGCCGCCGTACCCTGTTGGGGCACTTTCTCCGGCGGCGTTTTACGAGTAAGCCTTGCGCCGTGGACGGCGCAAGGAGCGGCGCAATGAAACTAGCTTTCGCCACCCGACCCTCCGCGCTGGCGCGCTGGCAGACTGCCCATATCATTCAACTGCTTCAGGATGCATGGCCCGGTCTGGAATGCACTGAGCAGGTCATCACGACGGCCGGTGACCGTATCATCGACCGTCCATTACCCGAGATCGGCGGCAAGGGTATCTTCACAAGCGAATTGGAGAACGCGCTGCTTTCCGGGGAAGTCGATGCAGCCGTACACTCCTTAAAAGATCTTCCAGTGGATGATACGCCCGGGATCGTCATCGCAGCCATCCCGGAGCGGGGATCGGCATTCGATGTATTGGTCTCTGTGGAGGAGAGGACCCTCGCAGACCTGCCGGAAGCCGCTCGTGTGGGGACGTGCAGTGTGCGGCGCGCGGCACAGCTGCTGTCCCTTCGCCCAGACCTGACCATCCTGCCTCTGCGCGGCAACGTGGATACCCGCGTGCGAAAAGTCATAGACGGTGAATATGACGCGATCGTGCTGGCATATGCCGGCCTTGCACGTCTTGGCCTGCAGGGATATATCACCGAGACCTTTCCGCTGAATGTGATGCTGCCGGCGCCCGGGCAGGGCGCGCTGGCTGTGCAATGCCGCGCAGATGATGAGGAAACCATCAAGCTGCTCGCGGCCATTCATGACCCGGCCACGGCGGCTGCCGTAGGTGCAGAACGTGCCTTCCTCGCGGGCCTGGGTGGAGGGTGTTCGGTACCGGTCGCGGCCTTTGCGGAAAAAAATGACGAGGCCATTATCCTGACGGGTGCGGTCATTTCTGCCGACGGAAAACAGGCGATCCGTTTGAGCGCCGTGGACAGGGAGCCGCGCGAATTGGGTGAGCGCCTGGCCGGGCTCGTGCTCGAGCGGGGCGCGGCTGATCTGCTTAAGGAGATCGTATGAACCTGACAAATAAACGCATCCTCATTACCCGCCCTCGCGCACAAGCGGATAAATTTGCCAATTTGCTGGCCGCGCAGGGCGCACAGCCGGTCTTCTTCCCGGTGATCGAGATCCTCCCTGCGGAAGATATGTCTGCGCTCGACCGCACATTGCGGACACTGAATCAATACGACTGGCTGGTACTCACCAGTGTTCATGGAGTGGATGCTTTTTATAACCGGCTTGAAGTTCTCGAGATAAAGCGGATTCCGCCGCGCGTGCGCGTCGCTGCGGTCGGCCCAAGGACTGCCCGGGCCGTGTCTGAACGCGGTGCCTGGGTGGAACATGTGCCGGATGAATACATTCCGGAAGCCATGCTGCCGGGCTTCGGGGACAACATCTATGGAAAACGTTTTCTGCTTCCACAGTCGAACCTGGCGCGCACGACGCTTGCAGGTGAGATCCGTTCGGCCGGCGGGCTCGTGAACGAAGTGATCGCCTATCGCACGGTCCCAGCCGAACCGGATATCTCCGAAGTGAACGCGCTTCGTTCCGGCGTGGACATCGTCACATTTACCAGCCCGTCCACCGTGCATAACTTTGTCTACATCGTTCGAAAGAACGGGCTGGACCCGTTGAACCTGCCAGGCGCGCCTATGTTCGCCTGCATCGGGCCGGTCACCAAAAAAGCGGCTGAAGAGGTTGGACTGGTGGATCCCATTGTGGCAAACCGATACACATCCGACGGGCTTATTGAAATCATTGGCAGCCTGGTCGTAAATTAGCTGGAGGCCTTATGGCTCTACTTGAACTTATCCATCAAAACGTATTGCGTACATCGAATAGCATCCTCTCTCGCCGTTCTCGTCGCCTGCGGGCCACGCCGGCGTTGCGCGCGCTGGTGCGCGAGACCGAGTTGAGCGCGCGCGATTTCATCTATCCAATGTTCGTGCGCCATGGCGAGGGGCGTAATGAGATCCGTTCGATGCCGGGTATTTTTCAGCTATCGGTGGAGGAAGCAGTACTTGAAGCGAGGTCCGCAGCAGCGCTGGGAATCCAGGCTGTGATGTTGTTCGGGATCCCGGCGGCGAAGGACCCGATTGGGCTTGAGAATTTTTCTTATGATGGAATTGTCCAGCAGGCGATCCGCGCGATCAAACGCGAAGTGCCCGAAATGGTCGTGATGACCGACGTGTGCATGTGCGAATATACCGATCACGGCCATTGCGGCATCATCAACGCGGGCAGCCACCCGAATTTACCCGAGGGTTATGTGCTCAACGATGAGACCCTCGATATCCTCGCCAGGGTGGCCCTTTCACATGCCGAGGCTGGCGCGGACGTGGTTGCGCCCAGTGGCATGATCGACGGCATGGTGGGCGCCATTCGCTCGGCGCTGGATGCGGCCGGTTTCGAACACACACCAATACTCTCTTATTCAGTGAAATATGCCTCGGCTTTCTATGGGCCATTTCGCGATGCCGCCGAATCCCCGCCGCAGTTTGGCGACCGCAAGACCCATCAGATGGATCCGGCCAATGTCCGTGAGGCTTTGCGCGAGGTTGCCCTCGATGTAGCAGAAGGTGCGGATATGTTGATGGTCAAGCCCGCTCTGCCGTATCTGGATGTCCTTTATCGTGTGCGTCAGTCTCATCCTGAACTGCCGTTAGTGGCGTATAACGTCAGCGGGGAGTACTCCATGATCAAGGCGGCCGCGGCCAATGGCTGGTTGGATGAACCCAAAGTTGTACTCGAGGCGCTGACCGGCATCAAACGCGCCGGTGCAGACCTGATCATCACCTATCACGCCATGGATGCCGCCCGCTGGCTGGCAACTCAATAATCAAACACAAAATTAAATAAAAAAGGCGCTGGACCATGTTATCCAGCGCCTTTTTTCGATCAATTTAGGCTTCGTATTCGCCCATGTCTTCTTCTACGGCGACCTCGGCTTCTTCCGCGGGTTTCTTATCGAGGAATTGCAGGGTAAGTGCAACGACCTTGGTGTAATACTTCGTTTCACCCTTGTCCTCGTACTTATCCGTCTTCAGGCGGCCCTCAAGATAGATGAGGCTGCCTTTCTTGAGGTATTCCTGGCAGATCTCGCCAAGCCTTCCCCAAGCTTCAATGTTGACCCACTCGGTGGATTCCTTGCTCTCACCGCTCTTGCTGTCCTTCCAGTGATTGCTCACGGCAAGGCTGAAATGGGTCACCTTTTTACCCGTAGAGGTAAATTTGGATTCGGGGTCTTTTCCCAAACGGCCGATCAGTTGGACTCGGTTTAGTGCAGGCATGGCTCCCCCGCTTTCGTTTCGATGCTTTTAGATGCTTGTGTACGTGTCATATTAGTCTCCTTTTTTATCTAAAAGAACTATTAGGTTGTGTCTTGCTCGATAACATGCCAGCGTGAACATGCACACTGGCACGGCATCTTCGTCAGAGGTTATACTGCGGCTGTGCCAGCTTCTTTCTTTTTGAGTACAGGCAGGCCCGTCTTCATTTCAACGACGTCGTAGGCAGCAGGCACGGCGTCCAGTGCACCTTCCTTGATCTCTTTCGAGAAGAAGAACAAGCTGCGTTCTTTTCCCGTGGAAGTGATGGTCTTCTTGGTGTGCAAGTAGTAAGTGGTACCTTTTGAGTTGGTAAATCCGTAAGCCATATTATCTCCTTTTTCTCTATTGATGCCTAAAGTGTAGAACAAAGTTTCTAGCCTGTCAAGTCCCCAATTTACGGGAAGGAGTAGGAGAAAGGTCATGAAGGTAGTAAGTAGTCTAGACGAATTAAAAGCCACCCGCCGCTCTCTGGACCAGGAGGTTGGGTTCGTCCCAACGATGGGTTACCTGCATGAGGGGCATCTCTCCCTTATTCGCCAGGCAAGGGATGAGTGTAAAAGCGTGGTTGTGAGCATCTTCGTCAACCCCACACAGTTCGGGCCTAACGAAGACCTTTCGAAATACCCACGGGACTTGGAGCATGACCTAAACTTGATCCGTCCACTGGGTGTGGACCTGGTGTGGACGCCCACATTTGAGATCATGTATCCGCAGGGGTACCAAACCTGGGTGGAAGTCGAAGCGCTGGTGAAAGGCCTCGAAGGCGCGATGAGGCCCGCTCACTTCAAGGGTGTGACAACCGTGGTGACAAAGTTATTCAACGCGGTCCAACCGCAAAAGGCGTATTTCGGTCAAAAGGATGCACAGCAGGCCGCGGTCATCCGTCAGATGGCCCGTGACCTGAACTTTCCCATCGACGTGGTCGTTTGCCCCATTGTAAGGGAGCCGGACGGGCTGGCGATGTCCAGCCGAAATAAATATCTGGAAGGCGATGACCGTAAGGCCGCCACGTTTTTGTTCCGTGCCTTGAGTGCGGCGAAGGATGCCTATGAAAATGGGGAGAGGTCAGGAGAAGCGTTAAGAGGAAAGATGAAGGATGTACTTGCTTCCGAACCGCGCGCGCAGGCCCAATACGTCTCGTGTGCAGATTATGACACCCTTGAAGAACTGAATGTGATTAAAGGAAAAACCCTGCTTTCCATGGCGGTTTTGTTCGGCAAGACAAGGTTGATCGATAATATTGTACTGGGGTAAACTTTTCTTGCGAAAACAGGCCTTCCACATCCAATCTATGGGTTTTTATTCCTGATCGCATTCTCCGGTATATTTTCCAGCAGATATTCATATTTGCCCGTATTCAGGTTCCAAATCTCAGCGAATCGCGCCCAGCTCCATAAATCACCTCTAACCACCAAAGCGAGCTTGTCGTAATAAAGGGCAATGTTTTTATCCAAGATCATATTTTCTCCGGTGGTGAGGGTTTCAATGTAGCCGTTGGGAATGATGTGGTGATAATGTCCGATTCGCCAGTTGTTGACATCATAGAGAGGCAATCGCGGCATCAAGGGATCTGCCAGTGAATTTTCGTCAATGACGTGAACATTTGGCCCCAGCCTATAGGCGGGCAATCCCAATTGTCCAATCAGCATAACCTTCGTCACGGCATTTTCATTGAATATCCATTTGTCGCGGGCGAAGTCTGATACAGGCGCTCTCTTCTGTTCCAGGGTATAACGTAAACTTAATTTTGGATAAACT
>CAZJYB010000235.1:0-4963 GCA_964549865.1 uncultured Anaerolineaceae bacterium
AAACCTTGTTTAGCCGATCAAACCTTCGGGACGTTCTGCGTAAGGTGAGTAATTAAATTTCAGGAGAATAAAATGACCGTTGATCATGTTGTTTTCGGTACGGGCGCGATTGGGCGGGCCATCATGCAAGAATTACTCAAACGCGGACAAACTGTCCGCATGGTGAATCGTTCGGGCAGGATGGACGAAGTCCCTGCGGAGGTGGAAGTCATTGCTTCAGACCTTTTTGACCCGGCCAAGGTCAAGGAAGTGAGCCGTGGTGCAAAAGTTGTATATCAATCTTCGCAGCCAAGTTATTTTGAATGGCCGCAGAAATTTCCCTCGTTGCAAAAATCCATTATTGATGGGTTGACGGGCGGTGGTGCAAAATTGGTGCTCGTAGAAAATCTGTATATGTATGGCAAAACAGATGGCACACCCATGACGGAAGACATGCCGCACGCCACGCACACACGCAAAGGAAAGACCCGCAGTGAAATGAGCAATGCTGCTTTTGATACTCATCGAACAGGCAGGCTGCGTGTGACCGCTGCGCGTGGATCTGATTATTTTGGCCCCTGGGGCTCACAATCATCGATGGGTGAGCGTGCGCTTTATCCGCTGTTGAATGGCAAACCCGCCCAAATGGTTGGCAGGCTGCACTTGCCGCATACGCATACATACATCCCTGATTTTGGGAAAGCCCTTGTGATCCTGGGTGAACGGGATGAGGCCGACGGACAGGCGTGGCATGTACCAAATGACGCGCCGCGCATCACGCAGAGCGAGATGGTCAAGATGTTTGCCGAAGAGGCCGGCGTTGAGCCAAGGATGAGTGGCATGGGCAAATTGGTGATGTGGATTGGCGGTTTCTTTGTCCCTGAAGCAAAAGAATCCGTTGAGATGATGTATGAGTTCGATCAGCCTTTTGTGGTCGACTCGAGTAAATTCGAAAAGACTTTTGGCATGAAAGCGACACCGATGCGCGATGCCATTAGAGAAACAGTTGCATGGTATAAGAGCCACCCTCAGAAAAAGTAATATCATGTCGTTGCAGCGCGTGGGCTAATCCTTTGCGGCGCCTGCCGCGGCGGCATTGGGATGAACTGACAAGCGGCGGACTATTTTGCAGTACACTCGGGGCAAAAAGGAGTCGTCCATGCTGGAAGTTGCGATAATGCTCGAAGGTCAGAACGGTCTCACCTGGCAGCGCTGGCAAAAGATCGTGCGACTCGTCGAAGAATTGGGCTTCGTCGGTCTGTATCGTTCCGATCACTTTACAAATGCGAATCCGCCGGACAAAGAGTCGCTGGAGTTGTGGGTCTCGCTCACATGGCTGGCTTGTAATACAACCCGTATTGAATTCGGCTCCCTGGTCACACCTTTCTCGTTTCGTCACCCCGCATTCACTGCGCGCATGGCGTCTGCAGTGGACGATCTCTCGAACGGACGTTTGACCCTCGGCCTCGGTGCCGGCTGGCAGGAACGTGAGCATCAACTTTACGGATTCGATCTGCTGGATGTGCAATCGCGCTTCGATCGTTTTGAGGAGGGCTTACAGGTGGTAACACAGTTGTTGAAGAGTGACGCGCCGGTCTCGTTTGACGGAAAATACTTTGATCTGCGTGAAGCGATCCTTTTGCCCCGCCCTCAACGTTCAGGCGGACCTCGCATCCTGATTGGCGGCAATGGACATAAACGCACCCCGGAGTTTGTTGCCCGTTATGCAGACGAGTGGAACGCCGTCTTTGTAAAGTCTGAAAAATTCATGGAGTTGAACACACAACTGGATGAGGTGCTTAAGCAAAAGAAACGCGATCCCAAATCGGTGCGGCGTTCGATGATGACGGGCTGTATTTTTGCCGCGAATGATGCCGCTTTCAGACAAAAACTTGAAACGAGTGGCAGCACTCTGGATCAGTTGCATGGAAAAGGTATTGTGGCAGGTAATGCAAACCAGGTGAAAGACCAGCTGCATGAACTTGAAGTGAGTGGGGTTCAACGCGTGATGCTGCAATGGCTGGACCTGGATGATCTGGCCGGGCTGGAAGCTTTGGCCAAAGCCGTGCTTTAGTGATCTGTAACCCTATCCATGTAGGAAGAAAACTCATCTCGAAATCTTTGCCTTGAAAAGCGAGCCGCGTTGTCCTGCGCAGCTTTGCCGTTTAATTTTTTGTTTTGGGATCGAAGAACTGCCTCGATCAGAGACCCCGCGGTCTGCTCGGGGAACAACGTGCCGGTTTCTCCGTCCCGAACGATTTCCGTCGCGCCGCCCCTGGCATACGCGATCACCGGGCATCCGGCTGCCTGCGCCTCGACCATGGCGATGCCAAAATCCTCCACGGCCATGTAGACAAATCCCTTTGCGCGGTTCATTAGGTCCGTGACAACCGAATCCGGCTTGTATCCCAATAATTTTATGTTTTCCTTTGCAAGTTTTTGAAGGCGCGGCATTTCAGACCCATCACCCGCAATAACGAGCGGAAGCTTTAATTCGTTGAATGCCAAAACGATCTCGGTCGCCATTTTGTAGGGGACCAGTCTTGAAACGAAAAGATAAAAATCGTCGCGCTCTCGCGCAGGATTGAATCTTTTTACGTCCACCGGCGGGTAAATGACATGCGAGTCTCGTTCCCAGGCCTGCTTTATCTTTTGTGCTGTCCAGTGCGAGATGGCGAGCAGGTGATCTGGCCGGGATGCCGAAGCCCTGTCCCAACGGCGGAGCAGGCTCAGGGTCAGGCGTGCGGCGCTGCCGATAATGGGCTTGTCCAGATGGTGAAGATGTAAATAATCTTCTTGCAGGTGCCAGGCATAACGCATCGGTGTGCAGACATATGAAATGTGAATTTGGTCCTTCGCGGTTTTTATCCCATGGGCAACCGCGTGCGAAATGGAAAGGACCACGTCATATTGACGAACGTCCATGCTTTCAATGGCCAGCGGCATGAGAGGCAGGAGGCCGCGGTAGAGATCATCAACATAAGGGATTTTTTGCATGAACGAAGTTTGGACGCTTCGTCCCTCGAGCGGTGTGCCGATAAGATTTCTCTTGTTGTGAATAAGAGCGTATAGATGGGCCTGCGGGTAAAGACCGAGGATTTCGGCCAGCAGCCTTTCTGACCCGCCGAAGGTGTTGAGCCATTCATGGACGATCGCAATGGATTTTGACATGGCAAAGGACATTATAATGGCGGTCTGTTCGGTTGATAATGAAACGACTCTTTCCCCTGCTTGCGCGCATCTTTTTTGCGGCCATGATCGTCCTTATTCCGTTTCGTTGGCGGACCGTCGTGCTGTCGCGGCCCAACCCGCCTATATATGGTGATTACACGGATTTTTTGTTCTTTGCGTCCGATCTGTGCATGCTGGCCGTGTTGATTTTTTGGCTGCCTTCCATGGCACACAATAAAATTTCGTTCGGTCCCGCACATATTTGGGTCCCATTGCTGGGTCTGACATTGGCAGGGTGGCTTTCGCTGGCAAACAGCCTGGATGTGGGGCTTAGCGCCTATCACGCATTGCGATTAAGCGCCCTATATTTATTTTTCCTGTTCATCCTTAATGTGATCCGTTCGCCTGAATGGGTGGTGATTCCTGTGGCGCTTCAGGTCCTGATCCAATCTGTTGTTGCCATCGCGCAATCTCTTTTGCAACACGACCTGGGGCTTCAAGCCTTTGGCGAACATAGGCTGGACCCAGCCCAGCTCGGCTTAAGTGTACTAGAGTCGGGCAGTGTGCGCTTCCTGCGTGCTTATGGCATGAGCGATCACCCAAATATTTTGGGTGGGTGCCTGGCGATTGGACTTTTGATCCTGCTGGCGGCGTTCATGCGGTCACCGCGATCACATGCGTTAGCAATTGCAGCGGCATTTATACCGGCCAGTGTGGCGCTCCTGCTGACCTTCTCGCGCTCTGCCTGGCTCGCATTTACGGTCGGAAGCCTGTTGATCATACTGGGCGCCGGCTTCCGGCGCGAAATAGATGGATTGAAACGAGTTGCCGTGCTCGCATGCGTCTGCCTGTTGGCTGCAGGATGGTTCCTTGCCCGGGACTGGCGCTACTTTGCCGGCCGGTTAAATGCACGCGATTCGTTTTCGAATAATCGCGTTGAGCATGGATCCATGATGGAGCGTGCATTTCTTTTCGATATGGGCAGTAGTATTTTCCTGGATCATCCGTTCGCCGGTGTAGGGCTGGGTGTTGCGGTCGTGGCAATGAAAGAGAACTTTCCTGTATTTCCCATGAGCTATCAACCCCCGCACTTTGCACTGCTTGCATCAGCTTTGGAGACCGGTGTAATTGGGGCAGGATTCTATTTGGGATTAATGTTCCTTCCGTTTGTCGTTTTTATTCGGCGGCGCGAGCGCTTTCTGCGAGCGCCATTGTCAGCCGCTGCATTGGCCCTGGTTATTGCCTTAATACTGATCGGTTTTTTTGACCATTATCCCTGGATGCTTGTGCCAGGCCGTTTATTGCAATGGATGGTATGGGGGTTATGGGCCGTATCGGTTGACACGCCAAAATCTTGAAACATCGAGGCGACCCAACCTTATGGGTGGGACGATATGCCAAAATCTTGAAACAGCGAGAGCGATCGTCAGAAACAGCGACGACAAAGGCAAAATTCCCCACGATAGTTCTGCCCACTTATCTGCCTCTGGCGGGATGATTGGGATGGGCAGGATGGCATTTGGATTTTCCCACACTTGTACCCCGTTTTGCAGATATTTAACGAATACCCAACCGGTCTTTTTTAATTCGGGCACGTATTCTCTCCGATTGACAAATCCCCAGCGCACACCACGTTCGCCCGATTTCTGCAGGATGGGTCCGATGGCAGGGATTCCTTCAAGACTCCAAAGGGCTGTATCAATTAAACCGATACCACTTTTGCGTAGCTCAGGCAAAGTGCGGGCGGTGAAATAACTTCCATCTATTGTGGTCGCGTCTGTCAGCCGTGAAAGATATGCCAGCTGGTCTCCAA
>CAZJYB010000236.1:0-4954 GCA_964549865.1 uncultured Anaerolineaceae bacterium
TGCTGGCCTGGTACTACATCCGCTACGGCAGCTCGCTTTCAAACCGGGCCCATTTTGCGGCTGTCCTGCCTCTTTTGACTCTGATCACGCTGCTGGTCATTTCGGTCGTAAAGTCCTCCCTGGCCTTGTCTTTGGGTCTGGTGGGTGCGCTTTCCATTGTACGCTTCAGAACAGCGATCAAAGATCCGGAGGAACTGATCTTTTTGTTCTTCGCAATTGCCATGGGATTGGGGTTTGGCGCTGACCAGCGTGTTCCTACACTGGCTGTCTTTGTCTTTATCATGCTTTACCTGATGGCGCGCGCGCTCATTTTCAGGAAAAGAAAGGCATTTCACAACCTGTATCTCAATATCCAGATCGTCAGCAAAAAAAAGGGGACCAGTATCTTTGCTGAAATCAATGAACTTCTGCTGAAAGAACTATCCGAACTGGACCTGCGTCGCCTCGATCATTCCGGCCCGCGTTTGCAAATGACTTATTACGTCAACGTGCGCGACCAGGCCAGGCTGGTGCAGGTAATGGACAACTTACGGACTGCTTATCCGGAAAGCTCGGTGAGCCTTGTTGAGCAGAGCAATTTGCTTGGAGGATAGTTTAGGTGAAAATAAGGTCCGAGGAAAAAACGAAGAAAAAGCCCCGGGAGCAGAAAGTTCCCGGCGCATTTTCGATGACCACCAGGAGATTGGTCTTTATCCAGATAATGATCCTGCTGCTGGCATTTTTAGCGGGAGCAGCAGTATATCGTTCAGGTGTCCTGCGGCCGCTAACATTGTTCATCCGAAACCCGTTCGTACCGCAAGCGATAAAAGACGGCCCGCTTGCTGAAGTGGGAAAAAATGTTGAAGACGAACTCAGGCTTTATCAGGAAAACGGCCTGCCAACGCTGTATATTGATCTCAAATTTAAATACTACCAACAATTACTGGCCAAACGGGAAGAAGCCATCAATATTGGTGTCTTGCAAACGACCGATGCCGATTTTGTGCCCGCCGCGATGCAGCTGCAAAACGGCCCGAAATTGGATACCAAAATGCGCCTCAAGGGCGATTGGACCGATCATCTCCGGGGAGACAAATGGTCTTTTCGTGTTCATGTGAAAGGAGGCGAACAGATCCTGCACTTCACTCAATTTTCCATTCAAGGCCCGGAAACTCGCAATTATCTCAACGAATGGGCATTTCATCGCAATCTGTTGAATGAAGGAATTCTGACAACCCGCTATAGTTTTGTGAACGCGTTGCTGAACGGCAAACTACTTGGCATTTATGCCATCGAAGAGCATTTCGCTCCTGAGCTGATCGAAAGTCAGGGTCGCCGCCAGGGGGTGATCATCCGCTTCGATGAAAATCTATACTGGGACAATGTTGCCAATTTTTGGGGAGAGGGCATCTTTGCCGACGGGGGCACGTGGATGGTGACAAACGGCAACAGCGCCGATATCACCTCCTTTCAAGCCTCGAAAATCGCCCTGGATCCCACCCTGAGTGCCGAGGCAGAAACGGCCCGCGCCATGCTACGCGCCTTTCAAACCGGTCAGCGGCCTGCCTCGGAAGTCTTTGATGTGGATCTGATGGGACGTTATTTTGCATTGAGCGACCTGTGGGCTGCCTGCCATGGCATAGACTGGCATAACTGGCGCTTTTATTACAACCCGGTCAACGGCCTATTGGAGCCCGTGGCATTTGATAATGTGCCATTGGACACATGTCTGCTGCGCACGTCGATTTCACAACGGTTCATCGAGAGCGGCATGTTTGATGATCCGCAAATCCGGACTGCTTACGCCCGCGAATTAGCGCGTATTACTCAGAAAGGCTATATCGAGAAGCTGTATAACGAAATCGGGGCAGAAGGCGATCAACTTGCAGAGGCCTTGCAGGTTGAATTTCCATCTGAGGATGTTGCTGTCGATTGGCTCATGCTGCAGGATCGTATCGAGATCCTGGCGCTGGAGCTTCAGCCTGCGCAACCGGCCAGGGGCTCGTATCAAGCCAGCGGGGTGAACCAGGGTGACATCACCCCACCGCAACTTAATGTAGACCTGGTCAATTTGATGATCCTGCCGATCGATGTGCTGCGTTTTGAAGTCAATGGCACCTCGATCATTCCAACCAGTGGAGTAACCACACTTGCTCCCGTAATGGATCCGCGTAAAGATTCATTTAATCCTGCAAGATTTACCCTTCCCCTTTCCAACAGCATGCCATGGGATGACGCAAACGCGCAGGTGGTTGCCATTGTGCGGCTGACGGGTTTGCTCGATGAATTCAGCGTGCCATTGACTGGAGCAACCACTCCTGAAGGCCTGACTGTCGGTCCCCTGCCTGCCAATCCCACACTAGATGAAGCACTCGCAAAATATCCCTTCCTTTCGGTCTCGCCCGATCTCACCATGCTTTTGGTATCGCCCGGAACCTGGGACGTACGCGGCGATCTGATCATTCCCGAGGGAGTTACCTTGCAGGTCAGCCCTGGGACAATCCTGCGTTTTGACCCGGGGGCAATCCTACTTGCACGCGGCGCGGTCAACATAAACGGTACCGCCAGCGATCCGGTGCTTTTCACCGCACAGCAGGATGGCTGGGGTGGGATCATCGTGATTGGAGCAGAAAATGAATCAACCTGGAAATACGTCAAGGTGGAGAAAACATTTGGGATCAGCCGCAGTGGATGGATCCTGACAGGCGGTATCACTTTCTTCAAGAGCGACATCCGGCTCGAGCATGCCATCCTTGGCAATAACCAAACCGAGGATGCCATTAACCCCATCCATAGCAAATTCACCGTGATCGATTCGGAGTTCGAAAATACCTTTGCCGATGCCATCGATGCTGATTTCTGTGAAGAAGTCAAAATTAGCGGGAGCTATTTTCATGACATTGCGGGCGATGCGATCGACGTCAGCGGCACAACCATCACCATCAGCGATACGCGCATGGAAAGAATTACGGATAAAGGCGTCTCTGTTGGCGAAGCCAGTACGGCTACCATCCGCAACGTGACGATGGACATAGTCGGGATAGGGATTGCCAGCAAAGACCTTTCAAAGGCTTATGTATATCAAACCAGCATAGCGCATGCGCGCTTTTCGGCCCTGGCAGCCTACATTAAAAAACCTGTGTATGGCCCGGCCTATATTGAAGCGCCAGATCTGATCGTCACAGATTCAGAGCGGGAAGCCATAGTGCAAATAGGCAGCACGATCCTGCTGCGCGGACAGACCGTACCCGGCGTGCAAATCGACGTGGACAAACTATATAGCGAAGGCATTTTAGGAAACTAATGTCAGAAGACGTCATCGCAACCCGTTATGAATTAAAGATGGCCTTTGAACCCACCTGGCTGGAGCAGGTCCGAAGCTGGGTGCAGATACATCCGTCGGCCTTTACGACTACTTATCCTTCGAGATGGGTAAATAGTTTTTATTTTGACACGCATGAAATGGATAGTTACAATGATCACCTGGCAGATGTCCCGGTCCGGCGCAAGCTGCGCTTCCGCTGGTATGGTGAAGCGCTCGGCCATGCGCGCGGCCAGATGGAAGTCAAAAACAAGTCGGAAAAGGCGAGCTGGAAAATCATCCAGCCTGTGAAACAGGATCTCGACTTCGAAAGCAGGGATTGGGGCCAAATAATGAACAGCCTGCGTCAAAATACAACGGGTATTGTGAATGAACTCCTGTGTGTGGCGCGGCCGGTCGTATTGACCGTATATTGGCGCGACTATTATGTCTCTGCCGATGGGATGGTCCGCCTGACGATCGACAGCGATCTGCACGCCTATGAGCAAATGTTTACGGCGCGGCCGAATTTGTGGTTCCGTCAGCCACTCGAACAAAAATTGCTGATTGAATTAAAAAGCGAGGTCGCCAATGCGTCAGTTTTGGCGGATGTGTTGGCCCATTTCCCCAAACGATCCTATCGAAACTCAAAGTATTTGGATTCACTGGCCTTGTCACTGGTGAAATGAGTTCCTGTATGCAACGGCGATGGATGCGGGCTGGTTTATCAGCACTGATAATCTGCGCAGCTTTGCTGGCCGCCTGGCAAAGCGGCCTGGCAGGCAAGGCATACCGGCGATTCTTCCCAGGCCCCATCGTTGGAGAAATCCAGGCTGGGCAGGTGCAGGGCATAAATGGCCGGGGGTTGGGCAAAGCAGGGTCCGCGTTCGATTTCATTGTGGTCGGGCATATTTACGGGGAACAGGATGAAGAGGACCACCTACCGGATGAGGCCCTGCGCTCTGCCATTCCGGCCATCCATCAGCTCGATCCTGCTTTTCTGGTCTCACTGGGGGATATGGTACAGTACAGCCAACCGCAGGATTTTGACATCCTGCACCAAACCCTGCTTGATCTTTTTCCGTTTCCGGTCTTTAACACGGTTGGGAACCATGATGTGGAAGACCGCGCGCTCTACGAAGCTCGCTATGGACAGACCTTTTACACTTTCAAATACGGACCGGCGCGCTTCATTTTCCTTGACACTGAAAAGAAAAAGTGCGAGCTGACTGCACCGCAACTTGAGATGCTGACCAGTTCAGTACAGGATACGCTGCGAGACGACAAACTGAACACCCTGTTTGTTTTTATGCACAAAACACTATTCTTCAGCAATGAGGCGCTGGCGGCGCAAAAAATGTCCCTGGCGCAGCCAAACACCTGGGAGTGTTACGACAAGCCATTCTGGGAGAGTGTCAACACGATTCTCCTGCCCGCGGCCGCAGAAAAATCCGTTTATTTATTTGCCGGCGATGTAGGCGCATGGGGAAACCTGACTCCCTACTATGAACACAACTCCGAAGCCGCGCTTACCATGCTGATGACAGGTCTTGGCGATAGCGGCCAGGATAATATGATCCGTGTACATGTCGATGAGAAACAGGTCACACTGGAAGCGATATTTTTAAGAGACCTGTCTTCGCGGCCTGTTAGCGGATTCGATCCACGCTACTG
>CAZJYB010000237.1:0-4840 GCA_964549865.1 uncultured Anaerolineaceae bacterium
CTGATCGCCCGCGACGGGATCAGTGCTGACAACCTGTCCGTTCACGCTCAACTCGAATGTCGACATTCCGCCCGGGTCGCTGGCATGCGAGACCACGCTATAAGGCGCCAGCGGTATTGTGCTTCCATCCAACGGCGCATCGATCCACGCACCCGGCCCGCTCGGGACATCTTCAGGAACGGCATTGGAGCTTGGTCCACAGGCCGCGCTTAAGGCAATCACAAGTAAAGTGGATATTCTTAAAATAGTTTTCATCGTTGTTTTCCTTTACGCACATACTATTGTGGTGTAGCCCTTATGGTTCCCATCACATCGCAGGCCGCGTGGCCGTTATCCCCCTGATGGAGGACAAAGGAAAAGGTGCCATCGACCCACCCCTGTAGCGTATTGCTGCTTGTTGTGATGATTGCAAAGCAAACTGTATCGTCTCCAGAACCATCATCCCAATCGGTCAGCATGACCTGCAATACGAGTTGATCCCCATCGCCCACTGTGACGTGAAGCACATTGTTATTTAGTGTATAGGCTGCCGGATTGAGTCCACAGTTCCCGCCAATGGCTAAACATAAGTTGCTATCCTTAAAAGCCGCGGGGCCGTCCGAAAAACTATGTGGACAGTTCGGGGTGTTGAGGGGCCCAGGCTCAAAATTGCAGGAGTCACCAAAGTTGCCTGATTGAGCCAGCTGGAGCGTCCCCTGCGAACCATCAGAACTAAACACCTTTAAGAGACCATACAATTCCACGTCCTCTGGCCCGTCGTCGTTATCATCTACGTTACTCAAGGTCAACGTATCGAAGCTCACATCTAGTTGGACCTGGGTTAAAGGCGGCGGCTGGATGGGGCAAGGGATGCTGACCGTATTGCTATTGGGGCCTTCAACGTAATTCTCTGGATCCGTGTACACTAATTTCACTTTATATTTACGGGTACCCACGCATTTCGACGGCATAACGACATGAGCGGTAAAGGGTGCCTCGACGAAGGTAAATTGATCTACATAGTCGTTGTTGTCGTATACACTGAAAAACACGTTCCCGCCGTTCAACTCGGCAATCTCCATCAGGGATTCCACGGTTTGGCACCCGGTGCTGAACGCCAGACAGGCATTGCCCTCCATAACCTCCCATACGAGATACGGCTGCGGGTCAGCCGTGCCAGGCCCCTGGGTAAATTCTGGGAAGGGAGAACAAAACATCAAGACACCAAAAAGATTTTGGAACTCCCCCGGTAAATGGACTTTGCAGACCTGTGGATCATAGGTCAGCCACGCGCTGATAAAGGGCATTTCCGCGCTCTCGGGCGGGGGGACAACTATAGCGTACTGTGGAGAGGGGTCGTAGAAGTCGAGATCGAATTCCAGATCCATCGTGAAGATCCCACCATCCTGACCCTGCACTCCCAAATCAAACAAGTCGGTAGAGCTAAAATGCACCTCACCCAGGTAGGTCAGCCCACCTCCGGCCCAGCCCCAGCATTCCACATACAAATCCAGTTTTTCGATCAGCGGCTGCCCGTCCAGGCTTTTCAGCACAAAGGTCATCCGGTATGGTTGGATGTCAAACCCATCTGCGCTTGGCAGGAAGAAGCCGTCAGCAGGCCAGCGATCCCAATGCACCCCACCCATTGATTTGTAGCAGTACGCCTGGTCCATGGCACCATCAATGTGAAAACTCACGGGCCTGATGATGAGGATTTCCTGGTCGCCTGCAGGGGCAGGACAGCCTGCGGAAGTGAGATTGACCAGAACCGGGTTGCTTTTTGCCTGGCCCACACCGTTCACGGCTGCCACGTAATACGACACTTTGGCAGGCCCATTCAATTCATCAGTGTAGGTGATCCATTCTGTTGCGGACTGGGAGTTCAGCGTGGCGATGTCCACCCAGGCTGGGGCGTTATCCAGCGAGCGGAAGACTTGAAAGCCTTCTTCGTTTTCAGATAGATCATGGATATGAAGGGTGACAACACATCCTTCCATGGTCGCGGTTAAGCCAGGAGGCTGCGGAAGCTCGGTGTTGGTGATGTCGACCACCCAGTCACCTACCGCAGGCAACCCGACTTGTGCAGGCGACTCGCTGTCGTTTGGAAGCGGCGGGTCCACAGGTGGAGCATTCCCGCCCCCGTCACCGTTAGACGCTGGTAGCACGCCTGCAGGGCCTGCATCGAAGGGGACACCACTATTTGCGCCTTCGGGTGGGACGTGTGCCGTAATATTTATCACGACTGGCAGGGAAATGACCATATCCCCATTGGCATCCAGCGCGCGCGCCACGAGGCTGTGTTCACCGGCCGGACCGGGATTCCACAGAAAAGTCGTGTTGAAATTGAACGGTCCGCTCGGTGGCGCAGCCTGCACACCCATCAAGATTCCGTCCACCCATAGCTCGGTAGAGACCAAGGATTGGTAGCCATTGGATGATACATCTACCGGCACGGGAGATCCTTCAGGAGTCTCGCTGAGAGTCTGTGGTGAAGTGATCGCTACAACAGCCTGGGGTGCGGTCTGCAGTCCATCCAGGCCAGCATTCCTGTACTTCAAGAATTGGTAGGCGAGGATGCCTCCTGCCAGGATCACGATCAGAAAAACAAAACCACCAACCATAAGAACCAAACCACCAAAAAGCTTGCCTTTACTAGTCATAAGGTTTTCTCCTTTTGTCGTACCTTTCATTGATCCTGCTCGGCCCGGCAACACATTATTTATTACGCCATGGGCCAAGCGGTTAACTGCTTGCGAATCCAGCTGCGGTTGGCCTAGAGTGCCTTGCAAGGCACGCCGCAGCGATGTTTCCAGGGCCTGGTTTTCGACTGCATAGGCATTACACTCGGCACAGCCCTCCAAGTGTGCCTTAAGGAACTCCCGTTCAGAAGCTGGCAGCAGGCCATCGGCGGCAGCCTGGACCCAGGCGCGCGCCTGGGTGTGGTTGATCGAGGTCATCGCCGCGCACCTTTCTTTTCTTTAAAAAGAGACTCTCGCACTTTCATGTGTCCGCGTATGCGCTCGCGTGCATTGAACAGACGTGAGTGAACCGTGCCCTCGTTGATATCCAGTATCTGCGCGATTTCAGCCACAGAAAGTTCATGGTAATAGCGGAGAATGACCGGCATGCGGTGCTGTTCGTCCAACTCTGAGACTGCGGACCAGAGTGTGGCTGCAACCTCGCTGCGGATGAGGGTCTGCTCCGGATCAGAGAAGTGATCGCCAGTAGCCACAGGGCCAAACGTGAGCGTCGTCTGAAGCGCCTGATGACGCCTGCGTTGTTTGAGGTGCCGCCGGCAGGCATTGACCGCGATCGCATACAACCACGTATTGAAAGCCGAATCCCCGCGAAATCCGGGCAGGGCTTTGAGCGCTGCAATGAAGGTTTCCTGCGTCGCGTCCTCGGCTTCCGATGGGTCATCCAGGATCGAAAGACATACGCGGTAAACCACTCCCTGAGATTGGCGAACCAGGGCTTCAATGGCCCCGGGCTCGCCGGCACGACAACCTTGCAGAATAATTTCATCCATTAGCCGATAGAGAAGATAACTGGAAAATATTGCTTGCCTATAGTTAGATTACACCGGGAGGAAAAACCTTCATTTTTCATCGAACCGCCTGAGACAGGGAATTTAGGGGAGGCAGCTCGATGTGCCTCCATGTTACAAGATTTAAGATTGCGATTCAACCCTTCCGGACCAGATTAGGTATTTTGGGTGGCATGCCATCGGGCCATTATTCCTATCTGGCTGATGTATTGGAGTGACGATTTTGGTGGATCATAGGCCAGCGGCGGCATCGAAGCCGCTCAATGAAGATCCGATCAGGATCCCGCTATAAAAATACCCCCGAATTTTTATTAATTCGGGGGTATTACATTCCCTGCTCGATCATCGCCTTTGCCATATCGATCTCATCGTCATTGATCGTATGCCCCATGCCCGGATAGATCTTTTCAGTGATTTCTGCGCCTATTTCTTTTAGCAAAGCAGTTGTCTCTTGTACGCGTTGAAGCGGGATATGCGGGTCCACATCCGAACAACCAAGAAAAGCAGGGGTACCTTTCAGGTCACCCGCGGGCTGGCGCTGCATATTCAACGGACCAATATATCCCCCACTAAAGACCAGTAAGCCGCCATAACGTCTTGGATTTTGAATGACATATTCACAGGCCAAACAGGCACCCTGTGAGAATCCACCAACAAAGATCTTTTCAGGTGCAATCCCATGCGCTTCAATCTTTTTGATAATTTCACTTATTATCGCCAGGGCAGAAGAGAGATAGGGCTCATTCTGTTCCAGCGGAGCAATGAATCGGTTGGGATACCAGACGTAGTCGTTTGCCTGGGGAGCCAGAAAAGCAAGCCCGGGCTGGTCGAGATACTTGGAAAGGGAGAGGATATCCTGCGCGGGCGCGCCCCTGCCATGAAGCAGGATCACAACAGCAGAGGCTTCGTCCAATTTCGCGCCCGCAAAATATAAGGGCTGGTTCGCATGCGCCATGATCTACTCAGCCTTCTCAACAGGTTTCAACGTAAGTGGCGAGAGCGAGGCCTCGGTCGCGGCATGATTTGGCTCCAACCATCCAGGCAGCTTAAGCGCCTCACCCAATGTATCTTCAGACTCATCAATGGCAAAACCGGGCGTATTCGTAGCGATCTCGAATAAAACCCCGCCCGGCTCGCGAAAATAGATCGAATGGAAATAACTGCGGTCGAGCACAGGCGTCACGCCCAGGCCCGCATGGATCAATGCAGTTCGGTATTCCAACTGTTGCTCATCGCCGGGCACCCTGAAAGCAATATGATGAACTGAACCTGCGCCAAGGGCCGCCATGGGCCCAGCCGGGCGATGAACGATAT
>CAZJYB010000238.1:0-2030 GCA_964549865.1 uncultured Anaerolineaceae bacterium
CGATTTGATAGACGGCATCATCAAGCTGCTGTATTCGCAGGAGCCGTTGCCAGTCAACATAGGCAACCCGATCGAGATGACCATCCTGCAATTTGCAGAAGCGATCAACAAGATCACAAAGAACAAGGGGGGCATCACCTTTGTGGATGCGCGCAGCGCGCGTGATCCACAACGCCGTCAGCCGGATATCACACGTGCACGCGAGATCCTGAAGTGGGAACCACAAGTTGACCTCGAGCAGGGCCTTCGCAAGACCATTCCATTCTTCAAGCAAAAATTAGGGCTGGCATGATCCTCAGGGATACGAAGGAACGCAACCGTTTTATAAAATTCGCGATCGTGGGTGCGGGTGGAGCCATCCTCGATTTCGCGGTGATGAACCTGCTCACGCATCTGGCCGGTATGCCGCTCGTGCTCGCCGGGACGATCTCTTTCATCTGCGCGGTGGCAAGCAACTTCATCTGGAATCGTGTCTGGACGTATCCGGAATCCCGCTCACGGCCGCTGGTCAGCCAGCTTGGCATGTACTTCGTTGTCAATGCAGCGGGCGTCGCCATCCGCATCCCCACATTGCATTATCTTGAACCACCCCTGCTTAAATTCTTCGAGCAGATCTTTCATACATCCTATAACGTCGCCGAGTTCTACGCCAGGAATCTCACCCTCGCCGCGGCTGTCGGAATTGTAATGTTATGGAACTACTTTGTGAACCGCTATTGGACGTATAATGACATCGACCAAACGATTGAGGTTCAACCATGACCAATACACAACCAGTACTTATTCCAATTTATACGACAAAGGGGGACGCCGACGCCTTTTTACTTTACCCATTTCTTTATAATCGCATCGGAGACTGGGTCGGCTTTGTCACACTGAAGAAGGAAGTCTACTCTGTGATGGGCTACTACGTTGGCACACTGACCAGCGATCCACGCATTGTCCGTAAACGCTCAACGGGAACGCTCAAACCCCGCCTCAAACCGCCGCCACAGCCCAAAAAAGTATACCCACCCGCGACCGTTCCACTCCCCCCCATGATGGGAGACCTCTCACATTCGCTGATCGATGTTTTACTCGATGAGCCGGAGCGATTACACGCTCTGGACTCAGGCGAAAACAGACAGGATCTGGATTGAAGGAAAATGTTCTTGGAACGCGGACTTTAGTCCGCTGTACAATGCAGATTGAAGTCTGCATTCCGTTATTCCGATAAAACCAATGACCAACCCCCTTAAGCCAAAACCCGTCCATGCCTCGCGCATTAACATTGCACAATTGATGCAGCCGGAACACGCCAACAACCTCGGCAACGTGCACGGCGGCTGGATCATGAAACTCGCAGATGAAGCCGGCGCGCTGGCTTGCATGCGCCACGCACAGAGGCGCGTCGTTACCGTTGCAGTGGATTCGCTTGTCTTCCGCGAGCCAATCAAACTCGGCGATCTTGTGATCTTAAACGCCGAAGTCACATACACCGGCCGCACATCAATGGAAGCGGAAGTACAGGTGCAGTCGGAGAATCCCATCACCGGCGAGCGCACCAACACGAATACGGCCTACCTGGTCTACGTTGCTCTCGACGATGATGGGCGTCCCACACCTGTGCCACCATTGGCTGTCGAAACCGAGCAGGAAAAAGCCCGCATGGAAAAAGCCAGGGAGCGGCAGGCTCATCGCCTCACACAGAAATAATCAATAGGCTCCCGCCGAAGGTCTCCGACACTTGCGCCGCACTGCGTGCTTTGCAGTGCAGGTGAGGAGGCTGGGTCGCAGACCCGGCGGTTTTTCTGCAAAATACGGCGTCATCGCGACACTTGCGCCGCACTCCCGCTACGCTGCGCTACGCCCACTCGCTCCGCTCGGGACTGCCGCTTCACCTGCACTGCACCGAACGCAGTGACCCCAGAACTGCTGGGGTGACCCCAGAACTGCTGGGGTGACCCCAGAACTGCTGGGGTGATGGTGCAAGTGTGCGGCGTTCGCGAGGGACTTCGTGCGTTTGTTGCACTCGCCGTTTGAGGCTCGCC
>CAZJYB010000238.1:2130-4728 GCA_964549865.1 uncultured Anaerolineaceae bacterium
ATTTGAGGCTCGCCATTTGAGGCTCGCCATTTGAGGCTCGCCATTTGAGGCTCGCCATTTGAGGCTCGCAGGTGAGTACCCTTTAGAGCAGACCGCCTCTGAGCGAGGCAGTTTATAATATAATCTCATCTTGCAAAGGATCCGTCAACGCCCCATCATCATCCTGCTGGCCGTCAATATTTTGATCGGCTTGTTTACCTTTCAGCATTACGGCTTGTCCTGGGACGAGCCGCTCTTTTACGATTATGCCGATGCGCTTGGCTACGCGTATTCCCCGCGCGAATGGTTCAGCGGGGATTTCAACCTGGAAAATGCATACGGCGCAAGCGGATCGGACCATGCCAACCGCGGCCCGGCGTACATTCTCCTCGCTCGCGGACCTGTTCATCTTCTCGAAGGTTTGGGGCTTGATGCAGCCGCGGCATGGCACCTGATCAATTTCCTCACATTTCAACTCGGTGTATACCTATTTTATCGTCTGGCAAAGCGATGGATGAACGACCCTGCCGCGCTCGCAGCCGCCGCGTTGTTCGCCTGGCAACCGCTCCTGTGGGGACATGCTTTCATTAATCCAAAAGACCCGCCTTTTCTTGTTTTCTTTCTCGGCGCGATGTGCTTTGGCTTCGAAATGGTGGATGAAATTTCACGGAATGGGGAGGACAAAACACAAAAGATCCTGTTATCCGCATTCTTTTTGGGGATCGCAACTTCGATCCGGGTGCTGGGTCCGCTGGCCGGGTTGTTGATGTGCCTTTATGGATTAAGCAAAATAACGAAGGCAACCGCGATTTCATGGGCAAAAAGTCTTTCGCTTTACGCCGGCCTTGCCATATTAACTGCGTTCATCACCTGGCCGTATCTGTGGAGCCACCCCATTCAGGGATTCATCGAGGCCTTCGGCTTCATGTCCGACAACCCCACAAAATTACAGGTGCTGTTCAATGGCGAGTTGTATCGCGCAGACGAATTGCCGCGGCGTTACCTGCCCGTCCTGCTTGGCCTGACGTTGACCGAGCCGGTTTGGATATTATTTTTCATCGGCGGCGTTGTCGCACTACTTCAATTGAGAAAAGAAAAACTTTTCACAGCGATGCTTGCGCTTCTGTGGTTCCTGATCCCGTGCGCATATGTCCTGATCCGCAAACCGCCGATGTATGATGGCTTTCGCCATTTTCTTTTTATTCTGCCGCCGGTCTTCCTCTTTACAGGTTTTGCGTTTGAAAAGTTATTCGCATGGATCCGCTTGCGCTGGGTGCATCGCGCGCTGCTCGCAGCCATCTTCCTGCCGGCGGTCTTTGCTGTGATACAACTGCATCCCTATGAATATACCTACTACAACTCGTTTATCGGCGGCACCGGCGGAGCGTTCCGCAAATTTGAAACGGATTACTGGCTCACCTGCTACAAACAGGCCATCGAGGAATTTCAAGATCGTGAGGCAGGCGCGACTACGATCTATGTCAATCGCGAAGCATACATTGCCGCGGCCTATGCAAAAGATCACGTGACCGTGCTTGAATTACGCGGCGCAGGAGATGATGTCCAACCCGGCGACCTGATCCTGGTCAACACACGCGCAAATGAAGACCTGAAAACTTTCCGGGATGTGCCCGCTATCCTCCAGGTTGGGCGCACAGGCGCGCTGTTTTGCGTCCTCAAACAAGTTCCCCAGTAAACAAAAAGTATAATTTCCTTCATGCAGCAGCTTCGCGCCAAACTTACACATCCCATCACCCTTTTCTTTCTGCTTACTATCCTGGGGTATGGATTGCTCCTACCGTACACAGGCTTTTATTGGGATGACTGGCCCTTTGCCTGGATCGCGAAGTTCCTCGGCCCAGCGGAGTTCATCCCGGCGTTCGCGCCCTTCCGTCCTTTTTTAGGGCCGATCTTCTACTTGACCACCAGCCTGATCCCGCCCGTTCCGCTTTTCTGGCAGGTCTTTGCGTTGATCGTCCGCTTCCTGATGGGAGTCGCGACCTGGTGGACCTTCAAACAGATCTGGCCGGAACGCCCGCGTCTTGCACTGACCGTTGCATTGTTGCTGTTGGTTTTCCCCGGATATAGCCAGCACTGGGTTGCCTACACGCATATCAACCAGGAATTAATTCCTTTTCTATTTTATGTTCTCTCCTTCGGCTTTACTTTCAAAGCCCTGCGGAAGGAACGTCCGCGAGTCTATATCATCATCGCAGTACTTTTACAAATATGCGGCATCTTCCCAACCGAATATTTCTTTGGCATGGAAGGGCTGCGTGGACTGTTCCTATTTTTCAATGTACAAGGCAACATTCTTACACGTATTCGTGAGACCGTGAAAACCTGGTGGCCCTATCTGATCGTCTGGATGCTCAACGCAATCTGGCTGATCTATTATTACAGATTTGGCCCATACAACTCGTACGAAGTCACAGGTGCGGATGAAACGACCCATCTCGGCCTGCTGCCCGAGATTGCGGACACGCTTTGGAAGGTCTGTTTTTATATTTGGGGACAAATTTTGGTATTGGTTGCGTCCAATTTTTTTGCGCCTTCACCCCTGCTCACTCTTGGGCTGATCACCGTATCATTCGTTCTTCTTCTTTTTTACTCACCCCT
>CAZJYB010000239.1:0-4658 GCA_964549865.1 uncultured Anaerolineaceae bacterium
CGCCGGTGAAAGGAGAATCCCTGCCGAAGCCAGCACACCAGCCGCCAATGGCAAAGCGATGATGTTATACCCGGACGCCCAGATCAGATTTTGAATCATCTTGTTATAACTGGCGCGGCTCAATTTGAAGATCTTAACGACATCCAACGGATTGCTTCGAACGAGAATAATTCCCGCAGATTCGACAGCCACATCTGTGCCACTGCCGATCGCAATGCCCACATCCGCGCGGGCGAGCGCAGGTGCATCATTAACTCCATCCCCAACCATCGCCACTTTTTTACCTTGTTTCTGCAATTCAATAACTTTCTGATCTTTGTGTTCGGGGAGCACTTCGGCAAAATACAGTGCGATACCGAGTTCGTCTGCGACGGCTTTGGCAACTTCCTTGCTGTCGCCTGTCAGCATGGCAACCTGTATATTCATTTCATTTAGTTTTTTGATCGTTTCGTAACTTTCCGGGCGAATGACATCTGCTAATGCAAAAGCGGCTGTGATCCGTTTCTCTACGAGCAGGTAAACAACTGTCTGGCCCTTCGAGCCTGCAGCTTTGGCAAATTCCTCGATTTCCTTATCCGGCTGCGTATTGAGTTGCTCCAACAAGCGCGGACCGCCCACCCATATATCTTTTCCATTGTGTTTCACGCGGATACCGCGTCCCTTGATGGCTTCAAAATCAGAAACGGCCGGCAGTTTTAAATCCTTGTCTTTCGCAGCCTTGCGAAGTGCGCGGGCGATGATATGTTCGGAGTCCGCCTCAACAGCCGCAGTCAAAGCGAGAGCGTGGTTTTCATCCACACTATTAACAGACTTTAAAGCCACCATGCCCTGCTCACCTTTCGTCAATGTGCCAGTTTTGTCAAAGATGACGACGTTGATCTCACGAGCGGCTTCGAGCGCCAAACGATTACGCACTAAAATCCCATTCTGCGCGGCAGACGTGGTGCTGATCGCTACAACCAAAGGGACAGCCAGTCCCAACGCGTGCGGACAGGCAATCACCAGAACAGTAACCACGCGTTCCAATGTGAACAGATCCAACCCCAACGCGAAAGTCCATAAAACAGCAGTTAAGGCGGCCACACCGATAGCAAGATAGAAGAGCCAGCCCGCAGCTTTATCTGCCAATATCTGAGTATTGGACTTGCTTTGTTGCGCCTCGCGCACCAGTCGCATAATGCCGGCCAGAGCGGTCTGCTCCCCAACTGCTGAAACCTGCACACGCAAACTACCATCGCTGTTGATACTGCCAGCGATAACTTTCGCTCCCGGAATTTTCTTGACTGGGAGCGACTCGCCCGTAATCATGGATTCGTTCACATCGGATTCGCCTTCCTTAACCACGCCATCCGCGGGGACACTTGCCCCTGGGCGGACAAGCACAAGATCGCCCGTCTTCAACGAAGAAACGGGCATGGTATGCACGCTTCCATCGGGCATGAGGTGTTCCGCAGTATCGGGCATTAACTTTGCCAGTGCGTTCAACGCCCCTGAGGCTTGTCGCACGCTGCGCATCTCGATCCAATGGCCCAACAACATGATGTCGATCAGCGTGACCAGTTCCCAGAAAAATCCTTCTCCGAGATTTGCAATGATTGCTATGAGGCTATAGATAAACGATACAGAGATTGCAAGAGATACAAGAAGCATCATCCCAGGCTGGCGGTTGCGGATTTCAGGGATCGCCATCTGGATAAACGGTACGCCGCCGTACAAGAAAACGATCACAGAAAAGAGTGGTGGTACCCACTGACTACCTAAAAATTCCGGCATCATGAACCCGAACCACATTTGAAGCATGGGGGTATAAAGCAATACCGGGATACTGAGAATTAACGAGACCCAGAACCGCCTGCGGAACATCTCCTCATGGCCGCTGTGATCTGTATGCCCAGTATGATCCCCAGCCGGGGCCTGAGCTGTGCCGTGCATCGCGTGCATGTCATGTTGACTTTTCGTCGCGGCATGGCCAGTATGTTCGGTTTTCGCATCCCCTTCCGAACTCATCTGCTGAGCAGGCTTCATCTCAGCGTGATCGCCATGTTCGTGTTTGCTGTGTGCGTCTGTCATTGCGACCTCGATACGTGCATAAAAAATATTGGGAGGACTTGCGTCCCCCCAATAAGATTAGAGAGTGATCAATCCCTCAGCGGGGTAATTGATCTCAGCCAGCAAGGCCTTGATCTTCTGCTCATCTGCAGGTGTATCGAAAGCGATCTCGACCTTCTTGGTGGCTTCATCCGCCTTCACAGATTGAACTCCCTGCAATTCGGCGACTTCCGTTTCAATCGTGTGGATACAATGCCCACAATGGATCGCGGGGACGTTATAAGTGACTGTAGTCATGAAAAACTCCTCTAATTAATGTTTGGATTTGATATTCAGGTGTTGGAAATTGTGATTGCCCAATTTCCAACACCTGCTTATACCTTATTGGACATTTCGAAGACTTCTGTGATTTCCTTCAACACGCGCTCGCGCTCCTTGGGATTATTCCCTTTTATCGCGGTGATTACGCATGAATTCAGATGATTCTCGAGGATCTGCGTGCTTACTTTGCTCAAGGCCGCATCGATCGCCTGGATCTGGCGGATGACGTCGATGCAGTAGGCATCCTCTTCCACCATACGGATCACGCCGCGCAGGTGACCTTCCACAGTCTTCAAACGACGAATGGCGTTCTGTTGATTTTCCATTTGACCTCTATTTTCCAGATACGGGCTACGGCTCTTGTCTTACCCCCCTCCGGGGGGATGGGGATATCGAATATAAAGCTGTGCGGAAGATATGTCAAGAGGGTCGGATTTGCCAACATAGGACGACAGTCGATTAAGTGAATTTCGCTATCTATATTCGTTCTCCCTCCTGGATATCATTATGCAAGGGAACTTTTCATGTTGAAAATAAGTCATATAGAGAAATAATCAAATTGATCTGGAGGTATTCCATGAAGTCTCATCTTCTGCCAGCTTTTTTGACGGCATTCGCATTAATAATGAACGGCTGTGGAAATGTTTTCACAGGCAGTTCGCCAACAGAGTCTCCCGTTGCGCAAGATAAAGCCAGCTTAATTGCCGCGTTGCAAGCCTCCGGCACGACCATGGAAGCCGGCGATTCGATTACCCAGGCCTTCTTCAGTCCTGTGGGCAGTATTATCAAAGTCAATGGAGCGGACGTTCAGGTCTTCGAATATGAAAGCGCGGAGGCAATGGAAATCGACGCCTCTCAAGTGGCGCCTGATGGTGGATCCATTGGAACCTCCATGGTCATGTGGGTGGACGCGCCACACTTCTATAAAGCCGGTCGCATCATTGTTCTCTATGTTGGAGGCGATCAGACAATTCTGGACTTGCTTGAAAAAGCGATGGGCCCCCAATTTGCAGGACGATAAAAACACTTCGCGGCCGGCCGGCCAAGCCAGCCAGACTAGCGTGGAAGTCTTCTTTGTGCGTTGGCGAGCAGTTATTTAGTCGCTGCCTTACACTTCCATATGTAATAAATTCAAATACGGCCGACATCTACAGTACTGTGCACCGCGAGTCAGATCAGACTTGGGGGTGCAACCCAACCAGGATGACTGTAACGAGCCGACGGACTGCTGCCTTGGATGGCAGGCTGCCGGCTGCTGCGAGTGCATGTAGACAATAGGTCGCCAGCTCATCAGGTGCGACATCATCTCGAACATCGCCGGTCTCTATGGCATCAGTCAGCAGATTTTTGATCATATTACGTAGCTGTTGCTGCGCTCGGGAGACCTGCTCGTCTCGATGCAGAAACGCTGCAAGTTCAGTGTCATGGTGGCCATGGGATTCGTGGGAAATAAGCGCGTAAGCCTCAAGCACTGCTTTAAGTCTCTCGCCCGGGTCGCCGGCTTGATCTCGGACTTGGACAAGATATTCGAGGTGAATCTTGATTTGACGTTCGTGCCAGGCGATCAGGATCGCTTTGACGTCTGGGAAATACTTGTATAGCGTCGCACGGCCGATGCTTGCCTCTTCCGCGATCTGGGACATCGTCACGGATCGCAGCCCATGCTCCGCCACCAATAAGGTGGTAGTGTCCAGGACCGCATCTCGCACATCACGGCGGTGCGCCTTGATTGTTTCGTTCCACAGTTTTGGCATGACCCCATTATACATGATGGTTTTATCGAGACACAATGTACTTGACAATAGACACACTGTCTGATAAAGTTTCTTTGTTGCGATTATCCTGTAAACCACATATGAAAGAGGTCATAAATGACTAACCAAACCCCCGACCCAGATCCCAAAGGCGATGCGCAACCTGGCCGGCGTCCTACCACCGGCACGCCGCTGTGGGTTAAAGCATTTGTAACAGTCTTTATTGCCCTGATTCTTTTCGTAATCATTTTGCATATCACCGGAAATAGCTTTGGGGGCCACTGATCGTGAAAACTTTGACACCCCTGGTTCGGAAGTTCACACTCACCGCACATGTCATATTCGCAGTCGGTTGGCTCGGTGCAGTTGCCGCCTTCCTGGCTCTCGCAATCGCCGGCTTGACCTCCCAGGATGCTCAATTGGTACGAGCGGTCTATATTGCGATGGAACCTATCGCCCGTTTTGTAATCGTTCCTTTGAGCTTCGCCCCACTGCTAACCGGGCCTATTCTGTCACTGGGCACCCCGTGGGGCT
>CAZJYB010000240.1:0-4628 GCA_964549865.1 uncultured Anaerolineaceae bacterium
TATTCTGTCACTGGGCACCCCGTGGGGCTTGTTCCGGCACTATTGGATCCTTGCGAAACTCCTGATTACCATCCTTTGTACAATAATCATGCAGGCACATATGCAACCAATCAACCACCTTGCCAGCGCAGCTACTAAGACGATATTGTTAAGCTCTGATCTCTACCAGATGCAGGTACAAATGGTGGTCGCCTCGGGCGCTGCCTTAATAGCACTGCTCGTATCTACTGCATTAGCAGTGTACAAGCCACAAGGTATGACCCCATACGGGTGGCGCAAGTATGAGGAGAGAACAAAGCTATCGGTTGAACAGTAATCATAAGCGTGGGCACTTCCCGGGCGCGTAGCTCAGCTGGTTAGAGTGCATGTATCACACACATGAGGTCGGGGGTTCGAGTGCTTCGCGACGTGTCCTTTAGGGGCCGCGCCCTCACAGACGAGTCACAATGGCTCGTCTTTTTATATATTACGCGACTATCAAAAATCTCGTATTTGGCCGGAAGCGCCAATATGTGTCATTTTCTTTTATAATGCAGCCATCATGAGTACACGTTCAAACGAAGCCTGGTTGGCAGATCTACGTGCAACCGGTGAACCCCGTGAAGAGGCCTTAAACGATCTACGCGCCGTCATTGAAAAGGGATTACCGTATGCGCTGACGCGCTGGCTCTCCTCCGACGACCCTCTCTTTCAACCTCTTGTGGAAGAAGTGACTCAGGAAACCCTGTTGCGCGTGCTCGATCAATTGGATACTTTTGAGGGCCGCAGTCTTTTCACGACATGGGTGCATAAGATCGCCATCCGCATCGCGCTGACCGAATTGCGGCGTAAACGCTGGAGGGATGCCTCTCTCGATGAATTGACCGAAAATGAGAATGTTCCCCCTCCACCCGGTCTGCTGGCTGACCCCCAGGCATCCCCGGAAACCGCGGCGGAGCGCGCCGATATGCTCGCACAGGTTCGTCGCATTTTGGAGGAGGAACTCACCCCCAAACAACGTGAGGCCCTTGTCCTGCTCGGCCTGCAGGATATGCCCATGGAGGAAGCCGCGAAACGGATGAAGACCAACCGCAACGCGCTCTACAAACTGCTGCACGATGCGCGTTTGCGGCTTAAACGCCGCCTGGCCCTGGAGGACATTACCCCCCAGGACTTATTAACCGCCTTCGAGCAAAAGTAAGATTAGTAAAATCCTAACCATCAGGGATTCAGCATGAAGATTAAAGATATCATTCAACGATTAAGGAATAACCTCGATCCTGCAAAGGATATTGAGGACAAGGTTATTTTAAAGTTCCTGCAGATACTCGAAGACGTACGCCGTGAAGACATGTCCTGTGATGATATGTATGTACAACTGGATGAGTTCGTGGAACGTGAAGTTACGGTTCGTGACGCCGCCCGGATCATGCCTCTTATCCAGGAACACATCGATATGTGCCCGGAGTGTTGTGACGAATACCAGGCCCTCATGACGGTGCTGGAAAATACAAAGCAAGAATAACAAACAACGGCGCCAGGCCGTCGTTTTATTTTATTCGTGAAATAATTTTTCACCCGCGCGTATGGGGGCTTTCAGGCGATTCTCTGCCGGCGTGATCGGGCAGGACCATCTCTCATTGTAGGCACAGTATGGGTTGTAAGCCAGGTTGAAATCCACCAGGAAACGACCACCGGGCAAAGGCTCGGGTTCAAGATACCGCCCTGCAGGATATGTCTCTTTGCCTGCAAGTGAATCGACAAAAGGCACAAAGAACCCGCCTTCACTTTGATAAATGGTCAGCTCTGCTTCACCGCCATCCACTGAAAAGCGGAACCTGCCAAACCGTTCATACATCTGTACATCGCCGGTTGAGGTCTGCATGGCAATTTGCTCCTTTGCCGGGAACTCGTCCATTTTTACTTCAAGGCGCAGGGCCGGATTTGCAGGGAAATAACTCAGCCCCTTGAAATCCTTTTTCTGCTCGGGGGTCAAAGGGCTTTGCAGGCTTTCGCTAAACAATTCATCCTTCTCTGCGCGAAACTCTTCCAATTCGTTCATGCTTCCTCCGTATATCGAATAGATATTTACAATATAGATATTCTTACAAAGCCGGGCAAAAAATTTCTTCCCTTGCAATTTTAATGGCTTTATGCTATTTTTGTATGAGAGAGGAAACATATGGTCTCAGCGCAAAAAACAGTCATGATCATCGAAGATGAACCGGATGCCGCTGAAATGTTCGCGGAAATGATGCGCGTGAACGGCTTCCGTGTGATCAAGATGTTCTCAAGTGGCCCGGCCATCCCGATGATCGCACAGGAAAAGCCGGACGTGATCATACTGGATGTCATGATGCCGGATATTTCGGGCCTGGAAGTATTACGCTATATGCGCCGCGAACCGGAGCTGGCCTCCATTCCGGTGATCATTGTCTCTGCAAAAAGTATGCCCAGCGACATCAAAGCGGGCATCGAAGCGGGTGCCACGCTGTATCTCACCAAACCTGTTGGGTTTCGGGAACTGATACAATCTGTAGAACAGGTGATACAAAATAAATAGCCGCATGAGCGTACTACGCGCCTTCATTGCCATCGAACTTCCCGGCCCCACGCAGGAAGCGATCCAAAAACAAACAGCTCGATTGCAACAGACCCTGGGGGAAGATCTCGTCCGCTGGATCCCCACCCGCAATATCCACCTCACGTTAAAATTTCTCGGGGATGTCCTTGCCACACATGTGGACTTCCTGAAACAAATGCTCATCCGTGAAGTGGACCCGCACGCAGAGTTTGACCTGCAAATTGGCAGTCTCGGTTCCTTCCCAAACTCAAAACGGCCTCGCATTCTCTGGCTTGGGCTGCACGCCCCCGCTTCTTTCCTCACCCTTCAACGGGATATCGAAGCTGCGGCAGCGCGTTTAGGCTACGAAAAAGAAGACCGCGCTTTCTCCCCGCATCTCACCATTGGCCGGGTAAAACAAAACCTGCCGCCCACCGAATTGCAAAAAATAAGCCTTGTGCTCGAATCTGTACAGCTTGGCAATATTGCCACAGCCAGAGTAGACTCTATACATCTTTTCAAAAGCGATCTGAAACCCGCAGGCTCCATCTATACAAAACTATTTACCGCAAAGTTAAAGACTGCTCCAGCCGCCGTCCAAGGCATAATTTTCAAAAGAGGTGACACCTGAACGCACTCGACCTGGCACGCGATATTGTTAATTCCCTGGAAGATAAAAAAGCAGAGGACATCGTTCTTCTGGATATCAAGGAGGTTGTTTCATTTACCGATTACTTCGTGATCTGCACCGGCACCAGCGACCGCATGCTGGACGCGCTCGCCGCTGGCATATTGGACGATATGCGCACCAACCATCGCAAGAAGGGCAAAAAACAAGGGTTCTCCCGCGACGGCTGGGTCGTGGTTGATTTTGGAGACGTGGTGGTCCACCTCTTCTCACCGGACCAGCGCGATTTTTATTTGCTCGAAGAATTATGGGAAGACGGGAAAGTATTATTGAGATTGCAATGATAATGAACGTCCCGCAGATTTTATCTGCGGGACGTTCATTATTCTCTATTCACTGATTCTTACTTTTCAAAGACCCATTGATCGATTGAACGCTTCCACTCCACAAGTTCTTCCTTCTTGAACCAAAGCGCAACTTCACGTTCGCCGGTCTCGGGTTTATCGGAAGCATGGATCAGGTTACGGCCCACTTCAAGGGCATAGTCATGCCGGATGGTGCCGGGCGCTGATTCCACAGGTTTGGTCGAGCCAACAGTTTGACGCACAGCGGCCACCGCGTTCGGACCCTCCCAGACCATCGCCATCACGGGTGCAGAGGTGATGTATTGGATCAGGCCATCGTAAAAAGGCTTGCCTTTATGTTCGGCATAATGGGTTTCAGCCAGTGACGTGTTCACTTGAATAAATTTCGCAGCCACAAGCCGAAGCCCGCGTCGTTCAAAGCGGGAGATCACTTCACCGATCAATCCCCGTTGCACACCGTCGGGCTTTACAAGTACGAGCGTTCTTTCCACAATTCCTCCAAAAGACAAATGGATAATAGAGCGGGAAAATTCCCGCTCTATTTTTTAACGAATTAATTCCTCGGCCTTGTTATAGGCCTCAAGCGCTTCCTTCAACCGGTTCGCACGCATATACGCGTCTCCCAATGTCTGCCAGATACCCACTTCCACCGGATAGCGATAGATCGACTCACTCAGATCACGGATGGTCTCTTCAAGGTGCTTGCCTTTTTTGATGAGTTTTCCGTAATGCTCCAATGCAGTCGGAATATCTCCGCGATCCAGCTCATCCTTGGCCTGTGTTAAGGCCGAGGGGCCGGGTACTGTTTCGGAGGCGCGCGTGCTGCTCTTCTTTGGGGCAGCAGGCTTTGACGGGACGGATCGAGCCTGCACAGTGGGTTGACTCTGCATGACTGGCTGAACGACCGCTTGACGCGTCAGCGGAGGCACTCCAATGGGTTTGCGGGTTTCGATCAGCGGCGTTTCTGTCTCGCTCGTCCAGTCACTTTCCTTTTCCATGGGTTCATAGACCGGTTCTTGTGAAGGTGCAGCTGCAGATGGCTTTGGCTTGGGCGTTGGTGGACGTGAGCCAAGATCTGCCATGCGCGGAGCAG
>CAZJYB010000241.1:0-4611 GCA_964549865.1 uncultured Anaerolineaceae bacterium
AAGTTACTTTTTCTCGATGAACCCACCTCGGGTGTGGACCCCACCGCGCGGCGCGCGTTCTGGGACCTGATCTACGGATTGGCTGAAGGCGGCGTGACCATTTTGGTGACCACACATTACATGGACGAGGCCGAATACTGCGAACGAGTGGGCGTGATGCGCGACGGGAAATTACTCGCCATGGATACGCCGACGAATCTCAAAAAGTCCATTATCAAGGGCGATGTGTGGGAAGTGTACGCGCATCCGTTGGAGCGCGGGTTGGAGATTCTCTCGAATATGGAGGGCGTGAAACGCGTCGGGTTGGCCGGTGACTATTTACGCGTGATCAGTTCCGGGGTTAAGGGAGAAGCGATGAAGAAGCAATTGGAGAACGCGGGAGTTGAGGTTAAGAAAATAGAACGAGGGGAACCAACTCTTGAGGATGTTTTCCTGGAATTGGCACGATAAAAGATCGTTGACACGTTTGAACGTTCAAACGTGTCAACGATTTATTGCCTTACCGGTTCTTCGGGGGTGACGATGGCCATGATGAAATAGGCCAGCACGATGCCGGGACCGACAAGGAAGAAACCCAGCACGAACAACAGGCGTAGGACGGTTGGGTCAAGGTTGAGATATTCCGCAAACCCGGCACATACACCCGCGATCATGCGATTGGACCTGCTGCGTGTAAGCTGTTTGTATTCGTTCATTTTTGCTCCTTTCGTTTTATGTACTTGTTTTACGCAGGGGTACGAAGAGAGTTGCAGGTAGGGTCGCCCCTACAATCAAGAATCGCCGAGCGGCATTTCGTAGGGAAGCATATACTCTGTGGGGAGGATCTCGCTACTGCTTTGTAAATCCCCATTCTCGATGTGCTTGAGCTTTTCAATAATGAACAGCATGGCCCGGACTGTATCCTCAACGACGCGCGTCATGGTGGATTCGTTGAGATACGGATATTTCCGTTCGATGAACCATTCGGGTTCTGGTTCCCCATAGAATTTACGGATGTGATCGTATTGCGTGTGCAACGCCTTTTCGTTTACAAATGGCAAATACGACGGCGGGCTTGGGTATTTATGGATGACCTGCCAGAAGAGATTTTCAGGATGGTCGCGATTGTAACGTTGGTCGAGGCCGTACCAGTCGTCCTTGATCATTCCCCAGGCTTTTAATTCGTCCTCTTCGATCATTTCATGAGTTGCTTCCATGGTCGGCTTCGCAATGAACTTCGACCATAAAAAGTCGCAGATCAAATGTGTGAAGTAACCGAAACGAAAACTGTATTTTTGAATGTCGTCCTTTGGATCGAGGTTCGAGACATATTCGCGATAGTACAGCAGGTCGCGGATCCTGTCCTCGCCCTCACCTTTTTCGATAAAGTGGGTGACCTCCTTGGGAGGGTCGAACTCCGTCCAGGTCTCGTTGGGGATTCCCGAATCGGGCGCGAGATTCCCGAACGTGAACGTGACTTTGTCCAGTTCGGGAAAATGAGGCAATAATTTTTCAGCGATGCGCAGGTGGCATATCCATGTACCCATTACTTGTATTTTCTGCCCTCGAAATAATTTGCGGCCGCAGCATATAACAGGAATCCGCCGAGCATGATAAATACAACGGCTTGCAAGCCAAGCCATTTCAATTGCCAGAAGCCGAAGGCCGCGAACACTCCGCCAACCAGCCCGTAGAAGATCGCATTTCGCATGTAGCCTGATTTCACACGCTTCGATTGAAACAAGTTGCGAGCCGTGAGCTGTTCCTGCATATGGATGTCATCTTCGTGGCGGTTCTTGCAGGCCAGCACATCGTCGATGATCGCAGCGCAGTCGGTGCACAGGCCGCGCTGGCAGTGTTTGCAAATTCCAATGGCAGGCTGGGTGGGATGATAGAAACAGTTCATGATTCCTCGTTTCAATGACGTTTAAACGTTCGAACCCTTCGACACGCTCAGGGCAGGCTGTTGAAACGTTTAGACTTTGACCACGGGATGTCGTAATACCGTCTTCATCTTATCAGGCTTTGCCTTGCGCGGGTCACTGAGATAGATCTCGTGATGTTTGCCGTTCGGGCCCACGTTATCCTTTAATCCGTTCTCCTGCATGAATTCCCGCATGCGATCGATGGTGGCGGGTTCGCTTGCGTACGGCCCGATGTGCATGACCTGTGCACATAAGCCTTCTTCGAAATGAGCGAGCCTCAACTTTGACAACATTGGGGAGTCACCTTTTTTCTTGCGCACAGCTTCGCGTGCTTCTTCGAATAATTCCTTTGTGACGACCTCGGGCTTCATGATCATCAACGTATAAAACCAATTGTCCTTCACGGTGATATCGAAGAAACCATCCTCCACCCACCACAATCCCTGTAACGGCATGACCGGGTAATCGATGGGGTTCTTCTCGCGCTTCTTGAGCATGAACTTGAGCGTATACGACAGGCTGTATAAGGCTTGGGTGGCCTCGGCGAATCCTGGGGATGTGCCGGGCGCCTGTCCCTTTTCGATGGCACCATCGATCATCGCGAATTGCAGACGCGGCACCTGCACAGCTTCCACTTTTTTGGCGGATGGCGCGTACAGGGTCTTGAATTGTTTTTTGAAGTCGAGTATTTTCATGGTGATCCTTTTAAGGCTTTATCGGGGTCTCAGACCCCGATAGGAGCAGGCCTATTATCCTTTGTGGATGACATCCTTGCCATATTTTTCCTGCAACTCATCCACCACTTCTTGCAGCTTGCGGGACTTCTCGGTTCCCGCGTCCCACAAGCTGAGCTGACGCACCGGGGCACCGATCCCGCTGACGCCGACCCCGATCAGCCTGACGAATTGGTTTGGCTTGCGGACTGCATGCAATAATTTCAATGCGGCTTTGCCGATCTCTTCTTCATTATCTGTGGGCGTGGGCAAGGTGACCTGCCGGGTGATCGTTGTGAAATCTGACCAGCGCAGCTTCAACTTGACCGTTTTGCCGGCCAGGTCACTCTTGCGCAATTGCCGCGCCACATCTTTCGATTGTTCACGCAGGGTTTTTTCAAGCGTCTTTTCATCGCGCACATCCACGTTGAAAGTGGTTTCCTGGCTGATGGATTTGGTCTCATACTCCGTCACGATGGGGCGGTTATCGATCCCTTGTGCATGATGCCACAGTTCGCGTCCGTTTTCGCCGAAGAGACGCGTCATTTCTTTTTCCGGCCAACGGGTAATGTCCCCGATTGTATGGATGCCGAGGTCAGATAATCGGGCTGAAGTCTTTGGACCCACTCCCCAGAGCATATCCGCGGGGAGAGGAGCGAGGAATTTGGCGTCATCTCCGGCTGGAACCATCGTTAATCCAAATGGAGGGCCGACCCCTTTCGCGCTTTTCTTGCCGACCTCGGTGGCGATCTTCGCGACCAGTTTATTGGACGCGATCCCGATGGAGCTGGGTAAATGCAATTCGTCACGGATGGCAGCTTGCAGGTCCCGCGCGATGCGTGCCGGGGGTTCGGCGATGTCTGAGATGTCGAGAAAAGCCTCGTCTATGGAGATCTGTTCGACCAGAGCAGTCAGTCCACGCAGCTTTTCCATCACCTGTTCAGAGACTTCGCCGTACAGTTTGTGCCGCGCGGGAATGATGATAAGATTCCTGCATAACCGTACTGCGCGCGACATGGGCATCGCGCTGCGGATGCCGAGGTGGCGCGCGGCATATGAGCACGAAGCGACCACGCCGCGCTCATCAGGCTTGCCGCCAACCGCGAAGGGTTTGCCGCGCAGGTCGGGGTTTTGGGTCTCTTCGACCGAGCAGAAGAAGGCATCCAGGTCTAAATGAAGGATCGTACGGGGCATGCCCGCAATTATAGTGCAACGGTTTCAGGCGTGAGTTTCGCACCACATGGTAAAAAATGACCATTGAAATATATTGAACAATCGCTTGAGAAAAGTTATACTAGAGGGGGGCGTATAGTCAACGGAACTTTTGGCAATTTTTGGCGTCATTATTTAGCATTTGATGAGTTGCATGGAGGAAGATATGAAATTACACAAACAAATAGCATCGAGCCTGCTGCTGCTAGCCCTGATGCTCACCCTGTTGCCGGGTGCAACCACCACCGCGGGCGCCGCCACATGTTACTGGGCGCAGTTCATCGCGGATGTCACCGTTCCGGATGGCACGAATTTCATACCCGGTACTGCCTTTAACAAGACCTGGCGCTTGAAGAATATCGGCACCTGCGCCTGGAACAGCAACGATGTCTCTTTGATCTTCGATAGTGGCGAGAGAATGGGCGCGCCCGCTTCGCAAGCCTTGTCAACCACTGTGAGCCCCGGCCAGACCGTGGATATCACGGTGGCGATGACGGCGCCAAGCGCGGCAGGTCATTACTTTGGCTTTTACAAATTCAGAAGCGCACAAGGCAGTGTGTTTGGCATTGGTTCCACCGCCAATAAAACGTTCTGGGTTGAGATCAACGTCAACTCCTCGTCCGGCACCGGTTATGACTTCACCGCCAACGCCGGCTCTGCCGCCTGGTCCAGTGGCGCGGGCGTTTTAGCCTTCCCCGGCTCGGACGGAAGTGCAATTGGATTTGCTCTGAAAAAAGACAGGCCTAAATTTGAAAACGGAATTGAATCAGCCCAGGCTGGTT
>CAZJYB010000242.1:0-4533 GCA_964549865.1 uncultured Anaerolineaceae bacterium
ACAAATTCTGGACGAATCGATCGCGCAGTACGGTGCAGACAATGGGACCATTGTGATCATGGATCCTCGCAACGGGGAGATCTTTGCGATGGCCATTACCAGGCGCATGGACCTGAACCAGTTTTGGAATTATGGAAATATTTACAATAATGCCAGCGAATTCAACCCGGCCATTTCCATGCCGTATGAACCGGGCTCGGTGATAAAGATCCTGACCATGGCTGCCGCGTTGGATAGCGGCTCTGTTACTCCCAATACCACTTATCTCGATAGCGGCTCGATCCTGGTGGGCGGCGCCACCATTCAAAACTGGGACCAGGAGCCCTGGGGTTTGCAGGATATGACCGGTTGTTTACAACATTCGCTGAATGTGTGCATGGCCATGCTTTCCACACAGATGGGTGCCAGCACCTTCTATGGGTATATGGATAACTTTGGTCTCGGCCATCCCACGGGCGTAGACCTGGCAGGTGAAGCCGCGGGCAGGCTCAAGATCCCGGGCGATGCGGATTGGTATCCCGTCGACCTGGGCACGAACGCGTTCGGTCAGGGTGTGGCTGCAACCCCGATCCAAATTCTCATGGCTGCGTCATCGATCGCAAATCATGGGCGCACGGTGACTCCTCATGCGCTTTCTGCGATGGTGCGCGATGGGCGCCAATATAATGTTCCTGCGCAATATGCGGGCTCGCCCATTTCAGAACAAACTGCCGATACATTGAGTAACATGCTCGCACACTCACTTGAATCCGAATCGTCGCTTGCGCTTGTACCGGGCTATCGCGTGGCCGGGAAAACCGGCACCGCGCAGATCCCGGTCAATGGTTATTACGACTCCACACAGACCAATGCATCCTTCATTGGATGGGGACCGGTGGACGACCCGCAATTCATGATCTACGTCTGGCTCGAACGACCCTCTGCATCCATTTGGGGTTCAGAGACCGCCGCGCCTGTCTTTGCAGAGATGGCAGAGAAGACAGTCATCCTGCTCGATATCCCTCCCGATAGCGTTCGTCAGCAACTCGCCAACAAATAATATGCTCACACTCGCCGACGCGCTCGAAGCCCTCACCACATTCCGTCCCCCGGATGCCAACGCGGTCATTACAGAGGCGGCGATCGATTCGCGTCAGGTCATTCCCGGCTCGATCTTTATCGCGATCCCCGGTGAAAATGTGGATGGGCACGACTTCGTTGAAGAGGCTTTCAAGAGGGGAGCATCTTTTGCTTTAATTCAAAAAGACATCTCCGCTTCATCGCGTACCCTCGACCTGCGCAATGGTCTATCGGCAGAGTCCGCTCTGGATCTAACCCCTCCTCTCTGCCTGCGCGTGGACAATACCACCTCCGCCTTGCAGCAGATCGCGCGTTTCTGGCGCCGTAAGCTGGATATCCGCGTGATAGGCATTACCGGCAGTGTTGGAAAATCCACGACCAAGGAAATGATCGCCGAGGTACTCGGCACACGTTACCGCACACTTAAGAGCCCCGGTAACTTGAACAACGAGATCGGGCTTCCACTTACCATCCTGAAATTGGGCGCGGGCCATGAACGCGCCGTATTGGAAATGGGATTTTACGTGCCCGGCGAAATTCAATTCCTGTGCGACATTGCCCAGCCTCAGATCGGCGTGATCACGAATGTGGGCACTGTCCATGCGGAACGGGCCGGCTCCCAGGAGGCCATTGCAGCCGGTAAGAGTGAACTTGTGCAGGCTTTGCCTGAAGATGGCGTGGCCATATTGAACTTCGACGATATCTGGGTACGCAAAATGGAGGAGAAGACAAGGGCGCGCATATTCTTCTATGGCCTTTCCCATGAAGCGGATCTATGGGCCGACCAGATCGAAGGCCTCGGCCTCGATGGCATTCATTTCCGCCTGCATTATAAGAATGAAACGCTTCACGCACGCGTCCCGATGATCGGGCGTCACTCTGTTCATACCGCACTGCGTGCCGCGTCCGTGGGTCTTGTGGAAGGGTTGACCTGGCAGGAGATCTTTGAAGGCCTGTCTCAGGGGCATACTCAATTACGACTGGTTGCCGTGCGCAGTCATAGCGGCGCCCTGATCCTGGATGATACCTATAATGCCTCGCCCGAATCCATGCTGGCTGCAATCAACCTGCTCGACGAGATGGACGGTCGCAAGATCGCGGTGCTTGGTGATATGCTTGAGCTGGGCCCCTACGAAAGGCAGGGGCATGAAATGGTTGGTATGCGTGTTGCACAAGTGGCAAAAGTGTTGCTCACACTGGGTCCGCGTGCGCATATCATTGCTGAGGCTGCGCGACGCGCAGGCATGAAACCATCCAGCATCCTGGAATTTGAAGAATTGGAGCCAATTGTGGACTGGCTGAACAAGAACATCACAACAACCGATGCAGTGCTCATCAAGGGTTCACATGGCTTGCGCATGGATCGTATCGCCGCATCTCTTGAGGTGGCTTCGTGAGACAGATCGCGTTTTCCCTGAGTCTGGCCGGCCTGGCCTTCATTATGACCGCCATCTGGGGCGGGCCTTTGCTCCGTATTTTGCGCCATTACAAGATCGGCAAGATCATTCGCGTGGAGGAGCCTGAACATCACCAGATAAAAATGGGTACACCCACAATGGGTGGTGTCATGTTCATCCTGCCCATGTTATTGCTGGCCGGTTTGCTCAATGCAGTGGCGTTGGCCGGTGTGAGCGAGGGCGGCGTGGGGCGTTCGGTTCTTCTACCCATGGTGGTGATGGTTGGGTACGCAGTTCTCGGTGCTGTGGATGATTGGGAAGGTATTCGAGGCAAGCGCAAAGGCGATGGGATGCGCGCCCGTACAAAATTCCTGTTCCAGGTAATTCTGGCCCTCGGCACCGCCTACGTTTTGAAATACATGATGGATGTACCGGACCTATATTTCCCCGGTCTGTTCTTTGAAATTGAACTTGGCTGGTGGTATGTGCCAATGGCGGCATTCATCATTGTGGCCGAATCCAATGCGGTCAACTTTACAGACGGACTCGATGGTCTCGCAGGTCTGATCGCCGCCACAGCCATGGCAGCGTTCGGCGGCATTGCCTTAATGCAGGAGCAGGTATACCTGGCACGTTTTTGTTTCATCCTTGTGGGTGCGTTATTTGGTTTTCTCTGGTTCAATGTGCATCCCGCAGAATTGATCATGGGAGATACCGGTTCGCTTTCATTGGGTGCCGTGATCGCGGTGGTTGCCTTGATGACCGGGCAATGGCCGATGTTGATCGTGATCGGCATCATCCCGCTTAGCGAAATGTTAAGTGTTGTGATCCAGATCGGTTACTTCAGGCTCACAAAGGGAAAACGGTTCTTCAAAATGGCACCCATCCATTTACATTTTGAACTGCTCGGATGGAGTGAAACACAGGTTGTACAACGCTTCTGGCTGATCGGTTTGATGGCTGCGTTGATCGGCATAGGATTATCCCAGGTTTAATATGACTGACTGGAATGGCAGGCGCGTACTCATCCTCGGCGCAGCGAGACAGGGCATTGCCCTCGCTCGCTGGCTTGCGCGTCATGGCGCCCGCGTGACCTTGAGCGACTCACGCCCAATGGAAGAACTTGCTTCCGCCCGCGCCGCGCTCGCAGATACGAATGTGGAATGGGTCGCGGCTGGGCATCCCCTTGAATTGCTGGATCATACCGATGTGCTTTGTCCCTCCGGTGGCGTGCCGTTGACATTGCCCATTATTCAGGAAGCAATCAAGCGCGGCATCCCGCTTTCGAACGATACACAGATCTTCATGGAAGTCGCGCCATGTAAAACGGTGGGCATCAGCGGCTCGGCCGGAAAGACCACGACAACGACTTTGCTTGGCAAAATGGCAGAACTTTCCTTTTCGACCATGGACGATGGACCGCAGACCGCCAAACAACCGTCGTCCATGGTCCATCGTCCACGGTCTTACGTCGGTGGCAACATCGGTGACCCGCTCATTAATTACGTGGATGATATGCAAGCCGATGACCTCGCCATCCTGGAGATCTCCTCCTTTCAACTGGACCAGATGAGCATCTCGCCTGATATTTCCGCGATCTTGAATATCACACCCAATCATCTGGATCGCCATGCGACGATGGAAGCCTATACAAATGCAAAGGCGCGCATCCTTGATTTTCAAACGGACAAGGATATTGCGATCCTCAGCCGCGATGACAGGGGCGCATGGAGCCTGCGCGATAGGGTAAAAGGCAGACTTTACACCTTCAGTTTGCATGAATTGGATGAAGGGCTGAACGGTGTTTACCTGCATAATGGAACGTTGAACCTGTGCGATGGGAACGTCAATCTATCCCTGATGCCGCGCGAGAAGATCCAGCTGCGCGGCGATCATAACGTGAGCAATGTGCTTGCCGCGTTCACGATCGGCCACGCGGCGGGATTCAAACCAGGTGATATGCTCAAAGCCGTGCAGGATTTTCGCGGCGTGCCTCATAGACTCGTACTGGTTCGCGAGCTGCATGGCGTGCGTTGGTACAACGACTCGATCGCGACCGCTCCGGAACGCAGCATGG
>CAZJYB010000243.1:0-4424 GCA_964549865.1 uncultured Anaerolineaceae bacterium
GACATTGAGTCCTATCGCCGCGCCGCCGATTTCCTCAATATCAACAACGTGGACATGGTCTCTTTGCAGCATGAATACGGCATCTTTGGAGGGAAGGCAGGTAGTTACATTCTGACGCTACTACGCGAATTGCGTATGCCTGTGGTCACGACGCTGCACACGATCTTACAAACCCCCAGCCCCGAGCAGCGCCGCGTGCTCGAGGAGATCATCGGCCTGTCAGACCGTGTAGTAGTCATGAGCGAACGGGGCGTTGAATTTCTGAAAAGTATTTATCACGTTCCTGAAGATAAGATCGACCTGATCCCGCACGGCATTCCCGATGTACCCTTTGTAGACCCGAGTTTTAACAAGGATCTATTTGGGGTCGAAGGCAAAAGCGTTCTGCTTAGTTTTGGCCTACTCTCGGCAAACAAGGGCATTGAGAATGTCATCACGGCCCTGCCTGCCATTTTAGAGAAACATCCAAATGTAGTGTATATCGTCGTTGGCGCAACCCATCCGCAGGTCATCCGCAACGAAGGAGAAAGCTATCGTCTATCCCTGCAACGCCTGGCTCACGAAAAGGGCGTGGAAGGAAATGTGATCTTCTATAACCGCTTTGTTGCACTGGATGAACTCATCCAGTTCATCAGTGCTGCGGACGTCTATATCACGCCCTATCTCGATGTAGCCCAAATTACGTCCGGCACACTGGCGTATACGTTGGGAGCCGGCAAGGCGGTCATCTCCACACCCTATTGGTATGCAGAGGAAATGCTGGCCGATGAGCGTGGCGCATTGGTGCCTTTCAGTGATCCGCAAGCGCTGGCAGAGCAGGTGATCGATCTGCTGGACAATGAGTCAAAACGCCATGCCATGCGCAAGCGCGCTTATCTGTTCGGTCGGGATATGATCTGGCCGCAGGTTTCCCGCCGTTATATGAAGACATTTGAAAAGGCCCGCGCTGAACGTCGTCATTTTGCGCAGGCAGACTTTGCGGTCAAACCATTGGATCAACGCGCCTGGGAATTGCCGCCTCTCAAACTGGATCACCTGCGTCATATCACGGATGATACCGGTATATTGCAACACGCCATCTTCACGACACCCAACTATCACGAAGGGTATACAACAGACGACAATGCCCGCGCCTTGATGGTCAGTATGCTTCTGGAGGAATTGGGAAACAAGGAAGCCATTGAACTGTCCACACGTTATCTCGCGTTCACCTGGTATGCCTTCAATCCTGAAACGAGACGCTTTCGCAACTTTATGGATTATCAGCGAAACTGGCTCGAAGAGAGCGGCTCAGACGACAGCCATGGTCGCGCATTATGGGCATTGGGTGCTGTACTCGGCCGATCGAACACACCCACTCTTCACAATATGGCTGCCAAGGTATTTCAGCAGTCCCTGCTCGCAATCCTGGAAATGACCAGCCCACGCGCCTGGGCCTTCGCACTCATCGGCATCTACGAATATTTGCGTCGATTTGCCGGTGACCGGCGAGTCACGCAGGTACAGGAAGAATTGGCGGGTCGATTGCTGGCGTTGTATCAAGACAACCGCGCGGATGGATGGAACTGGTTCGAAAATAAGCTGGCCTATTGCAACGCGGCGTTGTCGCATGCGATGTTATTATGCGGTGAATCTCTATCCAATACCAGAATGACCGAAGTGGGATTGGAATCTCTCACATGGCTCGCAGACTTGCAACGGTCGGATACAGAGGGAGGGCATTTTGTCCCGATCGGTTCCAATGGCTTCTATCAACTGGGCGGCGAACGTGCCCGCTTCGATCAACAACCGGTGGAGGCACAGGCGATGGTCTCTGCCTGCCTAGAAGCCCATCTTATCACCAGGGATAAAAAGTGGCATCAGGAAGTACGGCGCGCCTTCGAGTGGTTTCTGGGCCGTAACGACTTGCATCTCCCGGTGTATGATCCAACAACGGGTGGTTGTCGCGATGGTTTGCATCCTGACCGGCCCAACGAGAATCAAGGCGCAGAGTCCACGCTGGCCTTTCTACAATCCCTTTTGGAATTACGGTTGGCAGAAAATGTTATGGAGTCTAATGAGCATCACAATGAACAATCAACCTTTAGAAATCTTTCGTCGTCACAAGCACAACCCGATTCTGACAGCCGCGAACTGGCCGTATCAGGCAAATAGCATCTTTAACCCCGGCGCCACTCTACTGGCTGATGGCACCACTCTGCTATTGTGTCGTGTGGAGGATCGGCGCGGTCATTCCCATTTATGCGTCGCGCGCTCCGCGAATGGCATCGATAACTGGGAGATCGACTCCAAGCCTACTTTTATGGCCGACCCCGAACATTTCCCTGAAGAAATGTGGGGCGTTGAAGACCCGCGCATTACCTACGTACCCGAACTGGCCAAGTATGCCATCGTTTATACCGCCTTTACCGGCGGCGGCCCGGGCGTGGCATTGGCATTCACTGAAGATTTCAACCACTTCGAGCGCTATGGCATGATCATGGCACCCGAAGACAAAGATGCGGCTCTGTTACCGCATCGGATTGGCGGCCAGTGGGCGTTAATCCATCGCCCGGTAAGTGCTCCACGCGCACATATGTGGATATCCTATTCGCCCGATTTGCGGAATTGGGGTAACCACACACTGATGCTGGAAGCCCGGCACGGAGCCTCATGGGATGCGAACAAGATCGGTCTCTCTCCTCCTCCGATTCAGACCCCAGAGGGCTGGCTGGTGATTTATCATGGCGTAAAGAACAACGCGTCCGGCTCTATTTACAGATTAGGTCTCGCTCTATTTGATTTGAATGAACCGGAGCGTTGTTTGAAACGCGGCGAAGAGTGGGTATTTGCTCCTGAAGAACCATACGAGCAACATGGCGATGTGGACAAAGTTGTCTTTCCGTGTGGTTACACGCTTGCACCTGACGGTGACACCCTGCGCATCTATTATGGTGCTGCGGATACAAGTATTGCCATGGCCACAGGCAGTGTTCGCAGCATGCTTGATTGGTTGGAGGAACAGGGTAAAGAATGGGCGGGCCACAGATTATCGAGAAGAAGTACGGATTGACTGCGAAAAGTAATTGAATATCTTTCGCCCCGTCAGGTTATACTGACAGGGCGATTTTTATTCTTATGTCCAACTATATTACAACCAAATGGGACGTGATCATTGCAGGCGGCGGACCTGCGGGATTCTTCGCGGCGATCCGCTGCGCGGAGTTGAACCCGAAGTTACGCGTGCTGATCATCGAAAGGGCCTCGCAGACTTTGGGCAAGGTGCTCATCTCCGGCGGTGGACGCTGCAATGTGACCCACGCCTGCTTTGACCCTGCACAACTGATCACTTTCTATCCGCGCGGCGGCGTGGAATTGCGCGGCGCGTTCACGCGTTTTCAGCCTGCGGATACGGTCAAGTGGTTTGAGTCGCGCGGCGTGAAATTGAAGACTGAGGCAGACGGGCGCATGTTCCCTGTGACGGATTCGTCCGAGACGATCACGGAGTGTCTGCGCGAGAGCGCGAAAAATGCCGGGGTGACGGTGCACATTAAGACGAGCCTGCAAAAGGCCGAGAAAAGCCCGAAAGGCGGATTCAGGCTGGAGGTCCGCAAGGCTCGCGTTGCGACCGAAGGGAGTGGGCAAAACGAGGCGGAGGTCCTTCCTCTTCAAACAAAGAAATTATTGCTTGCCACGGGAAGCGATCCGAAAACGCGCGAGATCGTCCAGTCGCTCGGACATTTTCTCGAAGAACCTGTGCCTTCATTATTTACGTTCAATGTGAAAGATAAAAGGATCGACGGGCTGGCGGGCGTATCGGTGGAGGCAGTCACATTGAAAATGGATTCGCTGACACAACGCGGCCCCTTGCTCATCACCCACTGGGGATTAAGTGGGCCGGCCACCCTGAGACTCTCAGCATGGGGCGCACGCGAATTGCACGCGAAGAAATATCGCGCCAAACTACTCGTCAACTGGCTGGATGATTACACATTCGATAAAGCACTCGAGATCCTGCAGAGAAATAAAGACTGGCATGAGAATACGCGCAAAAAGGTTGCAACCCAGCCTGCGTTCTCGCAGATCCCAGCCAGCTTGTGGAAACAACTTGTCCATTTTATCGGCGACAAAAACTGGGGCGATATCTCAAAAACGGAAATTCGACGACTCGCGCAGGAATTGACCGCGGGCGAATTCATGATCGAAGGCAAGGGGCAATTCAAGGAAGAATTTGTCACCTGCGGCGGCGTACGTTTAAGTGAAGTGGATTTCAAAACCATGCAAAGCCGCGTGGTCGACGATCTTTTTTTCGCCGGCGAGGTGCTCGATATCGACGGCATTACCGGCGGGTTCAACTTTCAATCATCCTGGACGACAGGCTGGTTGGCCGGCACCTCACTCGCCGAGTGATTTTTCTCACTTGACCTTCCGCTTAACCTACCGTA
>CAZJYB010000244.1:0-4370 GCA_964549865.1 uncultured Anaerolineaceae bacterium
AGCGCGGCGAAAGAGATCAGGCTGACCGCCACGATCAAGATGATCTGAAAGACTCGAATGCTGGGAGATGCGGGGGTGCGAACTCGCATAAAACGATCGCGCAGCGGGGGTACTCAACCGCTTCGCGCCAGGGTTACTTGGCCAGTAATTCTTTAACGGTCGCGCTGATCATGTCGTTCGGAGCGCGGCCTGCTACTTTCGGCACAACGATCTTCATCACCTTGCCCATATCGCTCGGCGCGGCCGCACTGGTCTCTACAATGGCGGACTGTACCAGGGCGCGTAATTCCTCCGCCGGCATGGCCTGGGGCAGAAAATCCTGCAATATTTTTATCTCGGCTTCATTGGCCTCGATCATATCGGGGCGATTGGCTTTTTTGGCGTCTTCGATCGTCTCGCGGCAGTTCTTGATCTCCTTTTGAATGAGCGCCATCACCGCCATGTCGTCCAGCGTGATACGCTTGTCGACCTCCACCTGTTTGATGGCAGCCAGTACAGTACGCGTCATGCGTTTGCGAACTTCGTCGCCGCTCTTCATGGCGTCCTTCATCGCTTCGTTTAGTTTTGTTTTAATATCCATAATTTGATTATACCCTTTCATTCATATCCTTCTGAGTCATTTAGAGTCTATCCGAAAACTCAAGATCATCTACCACTAAGGCACAAAGTCTCAAAGACTCCAAGGAAAAACCTTTGCCGTCTCGCACCGGCGTGCCGCCGTTGTTCGCGGCACGAACGGTGTGTTTTCGTGTCTTTGTGGCTTAGTGGTAAGGCTTTTGGGATAGGTTCTTATTAAGAGGCCATTCCGGGATCACCAATAATGATGCACATGCGGACGCACCAGGCGGTCATAGAGGGCGCGCACATGCGTCATGGTCTCCTCTGAAAGAGCCGGAAGGTCGGCGGCAGCTACATTCTCCTCCACCTGCGAGGGACGCTTGCCGCCCGGGATGGCACACGTGACGGCAGGGAACATCAGCAGCCAGCGCAAAGCCATTTGGGACATGCTCATGTTCAAAGGGAGCAGCGCGCGCAATTCCTCCACGGCCTGCAAGCCGGTCTCATAATCGAGTCCGGAGAATGTTTCACCGCGGTCGAACGATTCGCCATGCCGATTAAATTGCCGGTGGTCACCCGATGAGAAGGTGCTCATACGGCTCATTTTCCCCGCCAGCATTCCGGAAGAAAGCGGCAGGCGCGCCAAAATACCAACCTTGCGTCGTTCTGCCTCGCCAAAGAACAGGTCGATCGGGCGCTGGCGGAAGATATTAAAGATGATCTGCACACTTTGCACACCCGGATATTCGATCGCTTTAAGCGCTTGCTCCACTTTTTCCACGCTGACACCATAATGCCGCAGCTTTCCGGCCTTTATCAACCCATCCAGCACATCGAAAACTTCCGGCGTGTAATAGACCTCAGCCGGCGGGCAGTGCAATTGCAACAGGTCCAATGCATCCATTTCAAGGTTCTTCAGGCTGCGTTCCACAAAGGCGGTGAGATTCTCGCGATTATAGCCACTGGCAATATGCGGCTCAAGCCTGCGGCCGGCCTTGGTGGCCACATAAAACTTTTCGCTGCGTTCGCGCTTCAACTGGGCCAGCAATTTCTCACTGCGTCCGTCGCCATACACATCGGCGGTATCGAAAAAATTCACGCCGAGATCCAGCGCGCGATGCAGTGCCGCCAGAGACTCCTCGTCCTTCACATCGCCCCAGGCGTTCCCGATGGCCCATGCGCCAAAACTGATACCCGATACCTTCCAGCCTGTACGTCCGAGTTCGCGATATTCCATGATGACATCCTGTTACTTTGAATTGAGATGTGCTTGTTCAATACGGTTGCGGGCAAGTTTTACGTACTCCTCGTTCAACTCATATCCCACAAAATGCCGGCCGGCTTTCATCGCCGCCAGCGCGGTCTGCCCGCTTCCCATGAAAGGGTCGAGCACAGTTTCATTTGAGAACGTATAGAGCTGGATGCAACGATAAGGCAGTTCCCTGGGGAACGGCGCGGGATGCCCGATCTTCTTCGCAGATTCGGTGGGGAAATCCCAGACGGATTTTGTGAACTCGAGGAACTCTTCCTTTGTGATCGTGTCTTTTCGCGCCTCAGATTTGTCGCGGCCAAATTTGCCCTTGGAAAATACAAGGATATATTCATGCACGTCGCGCAAGGTTGGGTTGGATGCAGACTGCCACGAACCCCACGCCGTGGAGCTGCTCGCGCTGGCGGCCTTGTTCCAAATGACCTCGCCGCGCATCAGGAATCCCAACTTGTTCATATCTTCAATGATATGGGCATGCAGGGGAATATAGGGTTTGCGCCCCAGATTCGCCACGTTGATGCAGGCGCGTCCGCCGGGCACCAGCACGCGATGGACCTCCGCCCAAACCTTCTTAAGCACGTTCAGGAACTCACCCAGCGTCATATCCGCATCGTAATCCTTGCCCACGTTATATGGGGGCGAAGTGACCATCAGATGCACGCTCGAATCGGGCAGGTCGCTCATGCTTTCAGATGAACCCTGAATGATCGAATCCAGCTTTTCGGCTGGTATGGGATTCTCCAGATAGACCCCGGATTCGGTATGCGGCTGGTCTTCATATAGACGCGCCGAATAAAAGGCCGAGGCATCGTGCCCCATGCGACCTGGAGAACCGAAGGAGGTGGTGGCGGTCTTTTTGGTGCGAGGCATGTTACAGGTCCGTAAAACGCGCGAACATTTCCGGGGTGAGGATCTTTTCCAAAAGCTCGAATTCATACACGGTGCGTTTCACCGCAGCGGCGCGTGCATACTCAAAATGCGGACCCTGCGCGGGAGAATCCAGGTTCATCCACCCATGCGAATCGCGCGGCAGAAGCGCGAGCGAGAATTTACGCAGGAATGGGACAAAGTATAACGCGTCCATCGGCAGGTAGATGCGGCCGGAGTGCATGGCCGGGTTTTCGATCAGGTCTTTTCGAAGCGGATCAATTTCGGACGACGCGTGAGTCGTCCCGTTATGCGAGACATCGTCCCCGTAGGGGAGAGCCTCCAGCCACATGGAGACGTAATTGGTATGGGCGTAGAAATCCTGCACAGCATGGGTTAATCTGCCAAAGGCGATCCACGCCGAGAGCACGCCGGGCGAGAGCAGGGCGGCGATCACATAACCGCGCTGTTCCTTGATGTAACGATTCGACTCGTCGAAGGCGTTGTTATCAAAATGATACTCGTCGTGGCCGAGCAGGCCGGTCAAGGAATCCTGTTTAAGGTTCGCGGCGATCATGATTTCGAGCGCGCGCGGGCTGAGGCGGGCGCCAAGCGCCGCGCGCATCATTTCCGTGTGATGGACTTCAAGCATAATGCCGGAAATTATAAGCGACGGCGCGGGAAAGTGTATAATGCGCCAACCAATGACCGGCACCTTCCTAAACATTGCTACGATCCTGATCGGCGGCACCCTGGGCCTGCTCTTCGGCGCGCGCATCCCCGAGCAGCTGAAGACCACTGTGATCGCGGGCATGGGGCTTTTCACGGCCGCCATGGGCGTGCAAATGTTCCTCAAGAGTGAGAATCAATTGATCGTGCTCGGCGCATTGATCCTGGGGGCATTGCTTGGCGAATGGTGGAAGATCGAGGACAGGTTGGAATCGCTCGGCCAGGCCCTCGAAAAGCGCTTCTCGCGGGACACGGAAACAGGTTCCGGTTCAAAATTCATTCGCGGCTTCATGGTTGCTTCATTGTTATATTGCATCGGCCCGATGGCGATCCTCGGTTCGATCCAGGACGGGTTGACGGGTGATTATCAATTACTCGCCGTGAAATCGACATTGGACGGATTTGCATCCATCGCCTTCGCCTCCACACTCGGCATTGGTGTGATGTTCTCTTCGCTGGTCGTGCTGCTCTATCAGGGAGGCATCAGCCTGCTGGCCGCGCAGCTCAGCACCATCGTCACAGATGCAATGATGAACGAAATGACGGCCACGGGCGGCGTGCTCCTGCTCGGGCTTGCCATCAGCAACCTGCTCGAGATAAAAAAGATCCGTGTGGGGAATTTCCTGCCTGCGCTGGTGATCGCCCCATTGATCGTGTGGGTTTTAGGTCTCATCTAATACACATTATCGGAAATAGCACACAAGCACCGTCCCAAAGGCATTGTCCTGCCGTCTCGCATAAGCGAAGCAATCCTGTGGACCACCGTGGCGCTGCTCGCGGCACGAACGGTGAGCCTGTCGAAGGGTTTATTTCGAGTAATTTAACTCAAGTTGCTCCCCCCTTTGTTCTTTCAGCTGCTTTCAACCAGGGTCTTTTTAACGCAAAGACGCCACACTTGCGCCGCACTCCCACTACGCTGCGCTACGGGGACTTCGTGCGTTCGTTG
>CAZJYB010000245.1:0-4316 GCA_964549865.1 uncultured Anaerolineaceae bacterium
CAGCAGGCCGAGCAATGAAAGCCCATCCACAGTTTCCGGGATCGGCGTTTCAGATAATTCGTAGATCGTTGGGGCAATGTCAATATTCGCGACCAGTTTGTCTTCGACATAAGGCGTGGGAACCAGCGCTGGATATCGTAAAGCGAAGGGAACTTTAACAGACTCCTCGTATGCGGTGCTTTTTGTGTCCATGCGGTGCTCGCCCCAGTGTTTGCCGTTATCGGAGATGAAAATGACGACAGTGTTATCCAACTCGCCCGTTTGTTCCAGTTTATTCATGATCTCGCCGATGGATCGATCCAGCGAGACGAGCGTTTGAATTTGCCTGCGCCTGGTGTTCTCGATCTGGATCGAATCATCTTCGGTTAGTAATGGTTTATCCCCAATTGCGGCCGGCTTGTCGGAGATATCCACTTCGTTATAGCTTGGTGGCCGGTAGGGCAGCAGATCTGTATAGAGCGATTTATCCTCTTTCAATGGCGTATAGGGGGCATGGGGAGCGTTTGGAGCAAATAAAAGCAGGAACGGTTTTTTTTGCTGCGAGGCCTGTTCCAGGAACTCGATGGCGTAATCCTTGAACAAATACGTGCTGTAGCCTGTTTTCTTTTCCCAGGTGCCGTTGACGTTCAAGTTGGGGTCATAATAATTGGGAAGCGTACCGCCAAAGAACGATACCCAGTAATCATATTCCGGCCTGGCTTCCCCTTTCCAGGAATTGAGATATTTTCCCACCAGCCCCGTATAATATCCGTTCTTGTGGAGGTCTTCAACAACCGTCGGGAAGTTTAGCGGGTCTTCGTTGACATGGACATAATGGTTGTGGGCATACATGCCGGTCAGGATGCTGGCGCGGCTGGGGCAGCAAAAGGGAGTGGTGACATATCCAAGCGAAAATGTGACGCCCTGCTCAAAGATCAATTGCCTGGTGTCCGGCATGTATTCCATGGTGTCAAAACGCTGATCGTCTGTGATGATGACCAGAAAATTGGGGCGTTCATCGTTGACGCGCGGCACGACCCCGCATGCTTGAAATAGAAAGGCCGAAATAAGAATAAAAAATATTGCAGGACGTTTCATAAATTACCATTCTCCGGCATATTCAATTGCATAAGGCTTTGCGATCCTCTCAATTCCAAGCCGTCGCAGTTCGACCAGTTGGCGGATGTGCAGGTTGTCGTGTGCCACCCATGCAGCGAACATGTCCCCGGCGGCCAGGTTGTCCCATTTCGATTTGTATTTGATCCCCAGATCCATCTTGTTGTGTTCGTTCAGCCATGTAACTGATATTTTGCGTTCTTCAAAGAATTTATCCTTCATTTCTTCGATGTTTTGTTCGTTATAAGCTCGTTTGCCAACCCAACCCTCTGGATCGATGATGTGCCAGTTCTCGTTTTGGCGGTGAAGAATAAAATCCAGGTGTTCGCGAAAATCCTCGCGTTCCTCGTCGTACAGGTGGCAGATAACTTCAAGGATGGACCATGACTCTCTATCTGGTTTGATCCGCGCGTTTTCCTGCGATATTCCATTCAGTAAAGCCCGGATCATTTCGGTGCTGTGGACAAGTTCCTGATAAAGCGCCTCAAATTGCATGCTGCCTCACTTTTATTTGTTGAACTCTCCCACGATCCTCAAAATGTCAAATCCCTCAGCAAATGGGCGCTCCGCCAGGGCGCCATGGCGCACCATGATGGAGCGGGTAAGCTCACTATTGAAATAATAGCGGTCGCGATAGGTTTCGTATTCGGCCAGTGCTTCGATCTTCTTTTTTACATCTTCCTCTGAAACTCCTACAAGAAAATGTGGAAAGAAACCATACGAGGATCGAACCACGTCAAACCCCAGGACAGTAATGCCGCGAAAGGCGCGCAGTGCCTCATCGGTCATTGTGTTGTGGTCCTGATGGACATCCTGCCTGGAATGTGTGAAGATCAGGTCCGGTTGAAAATCCCTGCGGAGCTTGAGAAAGTATTCGAGTATGTCCTGCCGCGCGTTTGGGAATACGCGCGTATTAAAAGGACCTAATATAATTTTTTCCTGCGGAACCCCAAGGATCTTCATGGACTTGAAATGCTCGTCCCTTATGTTTTTCAGATCGGGGTTTCTTTGATTGTCGGAAAGCGTGACACATAATACGTCCGTCTTATTGACGATGTGGTGCAATAAAGCGCCGCATCCCAACTCAATGTCGTCGGGATGCGCGCCGAGGAAGAGCACTCGTTTACCGTGAAAATTCATATCGAGTTCATGTCGTTGCGAGCCTTCGGGAAGCAATCTCCTATTAATTAAGGGAGGGGATTGCTTCGGGCGGAAAATCATCGCCCTCGCAATGACGTTGTCATTTTGTCGCCAGAATTCCACCAACGACCTTCGTCATCACCAGTTTGCCGTCACGCTCGAGCTTTTTTCTGGCGACTGCCTCGATCTTCCCGATCAAAGCCTCGTATTCATCCTTGCCGTTGAACATGGTTGTCCATAATTTTCGGTCTTCGCTCAATGAGGCGCGCACGTATTCAACAAAGGGTGTGACCTCGGGAAAGGTAAGGTGATTCTCGAACTTGTGCAGTTCGGTCTTCGCGAAGATCCTGTCGATCGTATCGAAAATATCGCCCTTGAAGCGCGAAGAGCCGGGCATGGGAGGGATGGTCAGGTTCGTGGCTTCCTTGATGATCTCGTAGAACATCTGTTTATTCTCTGGCAGGGGCCCGGAGACGAAGAGCCGTCCCCCAGGTTTGAGCACGCGGTGGGCCTCACCAAATGTAAAGTCCAGATCGGATGCGTAGTAGATGGCGAAGGCGCTTGTGCACAAGTCAAAGGTGTTATCTGCGAAGTTGAACGGTTTGTTGAAATCCAGAAACTGGAAATCAATGTTCGCGCCAAGCTGTTTGTTTTTCTCGCGTGCCTTTTCAAGCAGTTCATTCGAAAAATCACCGCCGGTGATCTGTGCCCCGCCTTTTGTATATTCGTTGAAGAGGAAAGATAACTTGCCGGCGCCGCAACCGACATCGAGGATCTTCATGCCAGCCTGGGGCTTGAGCAGCTCGTTCGTCCAGGCATCTATATTGGCCGATCCGTATTTTTCGTGAATGTCGATGCGGGTGAGCAGGTCTTTGCTTGTCTCCTGATACTTGATTTCCATGGCCTCTCTCCTTGTAAATGGGTAAGGGCGACCCTTTAAGATTTATGATGAATACTTTATTTATTATAGCGGGTCGCCCCATACGAAAATTTCCTTGATGATTATACCAAAATCGCTTCAAAGTTCACACACTGAATTTTGAAGGCTGTTAAAAACTCATGATAGAATGCGTGCACTGGAGTCAACATGACGGGCAAAATTCAATCGGTAAAAGGCACACGCGAATTCTATCCTGAGCAGATGTCCCTGCGTAATTATATCTATGAAAAGGTGCGCGCCGCCTCGCAGGCATTCGGCTATCAGGAATGGGACGCGCCTTTTATCGAGACCATCGATCTGTACGCGGCAAAGTCCGGCGAAGAACTTGTGAAGAAGCAATCCTTTACATTCGAGGATCGCGGGGGAGATTTTGTGACCCTGCGGCCCGAGCTCACGCCAAGCCTGGCGCGCATGATCGCGGCAAAACAAAATGAATTGACATTGCCTGTGCGCTGGTGGTCTTTCGGTCCGTTCTGGCGTTATGAGCAGCCGCAAAAAGGACGCTCGCGCGAGTTCTTTCAATGGAATATCGACATGTTGGGAGTAAATTCTCCTGAAGCGGATGCGGAGTTGATCGCGGTCGCCGCCACATTCCTGCGTTCGGTCGGGCTGGACCCCGCGCGGGCCACCATTTATGTCAATAATCGCCGCCTGATGGACTCCGAATTCGACGCGCTCGGCATTACACCTGAAAAACGACTGGATGTCTCCAACCTCGTGGATCGCCGCTCGAAGATGGAATCAGCCAAATGGGAGGTGTATGCGCTCGAACTTGGATTGGATCAAAAGCAACTTAACGGCCTGAAAGATATTTTAGGCAATTTTGATCTGTGGAAAAAGAATGATGAGTTGACCCGTCTCTTCGCTGCACTCGAAGCACTGGGTGTAAAAGAATACGTCAAATTTGACCCGAACATCATGCGCGGACTCTTGTATTACACCGGCACAGTTTTCGAGGCCTTTGATACCAGTGGTTCCTTGAAGCGCGCGATCCTGGGTGGTGGACGTTATGACAATTTGCTTGCCGATGTCGGGGGGCAGCCTCTCTCTGGTGTTGGTTTCGCGATGGGGGACGTTGTGATCGGGATCATTTTGCAGGAGGCGGGCCTGTTGCCTGAATTTGTTCCCACGCCTGCTTCCG
>CAZJYB010000246.1:0-4221 GCA_964549865.1 uncultured Anaerolineaceae bacterium
TCGTGCCTGTGGCGTTGGAACAGGGCTCGCGGTTCGCCATTCGTGAAGGCGGTCTGACCGTCGGCGCAGGTGTCGTTACCAAGATCCTCGAATAAGTGGAAAGTAAGGTAGTACAATGGCTTCCAAGAAGAAAGACGTCCGCCCGGTGATTACACTTCAATGTAATGACTGCAAGGAGCGGAATTACACCACCGAGAAGAATCGTCGTAATGATCCCAATCGGTTGGAGTTCAACAAGTATTGCTCGCGCTGCAGAAAGCATACACAGCATCGCGAAACGAAGTAAGATAGTGTGTCAGGTGTCAAGTTTTGACATGACACCTGACACCTCTTAGGCCAGTGGCTCAATTGGCAGAGCACTCGTCTCCAAAACGAGCGGTTGTAGGTTCGATTCCTACCTGGCCTGCCTGTGGCGACGCCGCGAGTAGCGGCGTTTTAGCCGTAAAATGAAAGAAGGAGCAATCCCTTGGCTGATAAGGAAAAAAAGGCCCGAAGAAGTGAGAACGCGATCCAGCGTTATTTTCGCGAAACCACGGGCGAATTAAGAAAAGTAAGCTGGCCTACATGGCCTGAAGCCCGTCGCCTTACCGTGCTTGTCCTTTTGGTGATGGTTGTCATGGGAGCTTTCCTGGCAGGCGTGGATTATGGCGCCGGACGCTTACTAGACCTGGTAATTGGTTTATAGATTTTGAAATGAGGATCTGATGGATTTACCGGAGCAGTTTGAACAGGAACCGACGAACGAACCAGCCGAGGAGCAAGCTGCTCCTGCGGATGCGAAGCATGCCGCTTCTTCTTCGGACCCTTCGACACTCCCTTCGGTCGCAGGGCCCAGCCCGAAACCTGCCGCGCGCTCCGAGACAAAGATCCCCACTGATCTGCCTCCGGTTGAGGTCGTGGAGGAAGGCCCAGCCTGGTATGTGATCCATTGCTATTCGGGTTACGAAAATAAAGTGCGTCATAATCTCGAGCAGCGTATCGAGACAATGGGTATGAAAGACAAGATCTTCGATGTAGTCATCCCAACGCAGGAAGAGATCGAAGTCAAAGATGGCAAGCGCCGCACCGTGGAACGCCACATCTTTCCCGGTTATGTATTGGTGAATTTGGCCCTCTCTGAGGAATCCTGGTATGTGGTTCGTAATACACCCGGAGTGACAGGCTTCGTTGGTATGGGGAATAACCCCACACCTTTGCGCCCGGAGGAAGTGTCGCAGATCGTCAAGCGCATGGAAGCCGAAGCGCCGACGGTCAAGGTCACCTATAAAGTGGGTGAGCGTGTTCGAATTGTGGATGGGCCGTTCAACGATTTCCGCGGTGTTGTCTCTGAAATTGACATGGAGCGCACAAAGGTCCGTGTTATGGTAAGCTTCTTCGGACGCGAAACACCTGTGGAATTGGATTTCCTGCAGGTCGAGAAGGCATAAGCGTAGAAAAAAACTAATCTGGCAGTAGCAGGCTTCCGTTAGGCCTGATGCAGTGGGAGGGTCTCCCGTAATGACCCGCTAAAACCACGAGGAGAAAAAATGGCAAAGAAACTAAAAGCAGTTGTACGTCTCCAGCTCGAAGCTGGAAAGGCCAACCCTGCGCCCCCAGTGGGCCCGGCGCTGGCAAGTCATGGTATTAACATCATGGCTTTCTGCAAGGAATACAACGCCCGTACATCGAATCGTCCCGGCGAAGTGTTGCCTGCGGAGATCACCATCTATACAGATGGTTCATTCACATTCGTTCTTCGCACTTCACCCGCGGCAGTTTTACTGCGCAAGGCCGCCAAGGTTGAAAAGGGTTCCGGTGTGCCAAATAAAGACAAGGTTGGCAAGGTGACCCGTGAGCAGGTGAAAGAGATCGCTGAGTTGAAGATGAAAGACCTCAACGCGATCGATCTTGAGGGCGCGATCAAGCAGATCGAGGGCACGGCCCGTTCGATGGGTATTACTGTCACCGACTAAACTGGTGGGAGGATCACAAACGTGATCCGCTTGTACCACGGAGGATAAAATGACCAAACACGGAAAGAAATACAAGGCGGCTGCCGCCAAAGTTGATATCGACAAGGTTTATACTGCCCGTGAAGCAGTTGGGCTCGCAAAAGAAACCACCATTACCAAGTTTGATTCAACCATTGAAGTGCACATGCGCACCACGCTTGATTCCCGCATGGCAGACCAGCAATTGCGCGATGTGGTTGTGCTGCCCCACGGTCTCGGCAAGACAGTGCGCGTTTTAGTCTTTGCACAGGGTGAAGGTGCTGTTGCAGCCCGCGCAGCTGGGGCTGACCTCGTGGCAGACGATGATGAAACCATGAAGAAGATCGAAGGCGGTATGCTCGATTTTGATGTCGCCATTTCCACTCCCGATGCAATGGGCAAGGTCGGTCGTTTGGGCCGCGTACTTGGCCCGCGTGGATTGATGCCGAACCCCAAGGCTGGTACAGTCGTGGGCCCGCAGGATATGGAACGCGCCATCAAGGAAGCCAAAGCGGGTCGTGTGGAATTCCGCCTCGATAAGACCAATAACATCCACGTTTCCATCGGCAAGGCTTCATTTGATGCCGATAAACTTTATGAGAACTATGTTGCTTTGATGGATGCGGTAAATAAATCCCGCCCTACCGGTGCGAAAGGTAATTTCATCAAGCGCATTACGGTTACTTCAACCATGGGGCCCGGCGTGAAGGCCGACCCGGGTGAACATGTGGAAGGTGTCGAGTAGAAATACTCGTTAATCCCTGATAAGCCACTTCGCCGATGAAGGCGGGTGTTCTGGAGGAAAGGTCTCGATATGTCACTGTGTGACTACTCGACCTCCCTGCGGGACTTAATTTCCTGCTTAGGTGAAGACTGACAAGCAAATCGCAATCCTTCATGGATTGTTTCCCGCAGTCTGCGGGTATTTGCCAAAGTCTTTGCCTGTGTTTGTGGCAAAGACTTTTTATTTTATTGGAAAGGAGGTAAATACCCTTTGGCACTATCAAAACAACGCAAGGAAGAAACGCTTTCCCAGTATTCGGACTGGGTCAAAAAGAGCCAGGCAGTTATTCTGGTCGAATATACGGGCGCGAAGATGAAGGATCTCGATAATATCCGCGCAAAAATCCGTGAATCGGGCGGTGAATTCCATATTGTGAAGAACACCCTGGTTCGTCGTGTTTTTGCGGATAGCGGCATGGATTTCCCCAAGGATTATCTTTTGAAATCCACAGCCATTTCATTCGCGTTCAATGACCCTGCTTCCACCGCGAAAGCTTTGACCGATGCAACAAAAGGCAATGAGTTCGTCAAGGTGAAGGGCGGTTTCATGACCGGCAAAATCTTGAGTGCTGCACAAGTGAAAGCGCTTTCAGATCTGCCGCCATTGCCCGTTGTTCGCGCCCAGTTGCTTGGCGTTTTGCAGGCCCCTGCCAGCAAACTCGTCCGTACGATCGCCGAACCCGCGCGCGGCCTGGCTGGCGTCATCAAGGCGTTTTCAGAAAAAGCCTCTGCGGCGGCATAACATTCACTCAGGCGCGGGCCTTTCCCGCATAGAGATAAATATCTTTTATAAGAAAGTCAAGGAGTAATACAATGGCTGACAAGCTCGAAACACTCGTGGAAGAACTTTCCACCCTTTCCGTCCTCGAGGCGGCTGATCTGGTAAAGAAACTTGAAGAAAAGTGGGGCGTTTCTGCCGCCGCTCCGGTGGCTATGGCTGCCGCAGGCGCTGCCGTTGCTGCTGAACCCGTGGAAGAGAAGACCGAGTTCGATGTGGTCATCAAGGACCCAGGCGCAAAGAAGATCGACGTCATCAAGGTCATTCGTCAGTTGACCAGCCTTGGCCTCGGCGAAGCCAAAGCGCTTGCAGAAACTGCTGGTTCCAAGGTACTCACTGGTGTTGGCAAGGATGCCGCCCAGGAAGCCAAGAAGAAACTCGAAGAAGCCGGCGCACAGGTTGTCCTAGAATAATCTCTGTCAGGTTTCTGGTCAAAAAGACGGCTCAAAAGGGCCGTCTTTTTTTGCATTAATACAGGGGATTATGGTCCACACAAACCCAAACCAGCCTAGCCGCTGGTTTGCCGGTTAAAAACGCCCAAATTGACCCGTAAGCCAGCTTGTTAACGGGTTTGCCAAATGTAAGGTTTCCGTAACGGAAATAGTACTGATGTCCTACAAGAGATAGTTGACTCTGACATAAACTCTCCCTATAATTGCTGTATTGGTCTGACCACCATACCACAGGACA
>CAZJYB010000247.1:0-4107 GCA_964549865.1 uncultured Anaerolineaceae bacterium
CGAACGATACAACCAGTGCAATAATCGCCAGCCAGGTGTAATGCGTTATTGGTTTTTTGGAAAAACGCGCTACGACAACAAACACGATCAACCCAACAATCCAATAAGCAATCGTTGCGATCACGGTGGAGAATTCATTCGCCACAGCTTTTGCCGCGGCAACACTTTCCGGGAACAACGCGCTTGCGATGGTATACCAGATCAAATTTACAATTGCCGCCGCGAGAATTGCCAACGGCGTGGGCCATAACAATTTACGAAGATTTACAGTTTCAGTCATTTTTGCACCTCTAATGGTTGGTTTATGTTGGTGATTTCGATACGTTCCTCGCACAAGCGGTCGAAACTACTCAGCCATCGCATTGCTTTTAACTTTTTGCTTTATTGCGATCTGATAACTTTCATTCAGCAGGGCAACCGCCTTTTCCACATCGTCATTCTGTCGCAGGGTAACACTCACCCAGCCCGTCTCAGGCAAAATATGATGCGTCTGTGCGCGGCCTGCGGTCACGATCTCATCGCGTACCTTTTTCGGAAAGGGAATGTCCACAAGATGATCTCCGTGAATATGCCCGATCTCGCGTTTGCCAATCACATACTCCATGCCGCCAAAGCGATGCGGTTGAACCGTCACACCTGCCCATGCTGTGACTGCCTCAGTGATCACCGCCTGCGCACCGTTCACACTCACGATGCAATTCCTTTTCCCAATTTCTTGCAAAGGCTCCCCAACAATTCCAGCTCACTTGCAGAGAGGACGCTGAACTCTTGAACTAATGCAGCGATGTGACCTGGAAAGACCGCTTCCAACTTCTTTTTGCCTGCTCCCGTCAAATGGATATGGATCACCCTGCGGTCTTTCGCGTCGCGATCGCGTCGGACGAATCCATCTCGCTCCAGGTTGTCTATGACCGTCGTCATATTGCTGCCGCTCTTGAGCACCTTTATACTCACTTCACCCTGGGTCATCGATCCAAGATGGTATAAGGCTTCGAGCACAGCGAATTGTGAAGGAGTAAGATCAGCAAACGTGTTTCGCTCAGCCAGGCGCGTAAAGAGCGAGTTGGTACAGCGAGTCAACTTGATGAAGGTATCGAGCGTGCGCACCTCGGCTCGGGTTCCAGAGTAGTGAGTGGGCATGGCCATGTCCTTTTATTTATATTTGACTATTATATTTCCACGTCAAATAGTTTGATGTCAAAATATTAGCGTAAAGCGAGAGGCTTGTCAAGAAAGATTCGCCTATCCATTTGGCTAGTTGGACATTATTTCACGCGTATGGAAATTACTTCTCACCAAAGAAGGATCAGGAATGGAAAATGCGGCAGCCAGCCAGGTATGGGCCATATCCGCGCCAGCGTGAGTCATCTTGAAAAGCTTTGCCTGCCATCGACATGATGGGCAATGATAACAGCCTCGCATTGCGAGGCTGTTAGTTTTCATTCAGGGTTCAGGGTAGCAAATTTTTTAAGTAGCGGTTCCGTCTGCCACCTTTGTCTGTCCTTTTCAATGGAAATGTGTCTCAATCTTACTCCCAGTCGCCCAGATCCTCTTCGAGCAATTCGATGAGTTTGACGTATTTTTCCTGGCCATCTTTCGTGCTGCCTTCATAAACAGTGTTGTTAATGTCCTCAGACACTTTTTGCTCGTCATCTATCGAGATGGTCTGTTCAAGCAGGGGGAAGATGCGGGTTTTAAGCCGCTCAAGGTGTTCTCGCAGGATGGAGGCGTAATTGCTTGCGGCCCAAACCAGTTCGCCGCGGGCAACTTTATCCCCCTCCTGCCATTTGGTGGCAGTGTCGATCAGGAGAGTGGCAGCTTCGCGGCTTTTCTTGTGGTCCGTTCGGATCAACATGATGGGTCCTTCATCGCTGGCAAAGCCGCCATCTTCCAATACCTTGATGAGTAATTCTTCCTTTTTGAAGAATCCTTCCTCGATATATTCGTGGATAAAACTGTGGGCAGAGATGAAAAAACTGGGGCGTGCCACTTTGCTGCGATTAAGCAATACGGAGGCACCGCCGAGCGTCGCAAGAAAACGGGTGATGGTTTCCTGATCCCCGCGCAGACTTTTTGTGATACGCATATGATTCCCTGATCTTTTTAGATTCTTTGATTAATGAAATGAGTATACCATGCGATAAAAACGGATACGCGATACGCCTATCTGATAATTCAGGCTTTTACCGAATTACTTAACTTTCCCAGCCCTTCGATCTCCACATCTACAACATCACTATTTTTCAACTCGCCTACACCCGCGGGGGTACCGGTGAAGATCAGGTCTCCAGGCTCCAGGGTCATCACAGACGAGATATACGCGATCAATGTGCCCACGTTAAAGACCATATCGCGCGTGGAGGCCATCTGCCGCATCTGTCCGTTTACGCGGCAGGTGACAACAGCATCGGACGGGTCGAACTCGGTATCGATCCACGGGCCGAACGAGCAGAACGTGTCGAAGCCTTTGGCGCGCGTCCACTGGCCGTCCGTCTTCTGCAGGTCGCGCGCGGTCACGTCATTGCCGATGGTGTAGCCGAAAATATATTCCTTTGCTGTTTCTGTCGTGACGTTTTTTGTCTTCCTGCCGATGACAACCACCAACTCGGCTTCATGTTCCACCTGAGTGGATTGCGGCGGCAGGAAGATGGCATCTCCGTTCGCAATGATCGAAGAGGGTGGCTTCATAAAGATGAGAGGGACCTTCGGTACTTCATTGCCCAACTCTTTGGCGTGTTCCACGTAGTTGCGCCCCACGCACAAGATCTTGCTCGGTTCGCAGGGCGCCACCAGCTTTACGTCCGCGAGAGGCGTTTTGGCCTCGCGTCTGCGATATTCACTGTACATGTCTCCCTGGATCTCGCCGACCTTGTCATCGAGCAGCCAGCCATATTTGGGGGCGTCTCCATTGGTTGTATACCGCACGATTCTCATACTTACTTTCCTTCATACTTTTGAATACCACTTTGATCCACTTTGCGCAGCAGGTCACTCACAGACGTGTTCAAGACCGGGTGGATAAGATCAGGTTCGAGGTCCGCGAGAGGAACGAGCACAAAGGCGCGTTCATGCATGCGTGGGTGAGGCAGTTTGAGCGCCGGCGAGTCCAGAATCGCATCGTCATAGAACAAAATATCAAGATCAAGTAAACGCGGGCCATTCTGAAAACCGGGCTTACGCCCGAGCGCCACTTCGAGTCGTTTCAAGTGATGCAACAACGGCGCGGGCTGCATGTAGGTCTCGGCTTTCACCGCCTGGTTCAAAAATGCAGGTTGGTCTGTAAAGCCCCATGGCGGTGTTTCATACACGTCTGATTTTTTCATGACCCTCATCTGCGGCGAAAAATTATCGATGGCCGCGTTAAGGTTGGCAAGACGATTGCCAAGGTTGCTGCCCAGTGCGAGGTAAACAATATGTTCCATGGCTATGGCACCGCGTGCTCGTCGAAATGTTCAACAACATCCGCGGCGAGCCAGCTTTCGATGTCTTTGTGAAGGAAGGCTGTCTCGGGCAGCGCGTTGGTGAGTTTCAAAAATGCCAGACGCTTTTCTTCAAATGATCTTTGCAGGTCTGCATCTGATGTGTTTTTATATTTTGCAACCAGTTCGATGTTGAATGCATCTGTATCATGACTCGGCGGTTTGTAGTTTGAATCCTTCAAAATACTTTTGATGATCTGCTCCCCCACGTCCCACCACCCGATCACATGTGCAAGAATGTCGTGGAAGTTTTCAAAGCCCTGTTTTTTCAGGAAGGCATCCTTATCCTCGAGCTTGTTGAAATTTTCGATATAAGCGGTCCATTCATTTTCAAGCGTGTCGATCGTAAGGAAGCGGCTTAGTGCGACGAGGTGTTCGCGCGCATGGCTGATGAAGACCCCGTTGACCCATGCCCGCACGCGGCGATTGTCCCATGCTGCTTCATTCATGGACCTCAGGTCTGCCGCGGTTTTCTGACGCGTTTTCTCGAAATGGGCAAGAAAATCCTTCTCGTCCCAGGCCTTGTATTTCGCCACGGCCGCGGCAGTGACCGTGCTCGCATTGGCGGCCGTGTTGTTCGATCCGGCCGGGTCGCGTTTGGCGCTGGCGAGGCTAGTTAAACCGTTTG
>CAZJYB010000248.1:0-4074 GCA_964549865.1 uncultured Anaerolineaceae bacterium
GCCTGAATTTGTTCCCACGCCTGCTTCCGTATTGGTGACCGTATTTGATGAATCCACGTGGATGAGATCCTTTGAGCTCAGTGCGGAATTGCGAAAGGCGGGGCTGAATACGCTGGTCTTCCCGGAGCCTGCAAAACTGCAAAAGCAATTCAAATTTGCGGATAAGATGAAGATCAAGGCGGCTGTCACGATGGGACCGGATGAGGCCGCGAATGGTCAGGTCGCGGTGAAAAACCTCCTTAATGGCGAGCAGGTCCTGGTTAAGCGTGATGCGATGGTCGCTGAGATCCGCAAGATCCTGGGGTAAGCATGTCGATCGAACTTCGACCCGTTAATGCAAAAAATTGGAGGGAGCTGATCAAACTAAAGGTCAAAGAGGATCAACGGAATTTCGTCGCCTCGAATTTGTACTCGATCGCAGAGGCGCAATTCGGTGATGAGAATGAGGGCCACTGGGACTTATTCCCATTTGGTATTTTCAATGACGACAAACCTGTTGGCTTTTTGATGTATGGCCTTAACTTCTCTCATTCAAAGAGTCAGGCATTTATCTCGCGCTTGATGGTGGACGAAAATTTCCAGGGGAAAGGTTATGGACGTTTTGGAATGCAAAAGATGCTCGAATTATTTCGTGCCGACGAGCGCATCAAGGTGCTTGGCATAAGCTATGAACCTGAAAACCATGGCGCGCGAAAATTGTATGCCAGCCTGGGGTTTGTTGAGACGGGGGAACTGGTTGAAGGGGAAGTGATTGCAGAACTAAGATTACGATGATTTATGGTAAAATTTTGTCCGCTTGAAATATGGAGCCTGTAGCTCAATGGCAGAGCGCTACACTGTGGCTGTAGATGTTGAGGGTTCGAGACCCTTCAGGCTCCCCAAAGGTACTTTATGACAGGGGTTTGTGGGTTCGCCCCCTTCGGGGATGCTTACCCTTACAGAAAAAAATTCCGCGTCCTTTAGGACGCGGAATTTTTTATTAACTCATCATACGCAGTCACACTCAGAGGCGGTCTGTCACCCTGCATCCTGCGCCTCTACGAGATGCTCACCTGCGAGCCTCAAACGGCGAGTGCAACAAACGCACGAAGTCCCCGTAGCGCAGCGTAGTGGGAGTGCGGCGCAAGTGTCGCGAGAGACCTTCGGCGGGAGCATAAAGGTGCGTAAAGCCACTTATTAAGCTTTATTGGCCCTTGGTGTACCAGATCGAGCCGGGCGCGTTGTAGTCGAATCCTTCTCCGAAAATGAGGTGTGCAGTTCCATTCTCGTCGAGATCCATTTCGAAATAGTCGCCAAATGGGAAGCGGAACCCATCAGTGAAGATGTAGGTGAATCCTTCAACATGGGTTGAGATATCGACCTCGTTTGACCAGGTGGAGCCTCCGTTGGTGGAGCCGCGATAATACACGTTCCATCTATCGAGCCCACTGTTCGCGGCACGCGCATCCATCCATGAGATGCGGACGTTTCCATTTCCTGTTGCGGCAATCGCAGGGAAATTGTGATGCGTCCCTGCAGGTGCGGTCGAAACATCTACTTTGGTCGACCAGGTATTGCCGGCATTGGTTGATTTGGAGAAATACATCCGTTCAGGACCTGTGGCGGTAGAACCTGCATTCCACAACACATAGAGATTGCCGCTTGCGTCTGAGGCCATCACCATTTGTGCGCCGAGATATGCCCAACCACAGTTATAGTCAGGACATTGCGGCGGGGATTTTGATACATCGATCACTTTTGTCGTCCACGAGGCGCCACCATTCGTGGATTTGCTGACATACAAGTTGACATTTCCGGTTGCTCCGCCGTTACCTTCATATCCCGCCCATGCGAAGAAGACGTTTCCATTGGGTGTGACCGTCCCGCCACCTGCCAGCGCCCAACCAAGTTTGCCCCCCTTGTTGACCTTTGCTTCAGTAAAGGATATGCCACCGTCATGTGAATAAGCAACATAAGTGGTCTGAGTGTGTGTGTAGACCACATAGATATCCTGTCCGCGCACTGCAAGAATTGGTTTGTCTGTGCCGGCATTGGTTGCATCGGCGGTAACGAATATCCATGTTGCGCCGAAGTCCGTGGATTTTCCAACGATGATATCGCTTTTGTTGTTCTGCATGAACGAAACGTAAACTGTTTGTCCATCTACGGGGTCAACAGAGACTTGCGGATCCCATTGCCCGCCGGTAGTTGCACCCTCAGGGTAAATGACAAAGGGAGAATCCCATGTTTGGCCATGATCGTCACTGATTTGCAGGATTTGGGTCGGGTTCGAGCAATCCGCACAACCTGGCACGCCCTCATACTGCGGATATAGCACGTAGATATGCCCGAATCGATCTGCGGCAATGGCGGGTTCCCATTGATCGCCTACATCAAAGCCAAGGCGCGCCTGCGGTGTAAATCCACCGGGAGGGGCGGGGAGAATGCTTACCGGCCGAATCGGTGATGCATTAATGACCTCTACCTTCACCTCACCTTTGCGGGTGGGCGCCTTGCCTTTTATAGTCTTCAGAAACTCCTGCTGCTGATAATTTCCCCATGCGTTCATCAGGCCGATGAAAAGGGCAATTGCCAGCAAAACGGATAGAAGAACCTTCGTCGAACGGGATGGATTTAACAGGGTATTCACGGGTTTCTCCTCCTTTGGGATGTGGAATTGCTTCCGAAAGATTCAAACCCAGACCTCATGTAACGGTTGCGTCGGTTTCGATGTAAAATAGCCCCCATGTCTCAAACCATTAATGTCCTTTTTCTCGCGGCGGAAGCCGACCCTTTTGTAAAAGTAGGGGGTCTTGGCGATGTGGCCGGTTCGTTGCCGCGCGCCTTGCGGGCTCTTTCCAACGACGATGTAAAACTGGATGTACGCCTTGTCCTGCCATATCACCCTGTGATCCGCGCAGAGGGACTCAGGCCGGTGGGGATCTTTGGTTTGGCGCGCGGCGAGTCCGAACTTCAGGTGGAGGTGTTTGAAACGTCTTACCTGGGAATGCCGGTTTATTTCATCAACGGTGATCCGATCCGTGCCAACGGTTCGGTGTATTCCTCCGACTCAAAACTGGATGCAGAAAAATATACCTTCTTCTCGCTGGCTGCGCTGGAATTGCCGCGGCAGATCAACTGGTTTCCGCACATCATCCACGCGAACGACTGGCACACTGCGCTGACTTTGTATGGCTCACTTGCGAGGCGTTGGGAGGCAGGTGCGCGGTATATGGCCGGTGTGATCACGTTGCATAATCTGCCATTTATGGGACCCGATGTAAGTTCCATTCTCGAAAGCTATGGCTTAAAACTTGCCCAAACAGACCTGCCTGAATGGGCGCGTGTCATCCCTTTGCCGTTGGGGTTGTGGGCCTCGGACTCGATTGTGGCTGTTTCGCCAACCTACGCAAAGGAAATTTTGACGCCTGAGTTTGGCTGCGGGCTTGATGGGTTTCTGCAGATCCGCAATGAGACGTTGCGCGGCATTCTGAACGGGCTCGATGTAACATCATACAATCCCGCAGATGATACAGCCATCGGTGTGAACTTTGATATTGAGTCGCTCGATAAACGCCGCGTGAATAAAGGCATCTTGCAGGAAAGACTTGGTTTTCCGCGCCAGCCTGAAACACCCCTGCTCGCGATGGTCACCCGCATGGATCAGCAAAAAGGTGTGGATCTGGCATTTACCGCGTTCAAGGCTATGAAGCGTACGAATTTTCAGGCCATCATCCTGGGGACGGGCGACCCGAAACTGGAAGCGGCCGCAATCAAATTGCAGGCCTTGTATCCCGACCGCATTAAAGTGGAAACACGTTATGATGCCGGCCTCGCCCGTCAGATCTATGCCGGTTCAGATATGCTGCTGATGCCGTCGCGTTATGAGCCATGTGGCCTCTCGCAAATGATCGCCATGCGTTATGGATGTGTGCCCATTGTGCGCGCTGCCGGTGGCTTGAACGACACCGTGCGCCATGGTGAGACCGGCTTTGTCTTTGAAAAGATCCATCACATGTCGCTGGTGGCTGCGATCAATTCAGCGCTCAAGGTTTATTCTGATGGCGAAAAATGGCAGGCCATCCAATGCGCGGG
>CAZJYB010000249.1:0-4067 GCA_964549865.1 uncultured Anaerolineaceae bacterium
AGTACAACCGCATCACTTGTTCGTCACTCATCCCTTCCGGCTTTTTCTTGATCTCGTAAACCGGACCGCCGCCACCGCCGCCACCGCCACTTGCGTTCCACTGGCTCCCGCTCTCAAAGCCATAACTCAGCTCGATCCCTTGCGCCCTGAGCTTTTCCTGCGCAGCCTTTACGGCCTCCGGGGTTTCCTCAACATATTGCTCAAGGTTAGGGATGACCAGTTTCAGCATCCCCGGCTGATCCTGCGACCCGATCGGAAAACTTACCTGCACACAGCGCGCATGTGCCATGCCAGCGGGAGCTTCGCGTTGATGGTCTTTTCTGACAAACTCACTTTGCTCGGCAGAGAAGCCGCCAAAGCCGCCGGCCAAATCTGGGCCCAGGTCAGTATCCAACAGGATCATGCTCATATACGCAATCGCCTGCTTTTGCCCGACCTGTAACGCCGTCTGATCCCAAGAAACCGTCCAATCGCCCGCAGAAGGCTTTGCATAGCATAGATCGACCTTGGTATACGAAGGCGAAATATCCGCCCTTTCCAGGCGCATCTCGACCCCGTTCGCGATGACGCTTTGTTTTGGTTCCAACACCACCAGTTTGTAAACCGGCAAATCGAAATCGAAATGGAACTCTTCCATCGGACCGGTGACCTGCAAAGGCTCACGCATGATCGTTAGATTCAGTTTACCTTGCAACCGTTCGTTTTTGAGGCCGGTTAGAGGAATGAACTGGAACGTGATCGTGCCGGGGTCGGTCTCTGAGCCGTTGGATATTCCCATACCGATGTCCAGAGCGGCTCCTGTCTCATCCGTCACACCCAAGTCAGGGTAAAAACCGTCCTCGGGGAAATAACCCTTCCAGCCTTCCAGCTTAATAGTGAATACCACGCGGTTGGCGTCCGCATAGGCGGAGAGTAAGGTAGCTTTGTGCGCGCCGTTGCTCTGCGATACCGGCGTGGAGGTGAGGACGGCCACAACCGGGGTGGGTATCACCAAGTCCGGGATCATCAGATGATCGCTCAACCACTCCATACTGGGCACATCCAGATTGAATTTCCAGGGTCCCGCCTGCGTCTCGCCGGAAGGGTTGCCAAGTTCGTTGATGCTCAACGACAACCAGCGAATCTGCGGGCTATTGGCAATCGGAAAACTGACATCCATACAGGCCTGGCCGTCTTCCGTCACCGGCGGGCCAAAATAATCCGCGCCGGCTTGGCTGCCGGCAGAGCGGTCGTCTGTGGTGCCAAACGTCGCGGTTGCCTGCTTAATCACCCAGTCACTGCCGGACGGGTAACACAGATGTGCCGTAGTATAGGCAGGCGCCATATGGACCCATTTCAGGCTCAAATATACGCCGTTTACGCCAACTTCGTATGGGCTCCTGGCGTGGATCGTGCTGGTGTAAACCGGAACGGCTTTCACATCGAAGTGGAAGCTGGCCACGGTCGTCTTCTGGCCGTTGTTGGCCCGCACCAGGGGGACGTCAATTGACATGTCGATAGCCGACACGCTCTCATCCATCATATAGTGGTGCATGAGGTAAATTCCAGGGGCCGCACCCGGCACAGCGTTGGTCGAAAAGATTATGGCCTGTTGTTCCTGAGGCACACCGCCGAAAGCAACAGTTGGCATTCCAAGGCCGAGGTCCGGCCCAAGTCCTTCGGCCGAAACGTGGAAGGCCTGTTCTAAGCGCTGGGCGAAGACCCAGTCCAGTGTCAGCGTGACACCTTCCAGGGTCTGTTGGCTGCCGACGGCGGTCACGGGTCCGGGCGGGATGGTCGTGTCGGGCAAGACGGTCGGCTGAGCAGTGGCGTTCACATCCTGGATCAGCCCGGCCTCTCCAACCGACTGCATACCGGGATCGGAAAAATAACGGTACAACGCATAGGCGGCGGTGGTGGCCAGGACCAGGCCCAGCAGCACCAACAGCATCGTCCACGCGAGTTTCAATCTTGGGTTCATGTTATTAACAGTGTCCTTTCGCTCGATGCGGGCCGCAATGCGCGGCCACAAATTCGTATTCTCCGGGATATCACGGCGGGCGATGGACTCCAGCGCAGAATGGATTTTGCTCATCTGGCGCTCCTTTCAGAACCGAGCAACACGCGCAGGCGCTCACGCGCTGCGTTCAACAGCCATTTCACCGTGCCAGGCGCGATCTCAAGTTCCTCGGCCATTTCCTTCTCGCTCATCTCCAGAAAATAACGCTGGACGATGACGGCGCGCTGGCGCGGCGAGAGTTGTTGCATGGCCTGCCAGATTTTTTGATCGGATTCAGTGGATTCTATCTGCGCCTCGACCGACTCGTGCTCGACCAGCCAATTCTCCAGCCAGGCTTCATCTGTATCAGACTCCACCGGAAGCTCCTTCGCCGTTTTCTGGATTGCTTTCAGCGCTGCATTAACCACGCTGCGCATCAACCACGGCTCGAACGGGCGGCTGGCATCGAATCCGCCAATGCTGCGGTGGACGTGCAGAAATACGTCCTGCACCACGTCCTGCGCAAGATGAGGGTCACGGGTGATCAAATAGGCTGTGCGGATGGCCCGCACCTGGTAACTGGTTACCAGGTCTTCCAGCCCGCTGATATCGCCATGTTTTAATGCCTGAATGGCTTGTTGCTCGTCCATCGTCCTCCCGGGGTGATAAAATGAGCGCTCACACTGTATATCCGATAATAAGCGAAAAGGTTGGGTTTTTGCTTCAATCCTCTCCCAAAACTTGGAAAATCCCCTGGTTTGTGGACCTGGCGAAGGGGCTGGATCAGGGCAAAAGTCCTGATACGAGGCGTTCTCTCCCTTGACGCGCGGGCCACGCGGGCATATAATCCTGCTCGTTGGATGTAATAAAAACCGAGTCCTATTTAGCAAGCGCTTGAGGAAACCCTCAGAGCGCTTGCCTTTGTTTGTCTCTGATATAAGCCGACTACACGCTACAGAGAGACGACTCGAAAAAAAAGCACACTATTTTTTAAGGAGACGATCCAGTGGAAACCAAAGGACTGACCGCACTCCGTATCAGCCTCGCCTCACCACAAACGATCATGTCATGGTCGTACGGAGAGGTTCTCAAACCCGAAACCATCAACTATCGCCGCCTGCGCCCCGAAAAAGACGGACTCTTTTGTGAAGCCATATTTGGCCCCACCCGTGACTGGCAATGTTATTGCGGCAAATACAAGAATCCCCGATATAAAGGCATCACCTGCGATAAATGCGGTGTGGAAGTAACCCGCGCCGCGGTACGCCGCGAACGCATGGGGCACATCACGCTCGCCACGCCGGTCGCACATATCTGGTATACCCGCCGCATCCCATCACAGATGGGCATGCTGTTGGATGTTTCGCGTCGCAATCTCGACCGCGTTTTGTACTTTGCTCAATACATCGTTACTTACGTGGATGAGGAAGCCAGACAGAAGGCACTCAAACGTTTGGAGGATGAAATTTCCGTTTCCGAACGTGAGCAGGCCGCTGGTGTGAATTCGCAGATCGCCGAGATCAAGACCAAACGCGATCATAGGCTCAATGAGCTCAAGCAAAAACAGGCCGGGCTCGATCAGGGATCTGACGAAACCATTGCCGAGCAACTGGACCCGATCATCAAGGAAGGCCAGAAGCTCGAAAAATTGCTCCAGGATCAGATGGGCGAGCATGCCAAGAAGGCGATCGTTTTCGAGTCCACTGGCGAGAAGGTGCTGGATGCCGGCGACAAGATCGCAAGCAAGCATATCACTCACGTTCAAAAGAGCGTCCAGAAAAAACTTGAATCGCTCGAAAATGAATTGAAAGACAAAAAACAACGCGAACAGGAAGATATCAAAACCCAGTCTGCGGCCATTAAGGCGCAGGCAGAGCAGGATATGGAAGCCCTGCGCGGCGAACTGGAGAATCAAACATCCGCTTCTTCGAATCAGACCTCGCGCCTGCGCGATGAACTTCTGGAGCTTCGCCCTTTCACATTCCTCAGTGAGATCCGTTACCGCGAATTGAAACAACGCTGGGGACAGGTCTTCCGCGCCGACATGGGCGCCGAGGCCTTCTTCGACATTCTCGGACGCCTCGACCTC
>CAZJYB010000250.1:0-4010 GCA_964549865.1 uncultured Anaerolineaceae bacterium
CCCAATCGGCCGCGATACACAGGGCGTGCGGTTGATCGATCTGGCCGAGGGCGAATCGGAATTGGTGGCCGGCTTCAACACTGAATATTCGGGTATGAAGTTCGGGATGTTTTACGCAGGCGAATTACTGCATGCCATGACCTTCGGCGGTATCTGGGCGATCCTGTTCTTTGGCGGCTATCGGTTTTTTGGATTGGAGCAGGTCAGTCCATTTCTCGCGATCCTGATCTTCTTCATCAAGTCCCTGCTCGGTTACTGGATCATCATGTGGATCAAATACACCATGTTGCGCATCCGCATCGACCAGATGCTCATATTCAACTGGGTATTCCTGACACCATTGTCCTTTGTGCTGTTGATGGTGACAGCCCTGGTGAACGTGCTTCTGCGCGACGCCCCAACCTGGGTCTACGGAAGCGGCATGTTCCTCTCGAACGTCATTCTCGCGGTCAGCGCGCTGGAGCTCGCACGTTTGGTGAGTAAAAAACAACGTATGAAAATAGAAGGGAGTCCCCTCTCCCATGGGAGAGGGATAAGGTGAGGGCGAACTTATGACAGCAGAACAGATCATCTTTCTTATTGTTGCGGGCGCCACGCTGATGTCCGCTTTGATGGTGGTCACCACTCGTAATCTTGTCCATGCAGCGTTATGGCTGGTGGCCACGCTTTTCGGAGTAGCGGTTATCTTCGCGTTACTTAACGCGGGCTTTATCGCAGTCGTACAGGTTGTTGTGTATATCGGCGCGATCGCCATCCTCTTCATCTTCGCCGTGATGCTCACGCGCAAGGACCTGCGCGATCACACCCAGCAGTTGAACAAGGGATGGTGGGCCGGCGCGCTGGTGGCCGTCTCCACTTTTGCAGGGTTGGTCTTTTTGCTTCAGGGTTGGAGCGGCCTCTCTAAGACCCCGGCAGTCATCCCTCCCGGTTTTGACGCGGTGGCGCTGCTGGGCGATCAGCTGATTTCGCCAAATGCTTATGTACTGCCGTTCGAGGTCGCCTCCGTTTTGCTGCTCGCGGCAATGGTGGGCGCGGTGTATGTCGCATTCAGTCGCAAATAGGAGGACCGAGAGATGATCCCACTTTCCTGGTATCTCATGTTGTCGGCTGCGTTGTTCAGCATTGGGCTGTTCGGCGCACTTTCCCGTAGGAACGCGGTCGCGATCCTGCTCGGTGTGGAGCTGATGCTCAACGCGGTGAATATCAACCTGGTGGCCTTCTGGCGTTATGGTGACTTCAACTCAATGGCCGGGCAGGTTTTCGCCATCATTGTCTTTGCCGTCGCCGCCGCGGAAGTGTCCGTGGGCCTGGCTCTGGTGATCTCTGTCTATCGACGTCGGAATACGGTGATCGCGGACGAACTGGATATCTTGAAGTGGTAGGAATGCATGTCGACTGAATTATTGATCTGGTTAATTCCACTTCCACCGCTGCTTGCGTTTTTCCTGATCGTGTTGTTCACGAACAGGAATAAGGTGCTCAGCCATAGTATCGCTATTGGAGCGGCGCTGCTTTCGTGGCTTGGCGCGATGATCGTGTTCGTTCGTGCGTTGGGAGTGGAACATTTTGGCGAGCATCCGTTTGAAGCTTCGATCAACTGGCTGCCGACGGGTGAGACGTGGTTGAGGATCGGCGTATTGATCGATCCGCTCTCCGCAACGGTGTTGTTCTTCGTCGCGTGGACGGTCTTGATGATCTTCCTGTACAGTGTTGGCTATCATAATTTCGGCCAGCCCGCCGGCGACCATGACCACCCTGGCCTGCCACCTCAAGGTGCGACCGTTGAGGAACATGGGCACAAACATACCGTGCCATCGATTGAACCGATGTATTCGCGCTTCTTCGCGTTCATTAGTCTATTCGCTTTTGGCATGCTCACCCTGGTAGTCTCTGATAACCTGCTGACTTTATTTGTTGGGTGGGAGATCATGGGTTTGTGTTCCTATCTCCTGATCGGCTTCTGGTATGGGAAAACTTCCGCGCGTGATGCAGCTGTAAAAGCCTTCATGACCACACGTATCGGCGATGTGTTCATGCTGTTGGGGATCGCCTTCCTTTACAGTGTGACCGGCACGCTCTCGTTCCGTGAGATATTCACGGAAGAAATTTTACATACCCTTGCAATTATCCCCAGCGGCGTATTCGGACTCTCCGCCGCCGGGCTGATCGGCCTGCTGCTTTTCATTGGAACTGTTGGAAAATCTGCCCAATTTCCCTTGCATGTCTGGTTACCGGACGCGATGGAAGGGCCCACGCCGGTCTCCGCCATGATCCATGCGGCCACGATGGTTTCAGCCGGCGTATACGCGGTCCTGCGCATGTTTCCGCTGATCAGCCTTGATGAAAAAACAATGGCTGTGGTCGCTTTCATCGGCGCATTCACTGCACTGTTCGCAGCCACGATCGCTGTTGCTCAAAATGATATCAAGCGCGTGCTTGCATACTCAACGATCTCGCAGCTTGGTTTCATGATCGCGGCACTGGGCATTCATGCCTATGTCGCCGCGGCTTTTCATCTGGTGACACACGCGTTCTTCAAAGCCTTGCTGTTCCTCGGTTCCGGATCCGTCATCCACGGCATGGAGCATGGCATTTTGCATACAGGCAAACATATCGACCCACAGGACATGTTCAACATGGGTGGCCTGCGCAGGAAGATGCCGATCACATTCTGGACGTTCCTGATTGGCGGCTTAGCGCTCTCCGGATTTCCGCTTGTGACGGCAGGTTTCTGGTCCAAGGATGAGATCCTCGCAGACGCGTTCGGTCATGGGCATTTTTATGTCTTTGCGACGCTGGCCGTCGCAGCTTTTCTTACCGCGTTCTATACGATGCGCCAGATCACGCTTACATTCTTTGGGGAAGCGCGCACGGAAGCCGCAGAACATGCGCAGGAGACTCATTGGACGATGACGGCTCCCCTGATCGTGCTTTCTATCTTTGCCGTGATGGTTGGCTGGGTGGGCATCCCTGAACATTTCCCTCTCCTGGGCGGACTCATCCCAAATTGGTTCCACGAATTCGTCGGTTCGACGCTCGCTGAACATCCTGAAACCCTGGAATTCAATATCATCCCACTGCTCACTTCATTAGGAGTCGCGCTCGGTGGGTTGGGATTTGGTTATCTCGTTTATCGCAATGTGCAAACTCCCGAGCAGGATAAATTACAGCTCGGCGTACTTAAGAACAAATGGTATTTCGATGAGATCTATGATCTTATTTTCATCAAACCTGTAACCTGGTTTGCCGAGAATGTGGTCTACAAACTCATGGATGAAGGACTGATCAACGGCATACTACACCTCTTTGGCCCAGCCACGCAAGGCCTGGGCTCGATCGTCCGCAATTATTTCGACATCCCCGTGATCAATAAATTTTTCGGTGACGGTTCTGCCGACCTCACATGGTGGAGCGGCATAAAGCTGCGCCCGGTTCAGGCCGGGCGCATCCAGCATTATTTGATCCTTTCGCTGGTCATCTTGTTCCTCGTGGGCGGCCTCTTGTATTACTTCTTCCTGGCATAACTATATATGGAATTCATCGCTTCTCACATCCTGCTCCTGATCTTGTTCCTGCCAAGCCTCGCGGCCTTGTTTATGCTGTTTCTGCCTACTGAGAATTTAAAATTTCTTCGCTGGTTTGCGTTCATTGCCAGCCTCCTCCCGTTTATCTTTACGATTCTCTTGTGGATCGGCTTTGATCCCAATGAGACTGGCTTCCAGTTCCAGGCAAATTATGTTTGGTATGAAGCCGTTCATTCATCCCTGCATCTCGGCGTGGATGGTATTTCCCTCTCGATGGTCTTGCTGACCACGCTGCTGACACCGCTTGCCATTCTTGCTTCATTTAACGTAAGTGAGAAGGTCAAGGCGTACATGATGCTGTTCCTGTTCCTCGAGACGGGTATGCTCGGCGTCTTCCTTGCGTTGGATCTGTTGATTTTCTTCGTCTTCTGGGAAGTGGGCCTCGTGCCCATGTATTTCCTAATCAACCAGTGGGGCAGTGCCAAT
>CAZJYB010000251.1:0-3987 GCA_964549865.1 uncultured Anaerolineaceae bacterium
GGACAGGCTGCCATCGATGCCGCGACCAACACCCACAACCAACTGGTTGGTATGGGCATCCCGGCCCTGGTGGGTATTACTCCGATGATCGGGCAGAACAACACCTATGGTGAGATATTCGGCCTGGCCGACGCCGACCAATTGGTTACTTACGCCAAGGCGAACAGCTATGTTGGATGGTTGTCGTTCTGGTCCCTGGGCCGCGACAATGGGGGTTGCCCCGGTCAAACCACCGCTTCGGCAAGCTGTAGCGGCATCTCTCAAACCAGTTATGCGTTTACTTATAAATTCAAAGCCTTCCCCTAGTTTCCGCATAGCGTAAAAATGAGGAAGGAACGCAATGTATTGCCTCCAGGAGGAAATCATATCCATGTCTGTCGCAAACCCGTCTGAGACCGGGAAATTGGCCGTCGCAAATTCCGCGAAAAATTCATCCGGCCTTTCCAGTCACATCCTGATCGGCTATTGGCATAACTGGCAAGGCGATCCGGCTGCCTTTGTCCGGCTCAGGGAAATTGTCACGCATTTCGACGTCATTAATGTCGCCTTTGCCATTCCCTCCGAGGCCGGGAGCGGGGAGATCGTCTTTGCACCTCACACCGCCATCAGCGCCGGACAATTCAAATCAGACGTTCTCCACCTCCAGAGCCTGGGCAAAAAAGTGCTGATTTCCATCGGAGGCGCGGGGGGTTCAATGGCCATTGACAATTTTGCAGCCCAGCACAACTTTGTGGACTCGATCACGGCGATCATTGAGAATTACGGCTTCGATGGCATGGACATAAACCTGGAGGGAAAAGTCATCCTCGATCAGGGCGATACAGATTTCAAGAATCCGACCTCTCCAGGTATCAAGCACCTGATCGCAGCGATTCGAGACATCCGAAACAATTTTGGCTCCGATTTCATCCTAAGCATGGCTCCTGAGATCATCAACGTTCAGGGAGGTTTTAACGCCTACGATCACCTCTCGGGATCTTATCTACCGCTGATCCATGATCTACGCGACATACTTACCTATCTACAGGTCCAACACTATAACTCAGGCGCGCTGGAGGCCCTGGATTGCAACACTTATCTGCCGGGTACAGCAGACTTCCAGGTTGCAATGGCCGAAATGCTGCTTAAGGGCTTTCCTGTTCAGGGGGACGCAGAGGACATCTTTCCTCCCTTGAAGCCGGAGCAAATAGTCATTGGTCTGGCAGCGTGCCCCAGCGCGGTCAGCGATGGGTATATTGCTCCGTCCGAACTGCACAAGGCCCTGAATTATCTGACAAAAGGCGAATCATTTGGGGGCGCGTATACCAGGCAAAGCTCTGCGAACTATTCTTATCTCAGAGGGGTAATGACCTGGTCGATTAATTGGGACGCTGCCAATCACCATCACTTCTCCAACCCTGTCCGTTCTTATCTCAAAGCACTTGTATAAGGCCTGGGAAACGGCATAAAAGCAAAAGCCCTCCTCAGGGAGATATTTGCGCGCCTGCACGAGGTCCCCTCGCGCAGCATCCCGAGCGAAGCGAGTGGGCGTAGCGCAGCGTAGCGGAGTGCGGTCGTGACGACCGAGCCATGTATCGACCAGGCGCGGAGTTATCTGTATATGAAAACCGAATGAACTGTTTTCGAGCCACATTTGAGTAATTTGCTTCGATCTTGAGCCCATTGCCGATGCGACATCGTGTATTGTATGAATGCAATACATCCCGTGTTCCGCGTTGCTTTTACAGGAGGTGCTGGCAGGCAGAGTTTTTCGAGAACGAGACCAATCTATCATCCGTCCAATTTCTGATTTTGAGAGGAGAATGACATGCATCGACTGGCAAACCTTACCATGATGGTTTTTATTTTGTTAAGCCTGGTGTTCGTAACTTCTGCTGGTGCCGCACCGGTCAGCGCCGACCGCGGACCCTGGACGCCTAACGTTTGGTATAACGTTAACGATACGGTTACTTACAATGGCCTCACGTACCGGGATCTCCAGGCTCACACCTCCCTGGTTGGCTGGGAGCCACCTAATACGCCGGCGCTCTGGCAGCGGGTGAGCGGCCCGATCAATACCTCCACCCGCACCAACACTCCCGGTGGACCGATAGCCACCGCAAGCCGTACGCCTACAACGGGTGGCGGTGGAACCTGCTGGGCAGCCTGGAATGCAGGCACAGCCTACAGCGGTGGGGCACAAGTGAGCCGCAACGGTCAGAATTACCGGGCCGCCTATTGGACCCAGGGAAATGACCCAGCCACAAGCAGTGGACCTGCGGGAAGCGGCCAGCCCTGGAACCCGATGGGCGCCTGCGGCGGTGGTGCATCGGCTACACCCACGCGCACCAACACGCCACCCGGCCCCACAGCCACCTTCACGCGCACACCCACTCAGGGTCCTGGAGGAGGCAGCAAGGTCCTTGGCTACTTCGTAGAGTGGGGCGTCTATGGTCGCAATTACCATGTCAAGAATATCGTTACCAGCGGCTCAGCCGCCAAGTTGACTCATATCAACTACGCCTTTGGCAATGTTACAAACGGTCAATGCGTGATCGGCGACAGCTACGCGGACTACGATCGTTTCTACGACGCTGCTTCGAGCGTGAGCGGTGTATCCGATAGCTGGGACGCGGGCTCGCTGCGTGGCAGCTTCCATCAACTTCAACAGTTGAAGGCCTTGTATCCAAACATCAAAGTTTTGTGGTCGTTCGGCGGCTGGACCTGGTCCGGCGGCTTCACACAGGCTGCAGCGAATCCCGCGGCCTTCGCCGAATCGTGCTACAACCTGCTACACGATCCGCGCTGGAACGGCGTATTCGACGGTATTGATATCGACTGGGAATATCCGAATGCGTGCGGTCTGACTTGTGATGCCAGTGGCGCGGCGGCTTACAGGAACCTGATGCAAGCCCTGCGTAACCGCTTTGGTTCCGAGCTGGTGACCGCGGCCGTGCCCGCAGGCTACGCCCACATCAATGCAGCAGATTACGGCGGTGCAGCCCAATATGTGAACTGGTACAACGTGATGACCTATGACTTCTTCGGCGCGTTCGATGCAGACGGCCCAACGGCCCCGCACTCTCCGTTGAACAACTACGCCGGCATCCCACAGCCTAATTTCTATTCCGATTACGCGATTCAACTTTACAAGCAGAAGGGCGTACCCGCGAATAAATTGCTGCTGGGCATTGGCTTCTACGGCCGCGGCTGGACCGGAGTCTCCAATACCAATGGTGGTCTGAACCAGCCCGCGAGCGGACCCGCTCAGGGACTCTACGAACAGGGCATCCAGGACTACAAGGTACTCGTCAGCTCTTGTCCATCGACCGGCACAGTTGCAGGAACTGCATATGCCTACTGCGGCGGCAACTGGTGGAGCTACGACACCCCGAGCACGATCGCGGGCAAGATGAACTACAAGAGGAGCCAGGGCCTTGGAGGTACGTTCTTCTGGGAACTCTCCGGTGATACAGGCAATGGCTCACTGATCAATGCCATCTACAATAACTAGAGTCCCATCTGCCAATTCAAGGTGATCGAATAAATGCAGCGCTGGCCAAACTGGCCAGCGCTGCATTTATTCGATCACCTTGACATCCCCGAAGCGATCAAAAGATTCCGCGTTCGATCGTTCCTGGCTACCGTGAACATTTTCCAAACGAGTTAGCGCATCGATCCAACGTTTAAGACTTGTATCTTCCATGCCTAGTTGCACTTTATACATGGAATCATGAAGACTCAGATGCGCCTTACATATTTCCACTGCCTGGGCTTCTGTAAGATTCATGTGAGTGAAGTTATCCATCATGTCTGAAAATCGTGCCAGCCGTCCATTCGGTTGTCTTACGATCCACCATCCTATTGTGAAAGTCCTGTTATCCCTTTGGAACCTGCCGTAGCTCCTATTTTACGACTTTTCCGAGCCAACTTGCCACCGTTTGCAGAAGTGAGTGATTCGCCCTGCGACCCTACGAGCTGTTGTGCAAGGCCGAGATGCAGTGGGGC
>CAZJYB010000252.1:0-3888 GCA_964549865.1 uncultured Anaerolineaceae bacterium
CGGAATACAGCGTCGTCAGATAGATGAGGCGGTTCTTAAGCAGCTCAAGATCCGAGAGTTTTTTGCCCCGATTATTCATAGTCTCGAAGGCGACAAAGACGTCGAAATCATCCTTGATGATGTATTCGTTAAAGAGAAACCGCTTCGTTACCTTCTTGTAAATGTCCTGCAATCCTGGAAGGCCCGCTTCCTTATAAAACTCACTGAACTGCTCCGTAAAATAGCGTTTTGCGTTACTCAAGTTGAGTGTGTAAAACGTTTCCTGAACCGACCCGCCACCAGGTTCATCGAGGATCTTATATCGCAGGTAATTGTAGCTAGGGTTATCCGTCGTATAGCCAAACTTATACGTGCGGAACTGATCGCCCGTCGGTTTGATCTTGAACAGGTATTTGCTCTGCAGCGCCGCCACGCTGAGGCTTTCCGTGATGTACATCGCATCGTCTGCCTTATCTTTGTTTTCTGGCAGCGCTTTGATGAACTCCACAAATGCCTGAAGGAAGATGATGAACGTGGTCAGTCGTTGCTGGCCGTCGACAACATGGTAAAGCCTGTAGGAATGATCCTCGACGAGCCAATACTCCTTCTCGCTTTCATCAATCGTTGGTACCTGTTTCAGCGTGAGCACCCCGGTATAGTGAGAGCGGTCATCGGAGAGGTTAACCAGATCCTCCCAGAAGTCTTTAAGTTGCTCCGGTTGCCACGCATATCCCCGCTGATAATCGGGGATGCGAAATATTTTCTCTTTGAAAAGGTTGTCTAATGATTTTGGTTCTTCCATTATTCCATCTTAGCATAAAGGATGCTTGATCAATTATTTCCATCTACTATCCTTTTCTACGGGGTCGCGTACTGGGCCTCCGGACTAATCGCGGGTAATCAAGGAATTAATCTTCAACTAACTCTCGCCCAACAGTTTATCTCCGATGAACATGACCAGGCGCAACACGCAGACACCGATGACGGCATTGAGACCTACAACAGCGATCATGAATCCCATCCCGGCGCCACCAGCCGACAGAGTGGATATACCCCCCTGGTACGGATTTGAAACTTGGTGCAAAACAGTCGAAAATCCCGCAATGCCCATGATCATTCCGATGATGACACTCACTGCACCCACAAGTCCTATGGGCATCAAGAAACGTTTGAATTTTTTGAAACGACGCCAGACGGCGATCCCTCCCGATGCGGATGGTGATCCATATTCAATTTCGGCTTTGATCGAAGGAGTGCTTTCCTTGGTTCCTTCACCTGAATTAAGTGAGGTGCCGCATGTAGCGCAGAAACGCGCATCTTCGGCGTTTGTGGCTCTGCATTTTTTACAAGTGTTGCTCATAGTTTAAGTGTGGAAGATTGGAAGATGATCTGAATACTAAGGCTCTGTTCTTCTTTTTGAAAAGACTCTCACTACTTCGTTTTGCGTGGAAATGAGTAAAGCTCGCCGGGTGCCATTGGCTTGGGCAAGTGTGCCCTGGCGTCTTCAGGCGATAAAAACCCGTAGCTTTTCGACTGTTGTATGCTTTTAATATACCAATCGATCGGCCACCCATGCGAAGCAGCTCCACTCAAATTATTGCTTCCCGGCGGAGCCTGTTGAGTAACATCAAAATTGTAGGCATAGCGCAGTTTGGTGTTTGTAAAGTCGCGCCACCAAACCCCGACACGACGCGTGTCGAAATATTGCTCGGCATAGTCTGCGCCCATGCCGTAGAGACTATCCAATCCATCGGGGGCATACGCATCAAGAAATGTCATGTAGGTTTTGACGGGTTTATGTGCGCGAGTGAGCTGATACCTCACCTCTGACATTGCCGACTGGATGAGGATAGTCCCCGCACTGTGAGCGATGAAATGGAATTGATTATAATTCCTCGTAGCAATTTTCCCACCTAGAATCCGGCCATGTTCGTCTGCTCTGTTAAAAATTGCAGATGCCCCCAAATCCGCTATGGTACGTGCCCTGCCCAGAGCCGCATCTTTACTCCAATCACACGTCATGATATCCCATTTTTTTTGATCAACTTTGTCAGTAATTGCTTTCCTCATATCAAAAATCCACCTTGAGTTTGCATTGTCATCCAAGCCATGTGTAATAACAATTAATCCTTTTGGGTCTGCAGGATTCGTTATCGGAACCTCACAATTCGTGGTATCAATGACCGGAAGCGCATACGTAAATGGTACGGCTTTACTCTTCCCACCAGGCCCATCGACAAAAACGCTTGCTTTACCGGTTCCAACAGGGACTGTCACGACAATCTCAGAATCATGTATTGAGATAATCTGCGCCTCCCTCGTTTTGGCGTTGACACCCCCAAAGAAAAACAACACTTTCGTGGGAAAGAGTGCCTGCTCCGGCAGGAAATTCTTTCCTTTGATCGTAACCGCGGTGCCAGGAGCGGCCACATTTGGGGACAGATTGCCTTGGATTATGGGAATTGGCATCGGTGCATTTAGTGCGTTGACTGACTGAATCAATGGTTCTATTAGCTTTATGAAGGGTTCAAGTGGCTTGGTACTTGTCGCTCCTTTCACCTGCTGCCTATTACGAGCAGACGAACTCGACATGAGCCGTGGAAGAGGAGACGGCGAGGCTCGCACCAATGGCCGTGACGAAGAGGATGACGATGGAGCCCTCGCTTGGGAAGACGATGATAAAGGCTGGGCAGCCGCGGAATCGCAGTTCCGGACGTCATCCGGTTTGTCGGGAGCACCTGGGCATTGATTCCGATCGTGACACTCGAGCGCTTGTCGTCCGTTGATGCAGGTGCCCCAGGAACATTGCCAGCTCGTATCGCAAGCCGAGGATTGCTGCGAGGATGATGCCTGCACAGAGGCGGTGCCAGCCGTCCTGAAAAAGAGCCAATTCTCGCGCCCTCCGCACCCCGTTCCGTTATCCATGCATGCGCTAACGTCCCAGCGGTAGGAACCTCCCGGGGGGAGGGTGATCTGCATCGATGTGTTTTTGGTGAGCGGAAGGGAAGGCAGATAGTTGTTGATGCCAAAATCAAACACGTCGAGCTGGTACGAGCTTGGAGTGTTGGTATAGATCTCATGCCAAGTGATCGTCACCAAACCGGGTTCAACGGTTGGCTGGCTGGCCTCATCCATCGTTCCGGGAGACTTCCCAGCCAACGGCCCGACGAGTGCTGCTTGCGCATCCGGTGCCTGTACCACGCCCAGGACTATCGTCGCGAGAATCGCCATACAGGAGATTGCCGAAACCAGGAAGCGGTGCTTGCTGATAGTGGGTGAAACGGAGTGCATATGCGGAAGCTACGCCCGCGCAACGGTTATGCAAGCATATCACCAACGATTCGACAAACGAGTGTACCTCCAGGGCTGTGCAACGCTGAAACGCAATGGCTTCTGCTTGAGGAAAAGTTAAGGTGGACTCTTGTACTCCTCAGAATCGTACTTCACGATGTTTTTTGGTATAACAAATTTTCCGCCATCAAGTCTCCTGTTGGGTCGCGGCAAAATGCCGTATCCTGCTTTTCAGTCCCTCCATCACTATAAATATGACCAACGAGTTATCATCAGTACCCAATCGCATGAGAACCAACAGCAATGTTCGTAAGACTGCTCTGTGGGCATGTGCATTCGGCATTCTCCTCCTCGCTGGCTGCTCTGCTGCGCCTAATCCAATGTTATCGTTGCCAGTTACCTCAAGCATCACCCCCAATACCGTCAGCCCCGGCGACACCGTGACAGTGGAAGGCTCAAATTTCACCGAGGATTGCATCGTTTTTTTTACTATGGTAAAGGGGTCTCCAATGGGTAGACGTGTTAAATCGTTGACTGTGATTTCACCGACCTCTCTTACATTCCAGATTCCATCGGATTTCCCAACTGGTCCCACGATTCTTATGGTTGCCATAGATC
>CAZJYB010000253.1:0-3868 GCA_964549865.1 uncultured Anaerolineaceae bacterium
ACACACAAGCACCGTCCCGAAGGTTTATTTCGAGTAATTTAAGCTTCTGACAACAACCTTCGGGACGTTTTTTCTAATTACCAATAATGTCTAATATACTTGTATACAAGAAAAATAAACCATCGAAAGTAATATCCGATCTGCACATCTCATCCTTCTCACATGAAAAGTTTAAGAACCATCTCAAAAACCATCGAACCTCAACATGTTATGGAAGGCGCGGGAGTTCTGTTGCGACGTTCTGTTTCTCCTCACAAAAGCAACGAACATGATCCCTTCCTGCTCTTCGATCACTTCGCCTTTAACGACCCATTGGAAGGCCCCCTTCGCGGCTTCCCCATGCATCCGCACCGCGGCATTGAAACCGTCACCTATATGCTGGACGGTTCTGTAAACCATCGCGACAGCCTGGGTAATTCAGGCATGATCGGCCCTGGCGATGTGCAATGGATGACATCCGGCCGCGGCATTCTTCATGAAGAAATGCCGCGGCGAGGTGAAAGTGGCGGCATTTATGGCTTCCAACTTTGGGTCAATCTGCCGGCCGCGCAAAAGATGGGGCAGCCGCGTTATCAGGAGGTTAGTTCCTCGGATATCCCGGTCATTCAAAAGGACGGCGCCACCATTCGATTGGTTGCCGGAGAGCTGGATGGGATTCGCGGCCCTGTCGCAGATATCGCCGCCTCGCCTCTTTACATGGACGTCCGGCTGGCTCCCGGTTCGAGTTTTATTTATCCCATCCCGCGCGGGCACACCACGCTCGCGTATGTTTTTGAGGGTGCCGGGGAATTGGGCGGTGAAGTCGTGGAATCCGTCAGTATGGCCGTGTTCAACGATGATGGAGACGGGATCGAGGTTAAGTCTGAATCGGGCATGCAATTCATGCTGATCGCCGGCGCGCCGTTCAAGGAACCGATCGTCCCCTACGGGCCATTTGTCATGAACACCGTTGAGGAGATCCAACAGGCGATAGCAGATCTAAGAAGCGGAAACTTTGTAAAATAAAAGAAGGGCGCAAATGCGCCCTTCTTTTATGATTCAAGATCAAGGTTCGCTGACCTTCAAATTATCGAAGGAAACGTGCACGCCGCCCTCATCGAAGGAGCTGACAAAGAAACCAACATCGCCGGAAACCAGGGTTGCATCGAAGGCTTCTCCAACCAGTTCATCGTTAACAAAATATTCGATCTTGTCACCAACCACAACGACCTTGAGATGATTTGTTTCCTTGCCGAGCGTGATCTCGGGAGAGGTATTCCACTCGATAATGAATTGAGGCTCGGTGTAATTAAGCCCATCGAGGGTCAGTACATAATATCCATCCGCACCGATTGAAAAATTGTAGAATTCATCCGTGCTCTGATTGAACCGGAAGATCAACCCAAAAGCGTTGGCATCCGGGCCTTCTACATGGGTTGCGTCCGCTTCAAGGACAAAATCAGAAAAAGGCTTGTTATCGCAAACTGTCCAGGCAATCAGGTTCGGGCTGTTGATCTTCATATGGAACTGACCGCCCTCCACGAACCGTTCAACATCCTCCGTGCCGCCGGCTTCGAAACAACTTGCGCGATCAAATTCAGTTTCCTCGAACAATGCAGCATCCGGGATCGGAGTGGGAGATGGAAGTAACGTGGGTGTTGGCATGGGCGTGGGTGTGGAAACAAAATTGGAGAGGGCAGAGCAAGCCAGCATGCTTGCCGTCAAAATGATCGCAGGGAACAGGATCGCGCGCGTATTTTTCATCATTTTTCCTTTCGCCGAAATGAAAATTTTATAACTGGCATTATACTCGTGCCAATTACTCAGGAAAAGAGGAAGCATGCCGACACAAGTACTATATGGACCCCGATTGGGCAGGGAAGGCGAGCTTCGAATTGGCTGCAGCGCGATCATATTTGATGAAAAACGCGAAAAAGTACTGCTTACCCAGCGCGCAGACAACGGCCATTGGTGCCTCCCAGGCGGCCATATGGAATCTGGCGAAAGCGCCGCAGAAGCGTGTGAAAGAGAGGTTTGGGAGGAAACCGGCCTCCAGGTCCGCGCGACGCGCTTGACCGGGGTGTATAGCAATCCAGACCAACTGGTTGTATACCCCGATGGGAACAAGGTTTTCATGGTGGTACTAAGCTTTGAAGCGCAGGTCGTAACAGGGGAATTAGGATTAAGCGATGAGACCACCGCACATGGTTATTTTTCGCTGCAGGAAATGGAATCCATGCCCATGCACGGCCAGCACAAAAACCGAGTGGAGGATGCCCTGTTCAACACAAATGCACTGATGAAGTGATACACAAGCCACAGGGTCTGCCGCCATTGGAATGTTCTAGTGCTCTTATGACAAAACCAATACAGGAGACAGCATGCTTAACAATTTATCTGATCGTTTTTACAAACGGACAAAAGGCTGGCTTATCTTCGTTCTGTTCCTTCTGGATGGGTTCTTCGCCGGTTTTTTACTTCCGCTCGTCCAGAGGTTGATGCAGGATGAGCAGGGCGGCGTTCAACCCCTGGACCTGATGGTCTTCGCAACCCCGCAAAAGATCTTTGGCATGATCGAAAGATACGGCGAGTTTGGCCGCCCGTTCTATCGCAGCGTGGAACTCACTGTGGATATTGTTTATCCCCTTGTGTATTTATTTTTCTTCGGGCTATTGATCTCATGGTTGTTCCAACGCGCCTATGCGCCTGATAGTTCCATGCGGAAACTGAATATCATGCCCGTGGGCGCCTGGATCTTCGACCTGTTGGAGAATATCTTTATCGTTATATTGGTATCAATTTACCCGTCTCAGCCTGTGGCACTTGCATGGATTCTCATCCTGTTGACCACGACCAAATGGCTCTTTGCAGGTGCAAGCATTTTGCTAATATTGATCGGCCTTGTCATGGCGCTCAAGAACGGCTTCCAGAAACAAGGGTAACTAAAGAACAAGCCCATTTCAAATGAGATGGGCTTGTTCTTTAGATTTGCTTCCACCATACACCGCTGCATTCGGGCAGAATGACCCAGTTGTTTTGTCTGACCTTATCCGCCAATTCGTCGCCAAAAAAGAAACGCGAAAGATGCTCCGCCTCTTCAAGCGAGTCGAATTCATAATCCGTGCGGATCCATTTATTTTGGAAGCCAGCTTCATCAAGCCAGGCATAAAGGTTTTCAAGGTGTTCCAACCGCAGGGGCAACTCATTCCCCGTACCCAACGATTCGAACAGGATGATAAAACTGCCGGGCCGCAGGACGCGCTTCATCTCGCTCATCCATTTTTCCAGTTCAGCGCGCCATGAGCCCGGATTCCAAGTCGCAAGATAACTCACGCTCCAGCCGGAGACAAGCAGGTCTGCAGAATGATCTCCCACGGGCAGTTGACGATGATCGGCCACATTCACCTGCCAGTTGTTCAACCCACTTTGCACGAGTTTCGCTCGACATACGCGCAGCATTTCCTCCGAAACATCAAATGCGCGAATTTCAGAAACATGAGGAGCGAGCAGGCAAGCCAGGCGCCCTGTCCCAGCGCCACTATCGATCACCGCGCGATTTTCGAGGGCAATGATCTCGCGCACGACCCGCAGGATATTGCCCTGATGGTCTTCCCGGGCGATCAGCGCCTCATATCGATCTCCTTCTGTTTTGTAGATTTCTTCCTAGGTAGGCATAAGATAATTGTAAAGTATAAATCCACTATAATCAGTACATGACTCAACTCTCTCCCTCCGCACAAAAGATACAAGACCTGATCAACTCCCTTGGTTATCCCTATACGGTGATCGAGCACAGCGAATCCACACGTACCGCGCAGGAAGCGGCAGATCGCGCGGGCTGCGAGCTCGGGCAGATCGTCAAGTCTCTGATCTTTCGAGGAAAGACAAG
>CAZJYB010000254.1:0-3823 GCA_964549865.1 uncultured Anaerolineaceae bacterium
CGTATTTGGGGATCGCGAAGCATGCCGAAGGCGGGTGGGGCGAGAGCAGTATAAACTCGAAGCCAGCCCATCTGGCGTTCGCCCAGAACGCTTGGTTAGCCTGCGGTTTGAATTTGAAATGTTCATTATTGTATGACGAACAAATTCATCGACTCTAACAATTTCATTGTGTTATCCAGTGATTCTTCAGAAAAAACAACATATTGGAAATGCTGAGCAGGCTCTTCAAAAAGGATAATTGGAGGTAACTCGTCGACATAATCATCTCCTACCCGTATTGCTTTTCCTTCTAATGCCCAACTTAGTTCTGTCTGATAACCTTGCCATGCTGGATAGGCACAACCATCTGACACTAGCATTCTTATTGCAGGCTTCTCATCGTCTTGGCTTTGAGGTTTGTTTTCATAAGGGAAGTCGATGGATAGATATGTGCAATTTCTACCTTGTGTGTTTACTGTGATTGTAGGTGAATTTGCAATCCCCGTTGACTGGAGAGCGTTATTTGATGGCAGGTAAATCGGAAAACCTCGTTCAATTGCATCCTCAATTGTGATAACGGGCTTAGTATTTGTGCTTGGCATTAATCCGCAAGCCGTATAAAGAAAAAGCAAAAATAATAATGGTGCGTTTAGACGTTTCATCTTCCACTACTGAGTTTTTAAGAATCTGAGTAAACCTTGTGTCATATGTTTTGCTGTATGCGTGCCAACGGTTTGCCTTACCCGCTGGTGAGCAGTGTAATAACGGATTGCTAGCGTGGACCATACTCATTATACAGAAAATGCCTGCACCTCCCCAAATCCGAACTGCGGACACTACATCCCTACCCATTTTTCAATGTCGTATTTGCCGTCTCGCACCGCTGTGGCGCTGCTCGCGGCACGGACGGTGGGGAGGGGTGTCGAAGGCGGGTGGGTCGGGAGCAGTATAAACTCGAAGTTAGAAAACTGCTCAAAAAATCCTATGCTTTACGACTTTTCATAAACGCATCAACATCACTTGAGAAAATCAAATAATATGCTGCTACAGAATCAAGTATTGCCATTGCCGAAAACAGAATCAAATTGAAGTCAGAAAAAACTGGTTCCCCTATTGCAAGAAGTACAAAACGCACTCCGACGAACACTCCCAACATTGCGCCGAGTGTTAAGAAAATTTTCGCCCAATTTCGTCCCTTGTAGAGATAAACACACGAAACAATTGTTAGTATTATTCGGATTACGTCAACAATAGTGATGACTTGTCTATTTATTATTTTGACCACTAAAGTAAATACTTCGAATAAAACAAAATAAGCCATAATGGTGATGACAATTTGCTCACCGTTTTCAATGGACATTTGTCTTGGTGTTTTCTGGACAGAATCTTTCATAAGATAATCATACCTTGCTAAAAAAACTGCACTTTCCTGGATGCGTTTGTTTTGCTTTTCAGCGAAGCTCCCAGCGCTTTTCGACATCGTCCCCGAGGGTGATCTGCCCGAGTGGGATCGCGAAGCATGACGCTGGGGCGTGGACTCTGCTTGAGAGCAGAAAAAACTCGAAGCTGGGAAACTGCTTGAAAATCGCGCAGACTCCCAAAAATCCGCTGCACGCTGTGTTGGGCAGCGTTGACATTTTCTTTTACTCTCTTCGCTCAAGCTCATCAAGTGTCGGCTTTTGGAAGAAAGCAATCCAGGGCTTCATCGCTTCCTCGGAAATAAGAAAACTTTCCTGTGAAGGCCGCGAATTCCTTTTCTCAAGCCGCTTCAATAACTCATTCTCCGGCACATCTAGATAGTGTACTTCGCTACTAGCCCCAAGCTGCTTCGCACGCAACCGATAATCTTCGCGTTCTTCTCGCGCCCACAAACCGTAATCGAGGATAACATTCGTTCCCAATTCCAGCGCCCTACTAGCTATATTCCAGAGTCCAGCCTCGATTAGGCTATGCCGAGCATCGTGTTCTGGTTCTTCTGCATCTTGACCAAAAAGGCGTATGTGCCACTCATCAAGGTTCAATCGAAGCGCCGGCAATTCATGTTCAAGCTTATGTGCTAGCGTTGTTTTCCCTGAACAAGGAAGCCCAACCATCAAATGGAGAGTAGCCATACTTCTTACTCCTAAAGATCATCTAGAAGCTGCCCAACGGTTTGCGTTCGCGTAGCATGGCGCTGGGGCGGGCGTGGACAATACTCATTATACAGAAAAATGCCCAGCACTTCCCTCTCCAAATACGACCGATGGACAGCAAATCCCAACCAATATTTAGATGTCGTACTTTGGGGAGGGTGTCCGAAGGACGGGTGGGGCTGAGCAGTATAAACTCGAAGCCAGCCTGTCTGGCGTTCGCCCAGGACGCTTTGTTAGGCCGCTCATTCTGTTCATTTATATCAGGTGCTTGGAATATTGATCTTCAACCCAGTGAATAACATCGTCTTTAGTTTGAAATGTTTTGTCCTTGATCTTAAATCGGAGTTGATGCAAAACCTGTCGAGCTATTATTTGCCCAGACCACGCTAAATATTCGGGATTAGAGTGCCTTGGTTTCCCCGAATGAAGGACGGCGTTCCTCTCATCAATCATGTCGCCAAGATCTTTTTCCAGTTCTCGTTGACGATCTTTGGCCCCAGGCGCAAGAAGTACGCTTATCCGTCGGGGAAGAACAGTTTTTGCTCTTTCATTCTCCTTCTTGAGAGCAGCTTCAATTGAGACATAGTACTTTACAAATGAAATCAAGGGAATGAGTTCCTGGGTTGCCTCGCCGTACCACTGAATAGCTGTAAGAAATGACCCTTCGATTTCGGTTGGCGACAAAAAGTCAATGAGTGATAGGATGTACTCGAAACCGTAGAAATTAGCGAATTCCATGAATTCTGTGTCAATTCGCAATGGCGCGGGAGTGAATTCAGAGGCCCCTACCTTACCTATCTTTCCCTCCTCGTCTACTGTGATAGTGTACGAAACACGGCTAGGGTCTCGCCCTGCAACATAAATATGTTTTGTGGGTTGGTCGTGATATACAAGAGAGGACATATACCTAAGAACATTTAGTGCAGTATGGGTTCGTTGCCGATGTATTTCGGCCGCCCTTCTCCACTCGGCAATCACGTTTGAAGAAGATAAGCAATTCCGAAAGGAGTCAAGTTTTTTCAAATGTAAGCTTGTAAGTTCTTCTTTCAATTCAGGTAAATCAATGTCCAGCGGTAGGAATTTTACATCGCCGATCTCAATTGGAGATTCTATAGATAATCCTGCAATAGGAAGGTAACAAATATGCTTTTGGAATTTGACATCGATCTGAGCAAGCCATTCCCTTGTAATATTATCAAAGTCTGGTGGCGGGAGCGCATTGGATTTATGCTCGGCCAATTGTAAGAGAAGTTTGTGCCCAAGTTGTTTTAGCCCGTCATCTGACCACTTCTCGCCAATTTCCGGCAGAGCAAAAATTTGACGAATGATACCAAGGTAGGAAATTCTATAACCCTTTTCGTTAAGGCCGAATTTAGTTTCCTGATCTAAATAGCCAAGATAAAGTGCGTCTTCAGGTACGTCCTTGACCAGAAGCTGCTCATAAAGGTCAGTGATCAATCGAGAAAACGTATTGATGAATTCATCTGAGATAGGCATGAACACCTCGTGGGAGCAATGTGTTGACAACCTCATTTCAGTTCAGGCTGGCAGATTGGCCTAACAGTTTGCGTTCGCGAAGCATGGCAGGCTGACGGGCATGGACCCAAGTACATTATACAGAAAATGCCCAGCACTCCCTCTCCAAATCCGACCTGCGGACACTACATCCCTACCCATTTTTCAATGTCGTATTTGGGGAGGGTGCCCAACGG
>CAZJYB010000255.1:0-3798 GCA_964549865.1 uncultured Anaerolineaceae bacterium
CCGAGGAACGATTTGCAGTCTATAAAGATGTATTAGCCCAATACGACCTGCCTTTTGATCCGGACCTGGTTACGCTGGGGAATTTTAGCTATAGATCTGGAAAAGAAGCCGTTCGAATATTGTGGGATGTACGCCAGGTGAAGGTTGACGCGATTGTCGCATCGAATGACCAAATGGCCCTCGGCATCCTGGATTATCTGCAGTCGCGCGGTGTGAAAATTCCGGAACAAGTCGCGCTCAGCGGTTTTGATGACTCGGTTGATGCATCAATAGTAACTCCAGCCCTGACAACTGTGCGTCAACCGATATATCTACAGGCCTACAAATGTGTTGAATTGTTACTTTCGCAAATTAAAGGCGAGGCTGTGCCGGATACAGTGGTTCTGCCTACCGAAGCAGTATATAGACAGTCTTGCGGTTGCGTTTCCCCGTCCATTCAGAAAACATTGGCATTGGGGGATTTGTCGATAAAGCGAAAGACCGGTACGCTTCGGCAGTTATTTTCCAGGAAAAGAAAGAATACTCTCCCTGAAATGAGTCAGTCGACAGATGAAATCTCGGAAGTCATTGTAGGTCAATATGATCGATTGATGCAGACCTTTGTGGATGACTTGCAGTCGAATGATTTCAAGCAGGCGATAGGGATATTTCTACCGACATTGGAAAATGCGATCCGAGAGACGGCCGTGCCGGAAAATCGCCTGATGGATTGGCATATACTGCTTTCATTGATGCAGCAAGAGCTCCTGCCGTTTTTAGGCGAAGAACCAAGCATGTTGCTCAAAGCAGAGACGCTCTTCCAGGCTGGCCATGGATTGGCATCCGAACGATTACTGCAAGGACGCGCCATTAGCAGTGTCCGAAAGCATGAAGAGAATAATTCCTATCAATGGATTAAGCGGGATTTAATCACAACCTTCGACCAGGATGTTTTGATGGATGTGCTGGCCGGCGCCATGCCTGAGTTGGGAATCCTCGATTGTTACGTGGGTGTATACGATAACCCTAAAAATATTGACGGGCCAACACATTTGATTTTACGATACGAAGGCGGGGAAAGACTTAAGCTGGATAAAGGCGAGGGGCAGTTCCTCACCCCGCAATCCCTGGTTCGCAGCCTTGTATCATCACTGCTGCCCCGCCGCCTGGTCATGGAATCGTTACATTTCCGCGATGAATGTTTTGGGTTTGTCGTATTCGGATTGGGCGCTTCGTTGCAGCAGGTCAATCTGCATATCGGTTTGCGCGAGAGTATCAGCGGCGGTTTGAAGGGGGCGCGACTGGTCCAGGAGGCAGAAAAAGCCAATCGCGCCAAGAGTGATTTCCTGGCGAACATGAGTCATGAGATCCGCACCCCAATGAATGGTGTAATGGGTATGCTTGAACTGGCGCTCGATACCCAGCTTACTCCTGAGCAGACTGATTATCTGCAAACTTCCTTGCACAGCGCAGAAGCGCTCCTGTCCCTGCTCAATGATATTCTTGATTACTCCAAGATCGAAGCCGGCCGGCTCGACCTCGAATCGATCAATTTCAGCCTGCGTAATGCGGTCGAAGATGTGGCTTATACACTGGCCAAGCGTGCGCAGGATAAGGGACTTGAAATAGCTTGTCTTATTGACCCAGACCTGTCATCCAACTTGCGCGGTGACCCGGGTCGATTAAGACAGATATTGGTCAACCTCCTTGGGAATGCGATTAAGTTCACTCATCAAGGGGAGATCGTCATCCGCGCCGAACCGATTGAAGAGGCAGATGGACACATTACCGTGCACTTTTCGGTGCAGGATACCGGCATTGGCATTCCTGATCAGCGTCAGGGTGCAGTATTTGAACGATTTACACAAGCGGATGGATCCACCACGCGCACCTATGGCGGCACGGGATTGGGTCTGACGATTTGCAAGCAATTGGTTGAAGCAATGGGAGGTATCATTGGCCTTGAAAGCACGCCAGGCATTGGAACCACTTTTTGGTTCGATATCAAATTTGAGAAACAGCCTCCCGAAAAACGCGGTTATACGGCTCCACTCACACTTGGGCCGGTGAATCTCGCTCAGGCGCGCATCCTGGTTGTGGACGATAACCAGACCAATCGCATGGTGCTCACAAAGAATGTAAAGCTACTTGGCTCTCGGGTGGATGCTGTTTCCAGCGGTGCAAAAGCCCTCGAGAGTCTTCGCAACGCACATCGCAGCGGCGATCCTTATCATGTCGTCCTGCTCGATATGCAAATGCCGGGCATGGACGGAGAACAGACCGCCCGCGCGATCAAGAATGACCCGGCAGTCAAAGATGTCAAGATCCTGATCCTCACCTCGATGGGGCAGCGCGGAGATGCTGTTCGCCTCGAAGCGCTCGGTTGCTCTGGCTACCTGCTCAAACCCGTAAAACAGAAAATGTTGTTTGATGCTGTTATCGCAGTGCTGGGCCGCAACGAAGACCAGCCGCCAAGCCTGATCACGCGTCATCTACTTTCAGAGCAAAGAAAATTCAGCCTGCGCCTTCTGCTGGCTGAAGATAACCCAATCAATCAGAAACTGGCAGTCATCCTTTTGCAAAAAGCAGGTTACTCGGTGGATGCGGTGGAAACAGGTGTGCAGGCTCTCGAAAAAGTGCAGACCAACCAGTACAGTGCCGTGCTCATGGATGTTCAAATGCCCGAGATGGACGGCATCGAAGCCACGCGCCGCATTCGAACATGGGAACAGGAAAACGGCCGGCATATTCCGATCATCGCCATGACCGCACATGCCATGCCCGGTGACCGCGAACGCTGTCTCGACGCGGGGATGGATGATTACATTACCAAGCCGCTACAGCCGCGCGTGTTGTTTAACGTTATCGAGCGCTGGACTCAAAATTCCATGTCTGAAAATGAAAACACCGCCGAACTCACGCAGGATTATTCGTCCCATGCCGATGTTTTCGAAGGGACGATCGATGAAGGACTCTTCGGAGAGTCTGCAGCACCCGCCTCGCGCGTGACAAAAGAGGCTGTTGCTGTTTCCCCGGCCGAATCATCCCCTGCGGCGCTTCCCATCAATTTCGATGCTGCGCTCCATCGTTTGTTCGATGGTGACCGCGATTTCATGAACACCATGCTGTTGGAATTCAAGGTGCATCTGCCGGGCCGTCTTGAAGCGATCCATGTCGCTTTGGATCAGGGAGACGCGATCGGTCTGGGCCGGCTGGCTCACAACCTCAAGGGGATCTCGCTTAACTTCAGTGCCGAACCCATTGCAGACCTTGCCCTCAAACTGGAAGAGTTGGGGAAACGTGAGGACCTCACCGAGGCACCGGCGCTCGTCGCACAGCTCGATGTAGAAGTGCGCAGGTTGATCGAGTATCTTGGTGAAATGCTGTAGGAAAGGGAGATCATCATGACCCGCGTACTTTTTATCGACGACGAACCCATCAACCATCAACTGGTTGCACATGCGCTCGAGCCTCTCAAATGTGAACTGCACTATGCCGAGAACGGAAAGGATGGGGTGGCGAAGGCGCGTAATATCAAGCCGGATGTGATCATTACCGATGTGATGATGCCGGAGATTAATGGGTATGAGGTCACGCGTCTTTTAAGGCGCGAGGCTCAGTTTTCCTCGATCCCGATCCTTGTATTAACTGCGCAATCTGGCTTGCAGGACAAGCTCAAATCTTTTGAAGCCGGGGCCGATGATCACCTTACAAAGCCGTTCGAGGCCGCGGAATTGGTCGCGCGGGTGACGTCCCTGCTGCGGCGCGCAGAAACAGCCAAATCATCCCGCGCAGAGCGACCGTCGAAGAAAATGCATT
>CAZJYB010000256.1:0-3754 GCA_964549865.1 uncultured Anaerolineaceae bacterium
CAAGTGGTTGACGACCATCGGCGACAAGAAGCCGAAGACGCGCGAGAGCTACGAACGTGTGTTGAAACGATATTCCATCCTGCCCGAACGATTTCTGATGATCGGAAACTCGCTTAAGTCAGACATCCTGCCGATCCTTGAGTTGGGTGGCAGCGCGGTGTATATTCCATATGAGACCACCTGGCTGCATGAGGTTGCAGATGTACCGGTCACAGATCACCGCGGTTTTTATTCACTTGAACACATCGGGCAATTGCCTGCCCTGCTTGAAACACTCAAGAAATGACCTTCGAAAAGCCCAATGATCCGTTGCATGGGGTCACGCTGGAAACGATCCTTAACCGTTTGGTGGAAGGATATGGCTGGGAGGAATTGGGCAGGCGTATCGCGATCAAATGTTTTACCGATGACCCAAGCATCAAGTCCAGCCTGAAGTTCTTAAGAAGGACTTCCTGGGCCAGAAAAAAAGTGGAAGACCTGTATCTGAAGTCCTTGCGGTAGGCTTATATGGTATGCTTGGCAAAATTCACCCAGGAGAGACCACGGATGTTCGTAAAAAACAAATTTCGATTTGGATTGCTTTTGATCGCCGCCTTCTTGTGGACGGCGTGCTCGCCTCGCGCGACCAATGAACCGGTTCAGCCAGCCCAGGCAGTTGCCCCGGCTGCGAGCGACAGCCCTGCCTGCGGCGCCTTTGACACTGTTCCTGCAGCTGCGCAATATACCTCCGCACCGCCGCAGTTGATCGACACTGCAAGTAAATACCTTGCGACGTTCAAAATGGCAAAGGGTGGGGAATTCGTGGTGGAGCTGCATGCCGATAAGGCGCCCATCACCGTCAATAGTTTCGTGTTCCTCGCCTGCAAGGGATTCTTCAATGGCGTCACGTTCCATCGCGTACTCGATGGTTTCATAGGCACAGGGCGGTGACCCGCAAGGCACCGGCATGGGTGGGCCCGGCTATGAATTCGTGAACGAAGACAGCGACCTGACCTTCGATAAAGCCGGAGTGGTGGCGATGGCCAATGCAGGGCGTGATACGAACGGAAGCCAGTTCTTCATCACGTTCGGCCCCGTTCCGCACCTCAATGGCGGCTATACCATCTTCGGTCAGGTGATCAGCGGCATGGATGTGGTCAATGACCTCACGCCGCGCGACCCGGAGCAATTCCCGGACTATACCGGCGACGTGATCGAAAGCGTCACGATCACAGTGGAATAGAATACATGCTCAAAAAGAGACAGCCACTTTTTAGCGGCTGTCTCTTTTACGTTAATTTTATATATCGCCTGGCTCATCGGCCATGCGCACGATACGCGGTGTGAACTTCCCAAGGATCTCCACGAGATCGGTCTGCGCGGCGATGATGCTTTCGATGGGTTTATAGGCCTGTGGAGATTCGTCCAACCCGCCGCCCAATAAAGTGACCCCGTGTTCCTTGAGATACTCGTCCCGTGCAGATCTGCTGATTGAGTTCAGCGCGGCCTTGCGGCTCATTAGCCGGCCTGCCCCGTGCGACGCGGATTCGAGAGACTCGGGCACCCCTTTGCCGCGTACCACATAGCCGGCATCTCCCATCGAGCCGGGAATCACACCCAGTACGCCCGCGCCGGCCGGTGTGGCTCCCTTGCGATGCACGATCACATCCCTTCCGTCCGCGAGCCGTTCTTTCCAGGCGAAGTTGTGATGATTCTCCACGACCGCGGTTTCCTTGAGGCCGATCGCTCCGGCCACGCGGTGATGGATCACATAATGGTTCGCCGAAGCAAAACGCCCCGCCAATTCCATCGAGAGCCAGTATTCCAGTCCCTCTTCGGAATCCATGGAGAGCCAGGCCAGATGCTTCACGGCTTTGTCGAGGTCTGGGTGCTTTTCCATGGCAAGCTTGCTGTAACGGTCTGCGATCTTGAAGCCCACACTGCGTGACCCGCTGTGTGAAAGCAGCGCAAGATATTCACCCGCTTTCAGGCCGAAGGCATCTTCATCGAGGCGAAAGACTCCCCATTCCACAAAATGATTGCCCGTGCCGCTTGTGCCCAATTGACGTGCGGCGTTATCCTGCAGGGTCTTCAGCAAACGCGTTGCGTTCCATGCAGAGTCGTCCAATACCTGATGATTTGCGCGACGGGCGCCTTTCCATTGCGCGCCGATGCCAAAAGATGTCTGCTCCCATAGTGAATCTTCGAACATTCCCTTTTTCTGCCCCAGCAAATGCGGTGAGACTTCATAAATGGAAAGCCGCATGCGGCAGGCAATGTCCACGCCCACGGCATATGGAATGACCGTGTTCTCGGTTGCAAGTACACCGCCAATGGGGAGTCCATAACCCACGTGTGCATCAGGCATCAACGCGCCGGCTACACTTACAGGCAGGCGCATGGCATTGTCCATTTGTGCGATGGAACCTGCCTCGATATTTTCCCTGCCCCAGATGGGGTATGGGAGCACGTCTGCACGTAATTCGTTCTGCGGTGCTTCGCCCCTTTTCGAAATGCGGATGCACTCGCGCGCCAGCTCTGCGGTCAATTCATCGGCGAGGAAATTGCCCGGGCCCTGCCGAACAGCATCCAGTCGCGCGAGCACTGTCGCGCGGTCCAGGCCCTGGGCTGCGAGCTGTTCTCCAACTTCCTTTGCCAACCCGACGATCTTTCCGTCTGGCCAGCCATGAAGTTTAAGGATCTTTCCGGTGAGCATTCCTTCTTTGGTCATAACCGTATTCTACCGTGAGCGCGAGTAAAAATAGTGCCTTTCAAAGTGGATAAAAATGAGTAGTGCAATCGGGTAGTTGCCTGGCTACCTCGTTCAGTACGGGCTGGGTATGATACCGTCATATTCAAAACAAGGAGCCAGTGTATGGCAAAGATTTGGGAATTGTTGGATCAGGCGAATGGTTTGATCCGAATACGGCATTTTGAGGAAGCCCAGCTGATCCTGGACGAGATCCTGCGCATGGAGCCGCAGAACATGGATGCCTGGGATGCCTATATGCGCATGTGCTCCACGCGCGGCGATTTCGAGGGTCTAAAGAATCATATTCGGACGGTCTGGGAAACGCGCGTGCGCGACGACGATTATTTGTTTGCCATGCAGCGTTTTCTTTTGCAGCGCGTCGATGAGCGCATGCAGAGTGTTTGATGTCGTTGCGAGCGCACTGTGCGAAGCAACCCCGCTCATAAGTTTGAGATTGCTTCGTCGCCTCGGTCTCGATATGCCCTTCGAGCTACTCGACCAGCGGCTCCTCGCAACGACATCAAGGACGGGGTGGGGTCTTCTTATCGATCTTCGCCCACGCATCTTTTAAATTCACGGTCAGGTTGAATACGGGTTTCGCGGGTTTCGAATGCGGGTCGACGCAGAAATATCCCTGGCGTTCGAATTGATAACGTGTACCGGCTTCGGGGGATGCAAGCAGCGGTTCCGCATAGCCTATGAGCGTCTGCAATGAATTCGGGTTCAAACAGGTGATGAATCCCTCTTCGCCTTCTTCGGGATCTTCTTTTGTAAATAAACGATCGTAGATGCGGATCTCCGCCTGCTGTGCATGCTGTGCAGAAAGCCAATGGATCGTGGATTTCACCTTGCGGCCGTCTGCCGAGTCGCCGCCGCGCGTGGTCGGGTCGTACGTGCAGTGCACTTCGACCACTTCGCCTTTGTCGTCCTTGACGACGTGTGTGCATTTGATGAAGTACGCGTAGCGCAGCCGTACTTCGTTGCCGGGGAACAGGCGATAATATGTCGGTGGGGGAGTCTCAC
>CAZJYB010000257.1:0-3628 GCA_964549865.1 uncultured Anaerolineaceae bacterium
CCACCCCAACCGACTGGGCCAACGATATCGGGGCCAGCGCCGGAAGCGATCTGGGTGGAAAGCGTGTCACGAGAGGCGTCGTTAGGAACAATCTCGAGCACGAGTTCGACGTCATCCTGGGAAGCGTTGAAGTCGCTTACAACTTCTTCCTGAACAGCGACCTGGGCCGGGTCAGTACCGGTGCCAAGTCCTACGAACCAGCGGATCTTAACGGGGCCGGACGACGTAGTTGAGCCGCCACCGCCGCAGGCCACAAGGACCATCGAAGCGATGATCAACAGGCCGATTACAGCAAGTAAATTCTTTTTCATGGTGCTATTTTCTCCTCTTTTTGATTTTGAAAGTACGATTTGGTGAAAAGCAGATATGTTATTAATGAGCGCGTTCACCTCCTTTTGATTGTGTCCGTCTCATGCACCACATCCGCATGAGCGTCGAATGATCAGTTCCGTTGGAAGCAATATGTCTTCTTCCTGGAACTGTTTATCGAAGAGGGAAAATAACCGTTCTGCCGCGATGCGACCAACGGTTTCAGTGGGAGCGGAAACCGTGGTGAGTGGGGGAGTTAAAAATGCAGAAAATCCCAGATCATCAAAACCAACGACTGAGACATCTTCCGGTACTCGATAGTCATTTTCGCGCAGGGCGGTGAGAACCCCGATTGCCGCATCATCATCGCCTGTGAATATTGCGTCAAATGAAACCTGCTTTTCAGCGGCGATAAATTCGTTCAGTACCTTATACGCAGTATTGCGTTCGAAATCTCCATTAAGCACCAGTTTCTCATCAAAAGGAATGCCATTCGCCTCCAGCGCAGACCTGTAGCCGGTTTCACGCCAGTACGAATCCTCCTGATTAATAGGACCGCGTAGAAGCATGATGCGTTTTCTTCCATGGATTTTAATAAGGTGGTCGATTATTTCGAACGAAATTTTCTTATTTTCAACTGTAACACTGGGGATTTTTAATGAATCAGGCGCTGTGCGGTGAACCAGAACCATTGGAAACTTTCTGGCATTCAGGGAAATCAGATCATCATCTGAAAGGCCATCGGAGAAAACCAGCATTCCGTCTGTATTATGGGGGCCAATCGGGGGGGGCATATTACGGCTGTCTATAAGATAGGTGGCGATCACGAGGTTATATTCATGTTTGCGAACAACAGCTTCAATTCCGTTTAAAAGGGGTACAAAAAAATCATTGTGCAGGGTGTTTAATAAAAGGCCCACCACACGCGTCTTCTGAGACGCCAGTTGCCGCGCGGCTGCATGGGGCACGTACCGTAATTCCGTCATTACCAGCTTCAAGCGTTCTGCCACATCTTTTGAAATAGGGGCATTGCGGTTGATATAACGGCTTACGGTAGCCACAGAAACACCCGCTTTCTGCGCAACTTCTCTAATAGTAACGGAGTCAGATTTAATCGTCATAGTCTGCGTGTAACATAATGTAACCAGTTACAGTAACCGGTTACATTATTGCATAATAGTATGGTCAGGTCAATACACAGCTTTCTTAAAGAATTCGTTATATGGAGAAATGTTTCACAAAGCAAAAATTCCCCCGAATGGGTGAAAAACCATCCATTCGGGGAAGTTCTTTGTTACGTATGACAACTAAAATTTTTTTATCCCACCCACATATCATAACTGAACAATAACACCGACATCCCCAGGAGTAAAAGGCTTGCAATCGTCCACACCTTGTCGAAAATTTTGTTCCTGCCAAAATATCCCAATGAGATGAACATTGCCGGTACGATCAACATATAACGTGCCATGCTTTGAGCAGAACCGCTGAACACTGAAAGCAGGATCACAGCCAGACTAAATGATGCAACAACCGGGTCGCGGCGGATCAGCCAGATGCTTCCGATCAAGGCAACGATAATCGTTAACACTTCTATGCTGAAATAGATCAAACCTTCCGCGCTCATGTAACGCGCATAGAAAAACGCATCTTTCCAGCTATTGACCGAGCTTTCAAGCGTCATCAAGCCGCGCCCAAAATAGAAGGCTTGCAATTCCGCCCAACCTTCGCCGAGCGGGGAAATACGCCATACATAATACGCGCCGAGAGGGAATAAAGCGAACAAGCCTTGCAATGCCCATTTCCAATTTAATTGCGCCCGTACATCCGACTTCCAATTCACACTCATTAGCCAGGCCACCAATAAAGGTAATGCTAACGCCGCGCCGTGCGCACGAGTCCATGCTGCCAGCATACCCAGCAGAGAGGCCCATACCCATTGTTTCCGCTTCGTGAACGCCAGCGACCAGAACGCCAGCCCAATGAAAAGACCCTCTGTATATATTTGTGCGAAGAAAAATGCCGAAGGGAAGATGAGCATGTAGAACACAGCGCGCCAGCCGCTTTCTTCATCGAACAAGTCGCGCGTCAGTTCCCATAATGCGAACATGCCCGCCAATGTCCCCAGCAAAGTCACGATCGCCCCGGCAAGTGTGGCAGTGCCAATGGCAGTTAATCCAAATAGATTCAGCGGGAATGCAACCACACGCATAATATACGGATATAACGGAAAGAATGAATAATTCTTAACTACCAACTGGCCGGTTGCCGGGTTTCGCGCAGCGCCGGCTTCAGGATCGTCGTAGCCACCCACAGCGATGCCCACATAATATTCCGAATCCCAGGCCACCTGCCGGTTCATGAAGGGCTCGGTTAAATAGACCTTTTCTGCGTTGCTGCTCGGCATGGTTTCGCCTGCGCTCCAGGATACCGCTTCATCCGGCTGCCTTAATTGCAGGCGGGTGGTTACCAGCCATTGAAATCCATAGATTAAGACAAACCATGCGAGCCATAACAGGATCAGATTGCGTTTCATTTACACCTCTATTTGATAATGAATAATGTGATGGATTGTGCAGGGAATTTAACATCTCCCTCTAAATTGACAACGCCCATATTTTCTGCATTATGGGTTGGATCGAACAACCACGCTTCGCCCTTAAGGGACGTTTGACCGGCGATCCGAAGGGCCTTGGCCTGCTCTTCAAGCGACAGATTGACGACCATCAGGGTCAGCGCCCCATCATCGCGCTGTGCCGCGTAGATGGATAGATTGGGTTGATCGGATGACGAATAGATCAACTGCTCCCCGAACATCTCATACATTTGATACGTGTAATAGCTTGGATACAGCCCGGTCTGGCCGATCAATCCCCATCCGCCATACCCGCCTTTGGATGAAAGCATCCAGTGATTGGCCATGAACACGCCGTTCTTGACCATGCGCCCCAGAACATCCCCAAGCCAAATGGCGTTGTAGTGCGAATCCGGTGAAGTCTCGACGCCCACAGATTTGTTGTATGCAGAATTGAATTCAGTCACTGCAATGGGCAGGTCGCGGCCGGTATTTTCGTGGATCAACTCGCGCAGGCGGATGATGATCTTGTCCCACTCCCGGGCGTTCGCCTGCAATTCCTCCACGCTGGGTGGGCCCGCCACACTGGAGACCGGGAAGGGGTAACGGTGCATGGACACAATATCCACCAGATCGCCATTTGCCCTAAGGAACTCATCCATCCAGTATTTACCGTTCCGATCCTGCGCAGTGGTGATGCCGTAATTTGTAGTGCCTGTTACATCAAAACTGAATTGGTGAACT
>CAZJYB010000258.1:0-3621 GCA_964549865.1 uncultured Anaerolineaceae bacterium
AAAATCTCAACATTTCTTATTCCTTTCGTGCATTCAAGCGCCCAACGGTTTGCGTAAACGGCGGCAGGCACAATCAATTATCCCTCAAAAATGCGCAGCCTGCCTGCCGTCGGCTGCACGCCGTGTTGGGCGGCGACAATTGTTATTACAGATTGTCTGTTGGAACTTCTCGAAGTTCCAACAGAAGTTCTTCAATTTCTTGACCACGAGCATTCGCAAACCCTTTAGATTCGCCGATAATTTTAAAACCGCATTTCTCTAAAACTCGACGCGAGCCGGGATTGTCTTTGGCTACTCGTGCATATATCGGGCGAATTTGGTTTTTCTGCGCTAAGAACTCCTTCAGCGCCCATGTAGCAATGCCCTTACCCCAATAATCTTTCCCAAGCCAATAAGTAACTTCTGGCTTGCCTTCATCTTCATAGCTTGAAACACTTCCTGCAACCTGCCCATTAAAGATGATTGTCTGTATGATAACTGTTTATCTGCCAAAATTCTGTGCCAATGTGCCATAAAGGCTTCTTGGTTGGTCGGATCTTTCGCAGTGAAAGCCGCCATGTAATTAGCTTCTTGATCCAGTTGATATTCAAAAAAGATGGGAAGATCATCGTTTACAACATTGCGCAGAACTGGTTTGTTTGACATACAGTTTTTCTCCACAAACTACTTCTGTTTTTTATCAGGACACTTTTCAGGATTTCAGCCGCCCAACGCTTTGTTAGGCGCGGTTTGATAATCTAATGGCCTATTTCTTATCATCTTGAACCAATGATTGATTTAATTTGGCATTCACTTTGTTTGAGATTTCTTCGTTTGAATATCCAAGATTTGCCAATATATTTCTTACAACAACTTCTAGCTCATCAATTTCATTTAGAGTGATTATGCCTGTGTTGTCATTATGACGAACATTAACCAGAACAATGTCATAATTGTTTTTGCCTACTTTTGCCTGAGAAAAGGTAACCAGTCTGCCTGCATAGTTTTTGAATGAATAATCTTTTCCGTCTCTTATAATCAAAACTGCAACCAAAATTGAAAAAACATCATTATCGGCACCAATGGATATGTCTAAATAAATAGTGGAGCCAAAAATATTAGGTCGCTTGAATTGAGTAGAAAGAAGTTCTAAAAATGAGCCTTCACCGTTCTTTATCGGGTCGGCGCCTCCTATAACGCCATTATAGGAGGACCAGAGTCTAAGATTGCCTGGTTTCGACTTGGGGTTGTACTTCATGCTGTGACGCGACGCGTAACCAAATTGTGAAAATAGTATCATCTATTATCCTGTCAACGTGAAAGCATCTAACGGTTTGCGACATCGTCCCCGAGGGTGATCTTCCCGAGTGGGATCGCGAAGCATGGCGCTGGGGTGGGCGTGGACTCTGCTTGGAAGCAGGAAAAGCTCGAAGCCAGAAAAATGCTTATAAATCACGCAGAATCCCCAGCGTCCAGTGCGCGCTTTGTTGGGCAGGTTTTGCAAGGCGGTTTTTGAATTTATACTTTCATTTGTCTTGTTCAATATAATATTTGATTTCCATTAGAGCTAAATCTTTGAATTTCTAAAACCCTTGAACCAAGTCGTATGAAATCGAAAATTTAGATATCTCAATTGTAATTGCCTTCGCAAAAATTATGATAATTGCTTATTAATGTCCCTTTTTCGTAGAGCAAAGACGACCATCAAAAAAGAAGCCAGTACAATAAAAGCTATTGCTGCAAGAACGAACATAGCACTAATTCTAGATTCCATACATCCTGCTCTATCCGATGTCCCTATATCAGGCCTAGTTTGGCAATCTAGATACATAGAGAAAATATATTTTTCAATTGATAACCAAGGTATGCAAATAATCCCAATGCCACAAAAAAGCCCATAGTTAACCCTATTTTTCCGAGCAAAAAGCCTAAAAACAATGATAGCGATAGCAAAAACTGTTGCCACACCAAGCATAAATATCAAATTTCCCATAATGCTCCTACAGCATTCCAAACTATCAAATTCCCTAAATTCATTATACTTTGCCGCCCAACTATGTCTTAAGCGGAAGCATTCCGTATAAGCACCTAATTTAGGGTGATATACGGAAGCTTTCCGCATAACATCCTATGTACAGATTATAAATCAGTCCTACTGCACCGAAACCCCTGTTATTCAAAACCCTGCTTTGTCCTTCGCGTCTTTTTGACTTCGCCCCTTTTCTTCTTTTCCTGCAACCTTTTTTCTTTTGAAGCTTTTGTCGGTTTTGTCTTCTGCCGCAGTTTTGGTTTTTCACCTGCCTTCTTCACCAACTCGTAAAAACGCTGGATCGCATCTTCGCGGTTTTGCTCCTGTGTGCGATGTCTGCGCGCTTCAATAATGAGCACACCGTCACTTGTGACCCGTTTCCCTGCAATTTTGATCAGGCGCGCCTTCACATCTCCCGCCAGGGAAGGGGAGCCGTTTACATCAAAACGCAACTGTACCGCCGTCGCCACCTTGTTGACGTTCTGTCCCCCGGGCCCGGAGGCGCGGATGTATTCAAGCGAGATTTCCTTGTCGAGATTTTTCATTTCCCCAAAATTATACCTGTATAAAAACATCCGCAGATCAGTTAACTGATCTGCGGATGTTTTTATTGAGCGGAGGTTGGCGCTAGAACATCATCGCGTTGACTTTGTCGACCATCGCGCGATCCGGCCTGAGGTCCACTTCGGTGAGGCGGTTGAGAGGCACATCCACGAGATTATAGATGCTGGTCAGATTGGGCTTGGATTCATTGATGTACAGCAAGCCGGTCACAAGCCAGTTGTTTCGTTCCGCTTCTTCCATCACGCGCAGCGCTTCAAAGCGGCTGGTAGGGTCGAAATCCTTGTCGACATTTTTAAGGATGATGGTTGAGCCGTCGTGCATGGCCACTTCGCGTGCTTCGCCTGCTTCCAGATCGCGCTCGAGCATGATCTCGTTGCGAGCTGGGACATAAGAAATCTCATGCAGCGGCGCTTCGTGATCCTTGCCCCACGCATAGGAATGGTAAGCCTTTTCGTCATTGTTGAATGTCACGCATGGGCTGATGATATCCAGCACTGCGATTCCATCGTGAGCGATCGCAGCCTTGAGTAATTCCTTCACTTGTTTCGGGTTGCCCGCGAATGAACGCGCAACAAAGGTCGCGTTGGACGCCACGGCTTCCATGCAGATATCGATCGGCAGATATGGGTTCGCGCCCTGCTTCTTTAATTCAAGTCCCTTTTCGGCTGTTGCAGAGAATTGCCCCTTTGTGAGTCCATAGACGCCATTGTTTTCCACGATGTAGACCATGTTCACATTGCGGCGCATGATATGTTTGAACTGCCCCATGCCAATGCTGGCAGAGTCGCCATCGCCCGATACGGCAATGCCTTTGAGTTTATGATCGGCAAACAATGCACCGGTTGCAATCGATGGCATGCGGCCGTGCAGGCTGTTGAAGCCAAATGTGCGGTTCAGGAAATAAGTCGGTGATTTCGAGGAACACCCGATCCCGCTGAATTTCAATACATCTTCGGGCACTGTATTCATTTCATAAAGCGCGGCAATGATCTGGTTCGAAATGGAGTTATGTCCGCAGCCTGCGCACAGGGTGCTCGGCGCGCCACGAT
>CAZJYB010000259.1:0-3571 GCA_964549865.1 uncultured Anaerolineaceae bacterium
CGTTGCAGAGGTATTCCCCGCCGCGTTGACGAACACACCGACAGTTCCACTCGCGTAATTCGCATCGCTAATACTAAATTGGTATCGCCCATTCAGGAACAGGCGCATCTCGGTCCCCACTGCCCAAACACCAATGCGCACTTCACCCGGCGCACCCGGCGGCACGTCTCCGCTTGGGAGGGCGGCCTGCAGGATCTGGCGCTTCACCCCGCTCACACGTTCCACGCCGGCAGTGCCATTACACGATAAGGAAAAACGATAATAAGCAACCGCATTGGCGCGTACGAGAAATCCGTATGTATCGTCTGTGCGGCACTGGCCAGGACGAGCCGTGATCTCCGCGTAAAAATTATTTGCCACCAGGTCCTGGCGCAAGCTGACCATATACACGCCGCTTTGCACTGCGACGTTGAGGCGGTTCCCATCGATCTCCGCGCTGGCCTCATCCGATGTGGCCGTATCCCACGGGGAGGATTTTGAGAGTTTATCGGTAAGAAAAATATCACCGAGCCCGGGTCTCATCTCCGGTGTGACCGCCTGGGTCGACAAAACCTGAAGTGTGGGAGTTGCCGAAGGCGGGAACCAGACAATGGTCGGGGAAGGAAGCGGGGGTTGCAACTGCGTAACAGGAGTCGGCGTGGCGAGAATCGAATTCAACGCGGCGCATGAACTGGTCAGGGCCGCGATCGTTAGAAGGAGCGAAAATCTTACTGGAAGTGTACGCATTTGAAGACAAATTTCCCTGATTATGTCGTAAAATCAAGTCGACATCATTCTAGCATACCAGGAGCGAAACATGAGCGAAGGACAAGTGCTTGTCACCGGCGCGTGTGGAGAGATGGGACAGGCGCTCGTGCAGGAACTTTCGAGGAAGGGCGGCTATCATATCATCACAGTGGATATGATGCCACTCCCCGATTCGATCAAATCGCTCGTGGCCGAACATGTGCAGGGGGATCTACTTCACAAGGTAAAGACCTTTTACGATTACGATTTCGATCTCATCTTTCACCTGGCAGCTTCACTTTCATCGAAAGCCGAGACTGCACAGGAGGAGGCGCACCGCATCAATGTGGACGGCACGATGCAATTGCTCACGCTGGCCGCGTATCGTTCCGAGAAATACAAAACACCGGTAAAGTTTTTGTTCCCAAGCTCGATCGCGGCTTATGGAATGCCAGACATCGAATCCAGGCACAAGGCGGGACGTGTAAAAGAGGAGGATTTCAACGATCCGCACACGATGTACGGATGCAATAAATTATATTGCGAAAAACTGGGGACGTATTACAGCAATTATTTCGGCCAGAAACACCTGGATGAAAAACCTGCGGTCATGCCGGACTTTCGCGCGCTGCGCTTCCCAGGCCTCGTCAGCGCCTTTACATTGCCCAGCGGCGGCACAAGCGACTACGGCTCCGAAATGCTGCACAACGCCGCACAGGGCAAGCCATACTCGTGCTTCGTGCGCGCCGATACGAAGATCCCATTCATGGCCATGCCCGACGCGATCAAGTCCCTGATGACCCTGATGAACGCGCCGCGCAAAACACTCTCGCGCGAGGTCTATAACGTGGCGGCCTTCGCACTCACCGCCGGGGAATTCCGCGAGCGCGCACTCAAGGCATTTCCCGATGCAAAGATCACCTTCGACTCGAACCTGCGCCGCCAGGGCATCGTGGACTCGTGGCCCGAAGACATCGACGACTCGCGCGCCCGCGCAGATTGGGGCTGGAAGCCGGATTACGATGCAGACCGCTTCTTCGACGATTATTTTTTGCCCGCCATCAGGAACAGATATGGGAAATAGGCAAAATCCCGTATTACAGAATTCAGCATCGAAGGAAATCTGACAGCTCTTTTTGCAGTTTAGGTTGAAATTGTTATAATTACGACAAAATAATTACAGTTTATAGATATAAGCAGTTATACGAGAACCATCCACTAAGTCACTAGTTAGGCACTTGGCATTTGTTACCTAACCCTGCTTCTTCTCAACAAGGAATAATCTATGTTAACCATTAGTGCGGCTAATCTGATTTCAATTATTTCGATAGTCGTCAGTATAGTTTTAGGCTTTTTTGCGATCAGGAATGGAATCATTGCCAATCGACTAGCAAAACGGAAAATGGATTTAGAAGCAAATCTCGATCAAATCAAGAAATTCGACCAGCCAACTGCAATGGCCATACTACAGAAGACACGGACGCACGAACACAACGTTTGGAATTTCAAAAACAGCTTTGAAAATTTTGTGAAGGCACATAGAGATGACAATGAGGGCTTACGCCTACTTGGCGAAGTTGGCGTACTTCGTGGCGAAGCAGACGCGATAATGACCGATATGATTCGTGTTTATAGGTTATCAGGAGCGGTAATCACTGATCAAATCATTGACCAGTGGGTAAAGGATGGTTTTATTCCGGAGCATTATAGAAATCGCTTCTTGAGTCATATACGTTGAATAAGTGAGCAAAAATCTCAGCGCCCAACACAGTGTACAGTGGACAGTGAGATTCTCCCGCATTTACAAGCATTTCGCGCAGCGTGGCTTCGAGTTTTTTCTGCTCCCAAGCAGAGTCCACGCCTGCCCCAGCGCCATGCTTCGCGAACGCAAAGCGTTAGGCGTTTGCCTTCCAAAATTATGCCGTCTGTTTTTGAAAATTTTCTTTTGGGTAATGGTCACGTAATATCAAAGGAAAAAATATGGCGCTTGAATGGATATATTCATCGGAAAACGTAGACTGGGAAGAACTCTACCGAGTCTATCTAGCCGCCCCGCTAGGACATGAAAGCCCTTCCGATTTAAAGGTAGCGTTCTCAAATAGCATGTACAAATGTTTTGTGTATGATTCTGGAAGATTGATAGCCGTTGGGCGAGCACTGGCAGACGGAAGAGATTGCTCATACATTTGTGGTGTAGCAGTTCATCCAGATCATCAAGGAATTGGCATTGGCAAGGAAGTCGTGAATAAACTTGTCACTCTCTCGGAGGGGCATAAGAAAATCATTTTATATGCTGCTGTAGGGAAAGAACCATTTTATCGAAAACTCGGTTTCAAGCGCATGGCAACCGCAATGGCAATATTCAAGAATCAAGTTCAAGCCCTGGAGGATGGTCTACTTATTGACGAATTATGATTCGCCTGCCTGTTTTGAATTCTGAAAAATCAAAGGCATGTTATTGGCAGTATCTTTTTTCAGCCAGCGAGTCTTGCACAACAAAAAACGCCTAACACAGCGTCCTGGACGATCGCCACCGTCCGTCCGCAGGATCGCTTCGCTGATGCCGCGAAGCAGCGCCACGGACGGTCCACAGGATTGCTTCGCTTATGCGAGACGGCAGGATAATGCACTGGACAGGTGGGAGTCGTCGCCATTTTTGAGCATTTTTCTGGCTTCGAGTTTATACTGCTCTCACCTGTGCCTTCGGCAACGGTGCAGGCAAGCAGAGTCCACGCCGCCCGAGCGCCATGCTCCGCGATCCCACTCGGGAAGATCACCCTCGGGGACACGACGCAAACCGTTGGGCGCTTGAATGCACGAAAGGAATAAGAAATGTTGAGATTTT
>CAZJYB010000260.1:0-3485 GCA_964549865.1 uncultured Anaerolineaceae bacterium
CTACGAGGTCTACCAGGACGCCCGGCCCATCGAGGACCAGGTCGAAGCGACGCGTGATGTCAAAACGCAAATGGAATCGCAGGCGAAATCATTTTCCTCAAGCGAAGTGCTGCGTATGATGAAGATTTTCAACAACGCCGCAACGGACCTGCGCGGCGGTTGGCAGCCCTCTTTGAGTTTGGAACTTGCCCTCGCGGAAGTGATGGACTCCCCGGCAGACTCTCCCCAACCCGCCGCGCCGCCTCGTTCGAAACCTCAGCCTGCTTCTATTCAAAAAACAGAATCCACGCCCAAAGTGGACTCCGCACCGAACATTTTATATCAGGAAGATACTGCGGTGCTTAGCGCAGGAGATATCCTCAAGGCATGGAAACAACTGGCCGCGTCCCTGCCGAAATCACAGGCGAATCTCTCCGCGTTATTGAACTCGGTCAAAATGATCGATGTGCAGGGAAAAACCCTCGTGCTCGGGCTGGCGAGTGATGTGCTGGTCTCGAAGATCGACAAGCCCGACCAGATCGAAGCGATACAAAAATTGATCAAGGATTACTTCAATGTAGATGTGTCTGTTCGATGTGTGGTCACGAATGCTAAAGGCAAGATCCCGGCAAATGTCTCGCAAGATGGCATGGTCGCAACCGCCATCCAGCACGGCGGCGAGGTCGTGGATGTGCAGGATTAAGAACGATATTCGAGACTCGAAATTCGACAGTTGAATATCGAACACTAATATCGATTTTCAGATAACGAGGTTTTTTTATGGCAAAAGGATTTAACAAAGGCGCGGCAGCTGGTGGGCAGGCCGGCATGCTGCAGCAATTGCAGCGCATGCAACAGCAAATGGAAGAGGCGCAGGCAAAGCTCGCCGAGGAGACGGTCACCGCCACGGTGGGCGGTGGCGCGATCAAGGTAGTCATGACCGGCGATCAGAAGTGCAAATCGGTTGAAATCTCCCCGGACCTGCTCAAGGACGCGGATGCCGAGATGCTGCAAGACCTGGTTTTGTCCGCGGTCAACATGGCGCTGGATAATTCGCGTGAACTCCAGCAGAAGCTGATGGGTCCGCTTGCGGGTGGGCTGCCCTTTTAGATAACAGAGACCAGAGAGTAGAGAACAGTACTGCTCTCTGGTTATCTGATCTCTACTCTCTTATGTTACTACCCGAATCGATTCAATCCCTGATCACCGCCCTTGAGCGCCTGCCGGGCATTGGGCCAAAGTCTGCTTCACGGCTGGCTTTCTATCTATTGCGCGCGCCCGATGAGATCTCCCAGGATCTATCCCTTGCATTGGCGAACCTTAAGGCTAATACTGCCTTTTGCCAGGAATGTTTCAACATCACCGAAGCAGGCCGTGAGCAATGTGAGGTATGCGAGTCTGCAAAACGCGATGGCACGCTGATCTGCGTGGTGGAGGAAGCCCTCGATGTTCTGGCACTTGAGCGCACTGGCGGCTATCACGGCAAGTATCACGTCTTGCAGGGCGTGTTATCTCCCATTGAGGGGATCGGCCCGGATGACCTCAAGATCAAGCAGTTGATCGCACGTGTTGCCCGGGGACTGGTCAAAGAAGTGATCCTCGCTACCAACCCAAGCATGGAAGGGGACACGACCGCCATGTATCTGAGTCAACAGCTCGAGCCGCTGGGTGTAAAGGTCACACGGTTGGCGCGCGGTCTGCCCGTTGGCGGCGACCTGGAATATGCCGACCAGAATACGTTGTTGAGAGCATTATCTGGAAGACAGGAAATGTAAGGGCACGATATATCGTGCCCTTACATTTTTTATGAACATAACGATCCTCACCTATGGCTCGCGTGGCGATGTACAGCCGTTCCTTCCGCTTGCGCGTGGATTAATGGACAATGGACATCATGTCATCCTTGCTGCACCTGCGCGCTTTGAGAGACTTGTGGACGAACATGGCATCCAATTTGCGCTGCTTGCCGGCGACCCCGAAGACCTGAGCCGCCGCTTGAATGATTCCGGTTATAACTTCTTCAAAATGGTTCGTGAACTGATGAACCATGCGGTCGATATCGGTGCGCAGGTATTACGCCAGACAGAGGAAGCCTGCAAGGACGCCGATCTTATCATTCATACATTTGCGCACGTGGTCGGGGCACATACCCTCGCGCGCGAGAAGAACATCCCCGATATCCATATCCAACTATTTCCCATGTTCACGCCCACGGGTGATTATCCCAACATCAGCATGCCGGATCTTGGGAGCCGCTTCCTGAACCGCCTGACCCATATCTTATCTTCCAAAGCCGCATGGTGGACGTCGAAAAGTGGATTTGAACAGGTGCGCCGACGGGCGGGACTCCCCGGGCGAAAATTGTTCTGGCCCTTTGCAGATTCCCCGCTTCGCCCTCGGACGCCGGTCCTGTGCGCGTGGAGCCCGGGCGTACTCCCACCCTCAAGCGACTGGCCGGCACGCGTGCATGCCACGGGTTATTTTTTCCTGCCCCTTGAAGAGTCTTATCAAGCTGATCCTGAACTTGAGTCATTTTTGAGATCAGGAAAGCCACCCGTATGTGTTGCTTTTGGCAGCATGGTTAATAAGGACGCGGAACGTATCGACCAGATTGTTCGTGAAGCATTAGCCCGAACAAACAATCGAGGCATTATCCTTTCCGGATGGGGTGGTGTGAAGGATAAGCCATCAAGCGAGTTGCTTTATCTCGATGCTGTTCCGCATGATTGGCTGCTGCCGCGCTGCAAAATGATCATTCATCATGGCGGGGCAGGGACTACCTCTGCCGGATTGCGCGCAGGAATCCCGAACATCGTTGTGCCGTTCACGGCAGATCAGCCATTTTGGGGCAGAAGAGTGCATGCGATCGGTGCGGGCCCCAGGCCCATTCTGGTAAAGAAGCTTTCAGTTGAGAGGCTTGCCCGCGCCATGGCCGAGGCGGATGATCCTGCACTTCGTAAGCGCGCCCAGGCCATCGGTCAAGACATAAGAAGCGAAGATGGGGTCCGAGCCGCGATCAATTTGATCGCGGCTTATGCAGCCGATTTCACGTCGAATGCCGATTCTGTCATCCCAGATCGGGTTTGAAATTGCCGATATTTTAAGGTTCAAATGTCTGATAACCATTGACAAAGTTAGAGAAAAACATATAATCATCACTCGCCAGTAGATTCGAAACCGATCTCGTCCCCCAAGGCAGATCCATTGACAACTGAGTAACCGTCCCACGTCAGAGACACAAGACAGCGAGTTTTGCAGTCTGACGGTGCCGATGCAAAGAAAGCATCGGTATTTTCGTCTGTAAAGACCTGACGACGGGTTACTGTAAACGGGCAAGACTAGCGCCCGCCAAATGGCAAGCACCTTAACAACTGAAGAGTGATAGGAAGCAACATTTTTTGTCAATCCAGTAAATTCCGTAAATTTAACACTCGCAAGAGTGAAGATTTTATGCGGAGAGTTTGATCCTGGCTCAGGATGAACGCTGGCGGCGTGCCTAATACATG
>CAZJYB010000261.1:0-3456 GCA_964549865.1 uncultured Anaerolineaceae bacterium
TACATGGGATGCGGGGTTTTACATCCACATGGATTGTTTGTTCCTTCGTCCCCATGCCCGCAGTTTGGGAATTGGCGAACAGCTCGTAAAAAGGATTGCGCAGCAGGCGCGCGAACTTCATTGTCCTATTGTTCAATGGCAAACTCCAAAATTCAATACGCAGGCGATTAAATTTTACAAGCGTATTGGCGCCATTGAAAAAGAAAAAATGCGATTTTATTTGGCAGTTGAATAAGGTGAATATTCAAATACAACGGGTTCACTTCCCGGGCAGATTGCTAAAAAATTTAATCTTCCCCTTGACCCACCCTTCGGCAGGGCGAACGTTACTTTTATGTCTTCTTGACCAGATAATTTTCCCCACGTTCGAAGCCGCGATCCAAATAATAATGCCGGGTTCCGATCGCGGCAATGACCGCAAGCTTTTCAAATCCATTTTTATGTGCAACTCGTTCCGCTTCCTCGAGCAGGCGGGTGCCGAGCCCGGCATGCTGCGCTGCGCCTGTTTGCTCCGCGCCCATTGCGAGGGACTGTCCATAGACGTGCACCTCGCGGATCAAAGCCGCGCCATCGAGGTCTGAAAGACCAGTCTGAGGCGAATCTTTTCCGGGAAGCGAGAGGCGTATAAAACCCGCAAGCCCGTCCTCGGGCGTTACATACGAAATAAAATGTTCTTCGGCCGAGCTGGTCTGGTAAACAAGGTCATCAAGCTTTAATGTGGCTGATTCAACCACCTTGCCGCGTACCTCTCGGCAGCGCACACATTGACAGCGCGTCCCGCGCCGCTTCATTTCATCCTGAATATCCTGCCGCAAACTCGTGCGTGTATTTCCTTCAACAACGTTGTTGCCCGGAATATCACGAATGACCCGGTTCACGCGGCAGTAACGCGGGATGGATGGTTTGATGTCCGCGATCATGCTCACCAGGTCTTGCGTTGTATAAGGTTTGAATTCGCCGCGCTGCCAGTATTCATAGAGTTCCGCGTTGGCGAGTAATTGATTCGGATATATCTTTATCTCATCCGGGCAGAAACCATCCCATAATTTTGCGAAGTCTGTGCGGTCACTCTGCGGTGTGGCGCCAAGCAGGTTGGGCATCCAGTGCAGGACGATCTTGAATCCGGCTGCGCGCAACAAGGCAGTTGCTTTGCGTGTGCATTCCACGTCGTGCCCGCGTTTATTGATCTCCAAAATATGGTCGTCGAAACTTTGCGCGCCCATTTGCACCTTGGTCACGCCCAGGTGGCGCAGCCATTTGATCTCATCCGGCGTGATCTCGTCTGGGCGGGTTTCGATCACCAATCCCACATTACGATGAGATGATGTTTCATTGATCGCCTGTGCCTGCGCCAGGTCACCCTTGCCCTGGCCCTTCTCCCATTCGGAGAGGGGCGAAAGAGTGAGCGTACCGTTCATTGCATCGAAACAACGCTTGATGAACCATTCCTGATAATCCCGCCTATAGGATGACCACGTGCCGCCGAGGATGAGCAGTTCGATCTTATCAGTAGGGTGGCCGAGATTGGTGAGCGCTTGAATACGCGACTCCACCTGGGTATATGGGTCGAAATCATGCTCGAGGGCCCGCATCGCGCCCGGTTCATCAGGCAGGTAACTCTTGGGCATGCGCACATCTGTGGGACAGAAAATGCACTTTCCCGGGCACGGATAGGGTTTCGTTAATACAGTCACCGTCGTCACACCGGAGAGCGTGCGCATCGGTTTCATGCGGATACGTTCAAGCAGGCCCATATCCGCTGTGATCTTACCGGCCTCTACCATCTGGTGATAGGCGGCCACAAGCGCAGCCTTGTTGAGATACCCGCCGCTTTCGAGCGGATGCCGGCGAAGCGTGTGCAGCACTTCACTCCCGCCGCGGATCTCATCCAGGATGTGATGAGCGAGCTCGAGTTTTTGCGGGGTAATGGTGTTGGATAGCCTCCAACGTTGTCGTCGGTCAGAAATGTCCATAAATAAGTGCCCGGATTATACCGTTACATGGTGCCCGAATGGTTAAAGTACCCGAAGGGTATAATGCCGGGATGGATTCTGCCACCACTGAACGTCTGCTCGCGCTCAACCGCGAATTCTATGACCGTTTTGGTGGATCGTTTTCCGCCACGCGTCAGCGACTGCAGCCCGGTGTGAAAAAGATACTCGATTCGATCCGGCAGGATGACTCCGTTCTGGACCTGGGATGCGGCAATGGGCACTTCCTGCACGAGATCAGCAGGCGCGGCCACAAGGGACCGCTTCTCGGCGTGGACTTCAGCCTGCCCCTGCTCCGAGATGCACAGTCCCAACCCGAGGTTTCCTTCCGTGAGGTTGATCTGACGAAGCTTTCAGCGATCAGCAGTCAGCTGGTTGCCCCCGTCGCCGGGGACGGCGGTGGGAGTGCAAGCGAGGGTGGATGGTCGTTAATCACGGCGTTCGCGGTTTTGCATCATATTCCCTCGCATGAAATCCGTTTGGATATTTTAAAAACGATTCATAAGCTGTTAAAAACAGACGGCCGGTTTGTCCTGTCCAACTGGCAGTTCCTGAACAGCGAAAAGCTCAAATCTCGTATCCAGCCATGGAGCCGCGTCGGTTTATCAGACGATGATGTGGATGAGGGGGATACTCTGCTCGATTGGCGCAATGGCGGGGAAGGCCTGCGCTACGCGCATCATTTTTCAGCACAGGAACTGACCGGGCTGGCCGCGCAGGCCGGGATGCGCGTGAGCGAGTCTTTTTTATCCGATGGCGAAAACAGCAGGTTGGGTTTGTATCAGGTGTGGAGGTCCGCTTGATGCGCCGTGTTTACAGTGCGAGATTGAAACTGCCTTATACGATCACGTTGTTTGGATTCACAACATATTGCCACCAATTATTGTGAATGCCATTCCTGCGCCCGGCAACGCGCGGGAAGTGGTTGAACCACCAGACGTGATGTTTGCGCATATCGCCGCTGCCCCATTCTGAAGGGGCCACGGTACGCACATCCCCTTTAAAGTTTGGGAAATTCAATTGCCAGTCATAACATTCACTTTGTACCGGCCTGGGGTTATTCCAATCGTAATCCTGCTGGCTGTTGGGCGCAAAATGGATGTTGCCGCAGGCGGCCTTGCCGGGTGCATCCTTTTCGTAACGGGTGAAACGCTTCCATAGATTTGCATCATCGCTTGTTTTGCTGAAAGCCTTTTCCATGATGGATTCGGCGCGATGGCCATACGACTCAAGCATTTCGCCGATATACCGTTCATAGGAAAAACCCATCACCACAAAACGCCGCCTGGCAGCATCCGTGCCTTTCAATGGCGGCGCGTTGCACCAGAACGCGCCGGGCCCGCCCATGGCGGATTCATAAAAACCGGCGTGAGGAAACCCAAAGACCCAGACCTCGTCGATCTCATGATTCGCGACGCGTTGCAAAACATTATATTTCGTAAAAAGGGCGGTATAGCTTGTTCCC
>CAZJYB010000262.1:0-3426 GCA_964549865.1 uncultured Anaerolineaceae bacterium
GGTTTCCAGCTTTGGGCGCACGCAGCGTCCTGGCCAAAACAGCTTTGGTCGCGTCGACCAGCTTATCCAACTCGCGTTCACCTTTTGAAACCAGCATGGAAGCGCCTGTATCGGCAAAATAACCATCCATCTCAGCCGAAACATCGATGTGGATCAATTCCCCGTCGCGCAATACATATTCGTTGGGGATGCCATGCGCGATGACCGGCGAAACGCTGATGCACGTGGCACCGGGGAACTGGTACATGGTCTGCGGTGCGGAACGCGCTCCTTCGGCTTCGAGGAATGCGCGGCCGATCTCATCCAGTTCCTGAGTCGTCATTCCCGCGCGTACGGCACCCATCATTTTGCGAAGGGTTTCGGCACACACACGGCCAATGGCTTTGAGATATTGAATGTCCTGTGCAGAGTCAGCAGTCATGAAGCGTTTGCCTTGAGGCCGCGTTCTATGGTCTCGCGGTGTTCGAGGAAATGCTCGGTGGTGTCGCCAAGTATCCATTGCAGGACCGGGCGCTTCTCAGGGTCGTCCGCGCGCCGCGGTGCCATCAAGTCCTCCCAGGACATTGCATTGAGTTTATCCCACAGTTTTTGATACATGGCTTTCAACTCGTCCACCACTTCCTGCCGCGGACGGTCCCGATTGCGTTCGAACAATACGGGATTGATGACCCCGAAATCCCAATCTTTTGTGATCTCTTCAGAGACGCCCAGTACTTCATGATTGGGACGTTTATCAAGGTGATAACCCATCAGGACGTTCATCCATTCTGAAAGGTGGGCGAGGTTGTCTTTGGGGGACCAGCCGCCTTCATCAGGCGTGGTCATTTGTTTATCGGTCAATTTTTCCGCGACCTGGATCAAAAGCTTCCATTCTTTTTCGATCTCGGACATTAATTCCTGTTTGTTCTTTGGCATCCATTCTTCGGTCATGGGGAGTCTCCTATAAAGCGATCAGCTTTCCTTCTTCGAGTTTTTCTTTTTCCTGGTCTCTACGCAGGATGTATGCCTCGCCGCGCACCAGAGATGTTTTCTTTCCGTCCACCTTGATGTACGCGTCATCGAACATCATGACCACGGGATTATCATGGAAAAAATGATAATCCGCCAGCCACTCGTCCTTTACCGATTGTCCGTAATCATCTTTTGGATAATGAGGCGAGAAATTGAAAGGCGTTGCGTTCAAGCCTTCGAAGTGCGGCGTCGGGACCGTGTTCAGATCTTTCGAGGTCAAGATGTTCGGTCCGCACAAGATCGCGCCCGCGCTGAATCCCACGTATGGCAGTCCGGACTGGACCTTCTTCTTTAGATAGGGCATCACGCCGCTGATATGCAGGCGGTGGTTGAGCAAGAAAGTATTTCCGCCGGGAACGTATACCAGCGCTGCATCGCGCAGGATATTTTCAATTTCTTTTTGAGACATCAACTCGGCGTTGATCGTTTTGATCTGTCCCAGACCGCTGAACGCAGTTTCGGTCAACTCCAGCCATTGTTCTGCGTACAAGGTTGCCAATGGCAAATAAGCAATGACTGGCTCATCCTTTTTTTCCAGATGCGGACGGCTGGCTTCAACAATATAGCGAATGTCGTTTTGGCCGGGAGATGAGAAGAGATGGAGGTCAAATGGCATGAAATGATTTTACCAAACCCTGTCTTGCAAGCGCAGGAGGCGCAGAGAATTTTACTTTTTTCAGAATAAATTAATCGACCGATTCAAAAGTGAACTGGAAAGAATATTTTTTTAATTCTAGGTTTGGAATAGCGCGGGATGCTAAGATTACTCTTTTATGGAAATCCCCTGCGATTAACATTCCACGAACTGACTTTTTCTCAATTTCTGCAATTGTACTCATGTAAGCTAACAACTGAGCAATTGCTTCAGGTTGTGCTGTACCTGCTTTTAGTTCAATAATTACAAATGATCCTTTGCTGTCAGTTGCAGTAATATCTATTCTTCCAGCATCAGTTATTCGTTCTTTTCCGCCATCAATAATTTTCAACCCGGGTTCTAACTGCTCAATTTTTGCACGAAGGGCTGTTTGCAAATCACGTTCTAGGCTAAATGTAATTTCAGCTGCTTCAATAATCTCTTCTTCCTGATAGCCGTTGACGACTTCACTGTTTTCATTAAATATCTCGTCTGCATATGAAGTGTCTTGATTTTCGTCAGGCTTAATTAGCAAAATCCTGTCAAGAAGTTCTTCGAGTTCCCAGCCACTTTTTCGAAGTGCCCGCCTTAATTGATGTGAAGTGCTTGATGGAATATCTAGATCTTGTAGAATAAATTGCGGGTTTTGTCGGAACCATTCTTTCATTGGATGAACTTCTGGGCCGCCATCAGGTTTCTTTATTACAATTAGATGTCGTTTGATCATTTTACTCCTCCAACTTTTAATGATCTTTCGATGACTTTTCTCAACTCATCTTGCACATCATCCCAGTTCTTACCTGCATCTAAAATTACCCATCTTTTTGGTTCCAACTTCACCATCTCCAGATATCCATTCCTCACGCGCTGGTAGAACTGAACTTCATGTGCATCCATGCGATTCCATTCAAGGCCATTTTGTTTTTTGCGCTTCAGGCCCACTTCCACATCCACATCCAGTAGCACGGTTAGATCGGGATCCAATCCTCCCGTTGCATACTTCACCAACGCGCGGACCTGTTCCAGGTCCTGCTGATGTCCATACCCTTGATAGGCGATCGTTGAGTCGTAATATCGATCTGAGATGACGATCTCGTTATTCGCTAAACGCGGCTTGATGACCTGTTCCACGATTTGCGCGCGCGCAGCTTGATAAAGCAATGTTTCGGTACGCGCGTGCATCTCCACGTTCTTCAGGTCGTGGATCACTTCGCGGATCTGCTCCCCAATGGACGTGCCGCCAGGTTCACGGGTGGGGAATACGACATGTCCCTTCTCGCGCAGGTATTCCACGAGATAGGGGATGTGCGATGTCTTGCCAGAGCCTTCTGGGCCCTCGAGGGTAATGAACATAATTAAGAGAATAGAGAACAGAGAGCAGTTGCGTTACCTAATCACTGCTCTCTGTTCTCTATTTATCTATTCTCTAAAGATTCTCACATGCCTTCTTGGTTCTTTTCCATACGAGTGACTCACCAACTCCGCGCCGCGCGCCATTTCGTGTTGCAATCTTCGCACCAAGGATGGGCCTGGAGGCAAATCCACCCAGCGTTCGCCGTTCAACACGGCAGAGATCGCGCGTTGAGTCTCGTGACGTACATCTTCCATGCTGTCGCGGGGGGCCTGCTGTTCGGTGATGTTATACAGATCGCCAAGGAACTGTTCCACCTGCGCCACGGTATTTGCGCGCAGTACATAAATGGGCATGCCGCGCTGTTCGGCTTCGATCACCGTTTGTTCGCGGTTGCGATAATACGTGCGCAGCGTCACCAGCACGTCCG
>CAZJYB010000263.1:0-3274 GCA_964549865.1 uncultured Anaerolineaceae bacterium
CCGACCTGCAACGTTACCGGCGCGGAAGGCATCGCTCCGTTCGTGGAATCTGCACGCACAGCAAAGCCGTCCATGGCGGAGGCATGATAATGCGGGGAAGAGATCTCCGCCCAAATTGATTCAGCTGTAACGCGCCCCAGCGCATTTTCATCGATGGCGATCTTTTCCGCGCCAAGAACGCGCCACAGATCGGCATCCGCTAAAGCTTCCCTTAATCGCGATTTTGCCTGGGAAAGAGGGATGTCGTGCAAATAAACAGACATGAAAACCTGACTAGGCGCTGACACTATCCATTGCAGCGCCCAGGCGCTTGATGATCTCGTCCACTTCCTCTTCATTGATCGAGAGCGGCGGCGAGAATGCCAATACATTCCCCAGTGGACGGGTCCGCAAGCCGCGTTCCTGTGCAGCTTTGAAGATCTTCATGGCAAGAACCGGGTCAGCTGCTCTTGTTTCTTTATTTGAAACGATCTCCACACCGCAGACCAAACCCAGACCGCGCACATCGCCCACAAAGGAAAATTCTGTCAGGGTATTTAATCCATCCAACAATTTTTTCCCCAATTCACGAGCACGTTTGGGAAAATCTTCCTTTTCCATGATCTCAAGATTCTTCAAGCCAACAGCACATGCCATGGCGTGTCCGGAATAGGTATAACCGTGCATATAGGCTTCGGTATCTGCTGCTGTTTCCATTGTCTCGCGAATTTCATCTGAGATCTGCATCCCGCCCAACTGGGCATACCCACTGGTAATGGCCTTGGCAAATGACAGAATATCCGGTTTTACATTCCAATGCTTCAACGCGAACCACTCGCCTGTACGACCAAAGCCTGTGATGACCTCGTCCGCAATAAAAAGAATTTCATGCCTGTCGCAAATGGCGCGCACAAGCGGGAAATAATCATCCGGCGGAACGATCACCCCGCCCACGCCCATCACCGGCTCGGCAATGAACGCGGCAATCGTATCCTTTCCTTCACGAAGGATCGCTTCTTCCAGGGCGCGCGCCGCAGCCTGGCCAACTGTCTCGTCAGCCTTCAACTCTCCTTCGTAACGATATGGGTTTGGCGCGGGGATGTGAATAAAACCTTCCATGGCCGGACCGAACATCGTATGATATTTTTCAAGGCCTGTAGCAAAGGTGGTCGCCAGGGTTACACCATGATAGGCACCCTTGCGCGCAATCACCTTGTATTTCCCCGGCTTGCCTTTTCGCTTCCAATAATAACGCGCCGTCTTGAAGGCAGAGTCATTCGCCTCGGAACCACCCGAAGCAAAGAAAGTTGTATTCAAACCTTCATATGCAAAGCCTGCAAGTTTGTCCGCAAGGGTAATGGACGGAAGATTGGTCATGCCCGAGAAGTTGGATGTAAACGCCAGGTCTTTCATCTGCTCGTATGCAGCTTTTGCCAGTTCTTCGCGTCCATATCCGGCGCTCACGTTCCACAATCCGGCCATGCCATCAAGGATCTTCTGTCCATCGGTCGTATATAACCACACGCCTTCACCGCGTTCGATCACCAATGGATTCGCATGGGATTTTGGATGATACGTGGGATGTAACTGCCTTTTATCTTTTTCGATCCAGGTTGCTGTGGATTGCTTGGTCATGAATATCTCCGGGAATAAACTCATGTTTAGAAAATCAGCTTTCGCTTGCCAATAAACGTTAGAACGTTGAAACGTTTCAACGTTCTAACCGAGCACTTCCACATCATGCGGCCCGGACTCTTTCAACCCCGCGCCCGTCATACGCACAAAAATTGCCTTCTGCTGAAACTCCTCGATGGTATTCACGCCACTGTAACTCATGCCGGATTGCAAACCACCCACGAGTTGAGTGAGCACTTCACGCGCCTTGCCGCGATACGGGACAGCCGCTTCGACCCCCTCCGCAACATATTCTTCAATCTCCTCCTGGGTCAGGTCATTGCCATCGCGCCGGTTCCTGTCGATATTCGCTTCACGTGAGGCCATGCCGCGGGATGCCTTGTAGCGATGACCTTTGCGGGTCATCATCAAGCCCGGGCTTTCGTCCGTGCCGGCCAGCATACTGCCGATCATGACCGTCTGTGCGCCTGCCGCAATGGCCTTGGCCAGGTCACCCGGCTGACGGATCCCCCCATCCGCGATAATGGGAATCCCGGAGGCACGCGCCGCCTCGGCGCACTCGATCACCGCGGTCAATTGCGGCACGCCTGAACCTGCCACAATGCGCGTGATGCAGATCGAACCGGGGCCCACGCCAACCTTGACCGCGTCCACGCCGGCGTCGATCAATCCTTTTGTACCATCGGCAGTTGCAACATTCCCACCGATGATCTGCGCGTTGGGGAAATGACTGCGAATATTCCTGATCATGTCAATTTCAAGGTTTGAATCTCCGTGTGCGATATCCACCACAATGCAATCTGCACCGGCTTGCAGCGCCGCTTCCACGCGGCGCATTTCCTTATCGCGCACACCCACAGCCGCGCCCACGATCAGGCGTCCGCGTGAGTCCTTTGTGGCTTTGGGATATTGCGTGATCTTCATAATATCCTTCAAGGTGACCAAACCCGCCACGCGTCCCTCCTTATCCACAAGTGGCAGCTTCTCGATGCGGTTATCGTGCAGCATCTTTTCCGCGTCCTTTAGGGAAATATCCGGGGAAGCTGTCACGACCTTTTTTTGCATCACTTCGCTGACGGGTTTTGCATCATTTTCTTCGAACAATAGATCGCGCGTCGTGACGATTCCCACCAACTTTTCATCCTTCAGGATCAAAACACCGCCGGTACCGGTTTCGTCCACAAGCTTCTTCAGATCCCCGATCGTGTGAGCCACGGTCATGGAGATGGGCCGTTCCACAATAAAGGATTCAGCCTTCTTGACGCGTTCGATCTGCCGCGCCTGTTCTGCGATGGACAGGAACCGATGGATGATGCCTATCCCCCCTTCGCGGGCCATGGCGATCGCCATTTCGGTTTCCGTTACCACATCCATGTTGGCAGAGACGATCGGGATCTGCAAGGTGATCTGATTCGTCAGCCTGGTCTGTGTGGAGAGTTTGCGCCGCGAGTCCACAGCGGAATATTGCGGCACCAACAATACGTCGTCATACGTCAAAGCCGTTTCAGGCAAAATTTTCATATTAACTCCTCTTAATTCGGGTCGCTCGAATTATAATGCTTGAAGATGAGACTTCACACTCTTTCCGCAGCAAAATGGAGATGACATGACAGTAACGGCAGTGATTGGTTCGCAATGGGGCGACTAGGGCAAGGGCAAG
>CAZJYB010000264.1:0-3220 GCA_964549865.1 uncultured Anaerolineaceae bacterium
ATAATAATAAATTCTAATTCTAAACAGGAGCGCGGACTTTAGTCCGCTTTTCCGGCAAGGGTGGACTTCAGTCCGCAATCCGAAGGAGTAATCTTGCTTTCCATACTTTATGGTTTGGGTGCCGCGCTTAGCTGGGGCGCAGGCGATTTTATCGGTGGGCTTGCCGCGCGCAAGGCCGGCGCGTATCGTTCCGTGTTTTATGGGGAGGTTGTTGGTGTGGTCGTCCTGCTCGTTTTTGCGGCGGTCGCGGGCGAGCCTTTATCGAGCGGCAGGACATGGTTCCTGAGTATGTTTGCAGGCGCGCTTGGCTCAATCGGCCTGCTGCTTCTTTATCATTCCATGACGCTTGGGTTGATGAGCATCGCCGCGCCGGTCTCGGCGTTACTGGCTGCAGCGCTCCCGGTTGTGGTGGGTATCTTTACAGAAGGCCTGCCTGAATTTTTAACCGTTCTAGGGTTTGGATTCGCTCTTTACGCCGTGTGGATGGTCTCGCAGGGTGAGAACAGCGTGACGAATATCTTCGCTCACCTCTCAGATTTGAAACTGCCCCTGCTTGCAGGCATTGGGTTTGGCTCCTACTTTGTCTTTATGCATGAAGCCACGCGCGACGGCGGGATCGTCTGGCCCATGGTAGCTTCGCGTGCCGGAGGGATGCTGCTTGTGATTGGCTACCTGCTTATCACGCGTTCGTCATGGAAGGTCGAACGCTCCGCCTGGTCATTGATCTGTCTCAACGGTGTGCTCGATATTTGTGGAAATGTTTTTTTCATCCTTGCCGGCCAAAACGGCCGCCTGGATGTGGCTGCCGTATTAAGTGCGCTCTTTCCCGGCGCAACCGTTCTGCTCGCCTGGATCTTTCTCAGGGAACGCCTCACGCGCAATCAATGGATCGGCATTCTCGCGGCGCTGACCGCCATCGTGTTGATGACATTATAGTCAAATCAAGGCAGGACTGCATTAATTCAGCCGATTTCGAAATTCTGTGGTAAACTTTCGCTCGCCTTCAACAGAAGGCAATTTTTGGGAAATTGTTTTGATCACTCTGAATAATAGCCTGATGAAATCTAATCAGGCTTTTTTGTTGGGCGAGCCGATCTGAAAAGACAGGCTTTGTTGGCAAGAAGGTAGCAGGACGGAGTCATCAGAACATTTCGTTTAGTGTCATTGCGGTGGTGGTTGAGTAGGGTGAGTGATTTTCTTACCCGTATCGAAACCAAATGTCTTAATGACAAAAGGAAAACTGATGACAACCGATTTTACTTCTTTAAACCTGCGCGCAGAGATCGTGCAGGCCATTACCGAACTTGGCTACGCCGAGCCAACGCCCATTCAAGCCGGCATGATCCCTCTCATGCTCACGGGCGTGGACGTGATCGGCCAGGCCCAGACGGGCACCGGCAAGACCGCCGCCTTCGCCCTCCCCATTCTTCATAATTTTCAACGTCAAAAAAATCCGCAGGCCCTGGTGCTCGCGCCTACGCGTGAACTGGCGCTTCAGGTTGCCGATTCTATGACCGAATATGGCAAGCACCTTAATGTGCGCGTGCTTGCTGTATATGGCGGCCAGCCGTACAGCCCGCAGATCAACAGCCTCAAGCGCGGCGTGGATATTGTGGTTGGCACGCCCGGCCGTTTGAACGACCTGCTCGAGCGTAAAGTCCTCGTCCTGAACGAGATCAAGACCGTCGTCCTCGATGAAGCGGATGAAATGCTCAACATGGGTTTCATCGAAGAAGTGGAAAAGATCCTCGCGATGACTCCTCCCGAGCGGCAGACCGCGCTCTTCAGCGCCACCATGCCCGTGCGGATCCGCAAGCTGGCAGACCGTTTCATGCGTGACCCTCAAGCTGTTACCGTCAAAAGAAGCACTCTTAACACCCCAGCCATTGAACAACGCTATTACCTCGTCCACGAAAACGACAAGACCAATGCGCTCACACGCCTCTTTGAGATCGAACCGATCCATAGTGCGCTGATCTTTGCACGCACGCGTGCAGAGACCAGCCAGCTCGCCAATGAACTGGTCGTACGCGGTATCCCTGCCGAAGCCATTCATGGAGACCTGGACCAGAACGCGCGCGAGCGTGTGTTGGGCCGTTTCCGTGCGAACCAGCTCAAGGTGCTGGTCGCGACCGATGTGGCTGCGCGCGGCCTCGATATCGACGACATTTCACACGTCTTCAACTATCACCTGCCGGATGATGCCGAGGTCTACATCCACCGCATCGGGCGCACGGGCCGCGCCGGCAAGACCGGTATTGCGATCACATTGCTTTCCCCACGCGAAAAACGACGTATGCGCGAAGTGGAAGCGCTTACCAAACAAGTTGTTGCAAAAATGGAACTGCCCACAACGGCAGAGATCATCCGTCACCGCGAAACACAAACAGTTGAGAACTTGAAGATCTGGCTTGGGCGCGGGAGATTTAAACGCGAACTTGAAATGGTGCAGGAATTGATCGACGGCGGGCATGATCTCATGAATATCGCCGCCGCGGCCATCAAGATCTCACGTGGCGATGAGAAGCAAAGACCCATCGCGGAAGTTTCCGACGTGAAGACCGATCTCTCCCGCAAGCCCGAGCGCGATTTCGGTCGCGGCGGATTAAAGGGATATAAACGCGGCGAATCCGCTGGCAAGCGGGATTTTGGCCCGGGCAAGCGCGAGTTCGGGAAGAAGCCCCGCCGCGATGCGCATGAAGAAGGCATGGTGCGTTTAAAGATCAACAAGGGTAAGGATAATAACGTGCGCCCAAGCGATATCGTCGGCCAGATCGCCTTTCATGCGAATATCCCCGGGTATACCATTGGCAAGATCCGCATTGAAGAGAAGATCACATTCGTGGATATCCCCGAGGATGCCGTGGATCAGGTCATCAAACACAGCGGTAACTACAAGATCGGGAAGGAAAAATTCAGCGTGGTGAAGGCATAGCTCGCGATATTGACACATCCCCCGGCCCATGTTATCGTTGGGGCTAAGGATACCAGTAGTTTGCTTTGGAAGTACAAGTATGGCTCATGGGATTGATCCATGGGCCATTTTTTTCGCCCCTGGGCGGGTTCCGATGCAACAAAACAAAGTACCCTCCATATTTTTTTTCTTGCCATAAGGAGGCAAAAATGTCGGAACGTGTCACAGGTACGGTCAAATGGTTCAACGGTAGCAAGGGCTACGGCTTTCTCGCTCGCGAAGGCGGCGCGGATGTCTTCGTCCACT
>CAZJYB010000265.1:0-3152 GCA_964549865.1 uncultured Anaerolineaceae bacterium
CGCGTGAGATGATGCGCCCGCCGGATGCGGCCTGCACAGCCACGTCATACAACTGACGCGGGATCAGGTCCTTTAACTTGGTAATAAGACGCTGGCCTTTATGGAACGCGTCCTTCTCATGGACGATGGCCGCGAGCGCATCGAGAGGCTCGCCGTTGACAAGGATCTCCAGCTTCTGGAGTGTATCCGGACGATACTCCAAAAATTGATAATCGAGTGAAGCGTATCCCTTGGTGCGCGACTTCAAGAGATCGAAGAAATCTATGATGATCTCGGATAACGGAATTTCAAAATCAAGCTGTACGCGATGAGGGGCGGGGTATTCCTGTTTTTTGAAGACCCCGCGCCGCTTGGTCACCAATTCCATGATCGGCCCGTAATAATCCGTGGGTGTGATGATCTCGATGTTCATCCACGGCTCGCGGATCTCCTGGATCTTGCTGGGGTCCGGCAGCTCGGCAGGCGAGTCGATCGTGATCACCTCACCATTGAGCATCAGCACTTCATATTCCACCGAGGGCGCTGTAAAGAGCACGTCCAGGTCATATTCGCGTTCGATGCGCTCTTGAATGATCTCCATATGAAATAAACCCAGAAAGCCTGCGCGGAAACCAAAGCCCAATGCCTGCGAGGTTTCCGGTGCAAACGTGAGGGACGCATCGTTGAGCTGCAGTTTATCGAGCGATTCGCGCAAGGTGGTGTAATCGTCCGCTTCAACCGGGTAAATGCCCGCAAAGACCATCGGCTTGGGGACGCGATACCCGGGCAGGGGTTCGGCAGCAGGTTCGGCTGCGCGCGTGATCGTGTCGCCCACGCGGCATTCATGCACGGTCTTGAATCCGGTGGCGATGTATCCCACTTCACCCGACCCAAGCTTATCCACAGGTTTCATACCGGGGGCGAAGATGCCGATCTCCACCGGGCGCATGTCCATTTTGGTAATCATCATGCGCAGCACATCCGTGGATTTAAGCGAGCCTTCCATCACACGGATGTAAGCGACCACGCCTTTATACGAGTCGTAATGCGAATCGAAGATCAGCGCGCGCAAAGGGACATTGTCCGCGTCTCTCGGTGCGGGGATGCGCTGCACGATCGCCTCGAGGATCTGTTCGACGTTCAAGCCTTCTTTGGCGGATACTTGAATGACGCTCTCGGGCTCGATGCCCAACAAGCTGCCCACATCTTCAGCCACTTCATCGGGTCGCGCAGAAGGCAGGTCGATCTTGTTGATGACCGGGATCACGGTCAGATCCGCATCGAGCGCCTGATACAGATTGGCGAGCGTTTGTGCTTCGATCCCCTGAGTAGCATCCACCACCAGCACCGCACCCTCACAGGCCTTGAGCGCGCGGCTGACTTCATAGCCAAAGTCCACATGGCCGGGAGTGTCGATCAGATTGATCTCATATTTGTTGCCATCCTGCGCGTTGTAATACATGCGCACGGCGGAGGCCTTGATGGTCACGCCTTTTTCGCGTTCCAAGTCCATCGTATCGAGCATCTGAGCACTCATATCACGGTCAGAGATCGTACCTGTTAATTGAAGCAGGCGGTCGGCAAGCGTGGATTTTCCATGGTCTACATGGGCGATGATGCAAAAATTACGGATGTGGTCAGTCATGGTTGCGTGCGAGAGTATACCCGATTTTTTTTCATAAAAAATCGGGCTGAACCTGTGTGCCGTTTAAATCGGTTGTGTTTGCTGAGAAATCGTTGTATAGTATTAACAAGCAAAATTCTCAGGCAATTCATAATCTACAAAGGAGGATCAGACTTATGCGTTGGGATGAATTAACAGGTGATCTCTTTCCAGAAGCGGTTCAAAAAGCGGAAGGGGTATGCCTTCTGCCCTTATCCTGCATCGAGCGGCACGGGCATCACATGCCCCTCGGCACGGATATGTTCATCGGCCGCGAAGTGTGCAACCGTACCGCGCTGCTCGAACCTGCGATCGTGTTCCCGGACTTTATCTTCACACAAATCCTTGAAGCGCGGCAATACCCCGGTTGCATCGGCATCGAACCCGATCTCACGATCCGCCTGCTCGAAAGCGCCTGCCGTGAGATCGCGCGCAACGGGCTCAAGAAGATCGTGATCGTCAACGCGCACGGCGGCAATGACAATCTCATCCATTATTTCGCGCAGATCCAGCTCGCCTCGCCGCGCGATTACGTTGTTTACATCGTCGAGCCAGACTTCAGTCCCGATGATGAAGCTGCGGTCAAATCCCAGTGGGACACGACTGTGGATGGTCATGCAGGCGAGAAGGAAACGAGCGCCATCCTCGTCATCCGCCCGGACCTGGTCCGGCGCGAGACCCTGCCCACCGATGGCGAAGGCATACCGCGCGGCAGACTCAAACATCTGCGCGATCTGAACATCGACGTGGGGGTTTGGTGGTATGCAGATTACCCCACCCATTATTGCGGAGACGGGATCCCCGCCACAAAAGAGAAGGGCGAGCTCTGGCTTTCTGCACGCGCACGCGCCTTCGCAAAGGCGGTCCGCGCGATAAAAGACGACACGGAAGCCAAACGCATACAGGATGATCTTTTCAGCCGGATTGCCCAGCACTAAATAAAACGAGACTGGTTTATCACCAGTCTCGTTTTATTCATTTTATTACTTTACTTCACTAGATTTCTCAGCACCGTGTGCAGGATGCCGCCGTTACGGTAGTAATTCACTTCCACTTCTGTATTCAACAGCACCGTGGTCTTGAATTCGATGACCTTGCCGTCAGATTTCTTCGCTTTGACGGTGACTTCGCTTTGCGGCTTGATCTTGTCACTCAATCCTTCGAAATCAAAAATTTCGCTGCCATCCAGGCCAAGTGACTCGGCATTTTGTCCATTTACAAATCGCAGCGGCAACACACCCATACCAACCAAATTCGAGCGATGAATACGCTCGAACGATTCAGCGATGACCGCCCTCACGCCCTGCAACATCGGTCCTTTCGCAGCCCAGTCGCGGCTGGAGCCTGAGCCATATTCCTTGCCCGCGATGACAATGCTCTGCACGCCTTCGCTCTGATATTCCATGGCGGCATCGAAGATGGGCATCACTTCGCCGTCCGGATAATGCTTAGTCCAGTTGCCTTCTTTTGGGGCGACCATAAGATTCTTCAGGCGAATGTTCGCAAACGT
>CAZJYB010000266.1:0-3087 GCA_964549865.1 uncultured Anaerolineaceae bacterium
GACGCCTCACGTTTGCAGGCGGGAGGTCTCAGCCTGAATCATGCCGATGTCGCGCTGCCCAGCCTTGCGTCCCGCGTGACCGAGCGCTTTGCCGCGCAGTCTCCCAAACATCGCCTCGTCACAGACTTCCCCGCGAATTTCCCAGTCATCCTGGGCGATGAAAGTCGCCTTGAACAAGTCCTGTCAAACCTTGTATCGAACGCGCTCAAGTATGCGCCGCAGGGCGAGATCAAGCTCAGCGGAAGCGTGCGGCCTGAGCAGGTCATTGTTTGCATCAGCGATGAAGGCCCCGGCATTGAAGCCAAAGATCTCCCGCATATCTTCGATCGTTTTTATCGTTCGACAAAGGCCGTTAAACACACGAAGGGCGCGGGATTGGGACTTTACCTTGCGCGTGCAATTATTGAAGCGCATGGCGGGCGCATCTGGGCAGACCCGAAACCTGATTCCGGTGCGAGGATCTGTTTCTCCCTGCCGCGTTAGCTTTGGATTGCAACGGCTAAGTGCCACAAAGTGGTATGCCGTTGCATAAGCGGGAGCAAGCTCCCGCACTCCAAATGGTAAAATCAACCCGCAAAAACACCCAAAGGATAATTTCATGGCGAACTCCATCCCACCACGCAGCAAGGTCGACAAAAAATATACATGGAACGCAGCAAGCGTTTTCCCAAACGACGAGGCCTGGGAAAAAGAAGTTGAAAAGATCATTGCAGATATTCCCGCGATCAAAAAATTTCAGGGGCGTTTGGGCGAAAGCGCCGCGACCCTGCTGGACGCCCTGAAGGCGTATGAAAATTTGCTCGCGCGGGCATATATCGCGAACATGTACGCGAATTTTTCCTATTCGGTGGATACAACAGATCAAAAAGCCGCGGGCATGCGCGCCAAAGCCGGCGGCATGTTCGGTCAGGTCGCTTCGGCCATCTCATTCCTGCAGCCGGAATTACTGGAGGTCGGGAAAGCCAAGCTCGACGAGTTCATTCAGCAGGAGGAAAAACTGGCTGCCTACAAACACAGCTTTGAAGATCTCTTTCGTAAACAGGCGCATGTGCGTTCCGCGGAAGTGGAGGAGATCCTTGGTATGACGGGCGAACCGTTCGGCGGTTTTTATAATTCCACCAGCATGCTCACCAATGCAGATTTCAAGTTCAAGTCCATCAAGGATAGCAAGGGCGCCACGCTGGATGTCACGCAGGGAAATTACGATACGCAGTTGATGGGCCACGCAGATCGCAAGGCGCGCAAAGCCGCCTACAACACCTACATGGATAAATACGTGGAACACAAGAACACGCTGGCCAACAACCTGTCCCATAACATCCTGGTCAATGTATTCAACATGCGCGCCCGTAAACACGATACCACGCTGGCCGCCTCACTCTTCGACCTGAACATAAAGCCAGACGTATTTCACAACCTGATCAACACGTTCAAAAAAAACCTGCCCGTCTGGCATCGTTACTTCGACATTCGCCGCAAAGCCCTTGGGTTGAAGAAATTCGCCTATTACGATATCTGGGCGCCCATCGGAAAGAAGAAGGTAAAGATCACGTATGACGAGGCCGTAAAGATGATCTGCGAAGGGCTTGCGCCGTTGGGCAAAGAGTATGTGGACACGGTCCGTCGCGCCTGCACCACCGAACGCTGGGTGGATGCACATCCCAATCAGGGTAAAACGAATGGCGCATTTTCATCGGGCGCGTATGGCACATATCCTTTCATTCTGATGAGCTACACCGATGAAATGGTGAGTATGAGCACGCTCGCCCATGAGCTCGGCCATTCCATGCATACCTACCTTACCAACAAGAACCAGCCATTCACCAATACGGATTATTCATTGTTCGTCGCGGAGGTCGCCTCCAATTTCAACCAGGCATTGCTGCGCGGCCATCTCTTCAACACGGTCAAGGACAGGAACTTCCAGATCGCGCTGATCCTTGAGGCAGTTGGAAGCAACATGTTCAGGTACTTCTTCCAGATGCCCACGCTCGCCCGCTTTGAACTGGAAACTCATCAACGCGCCGAACGCGGCGAACCGCTTACTGCCGATTCGATGATCGACCTGATGGCGGACCTCTTCGCGGAGGGGTTCGGTCCTCATTTCGACATGGACCGCGAACGCGTGGGTATGACCTGGTCCATCTTCCCGCATCTTTTCGCGGATTATTATGTCTACGCCTATGCCACAGGCATTTCCGGGGCACACGCACTCGCAGGCCGCATTCTACGCAACGAGCCCAACGCGGTGGAAGATTATCTCGGCTTCCTCAAATCCGGCAACTCGGACTATTCATTGAATGTGTTGAAGAAAGCCGGCGTTGACCTGACCACGCCCAAACCGGTCGAGGAGACCTTCGCCGTGATGGAAAGTTATATTGACCGACTGGAAGAACTGTTGGGATAAAGAACTTCGATAAGAGATAATTCGATATTCGTGAATCAGAACCGGCAAAGCCATCATACCGAATATCGAATTACGAATATCGTTTTCACAATCCAAAATCGTAAATCAACAATCGTAAATTGGAAATCAAACAATGCCTCAAACTCAAATTTCCTGTCCCCGCTGTAAGCAAATGATCCCGGCCAACGTCGAGCAGCTCTTCGACGTCACTTATGAACCTGCCTCCAAGCAACGGCTGTTGAGCGGGCAATCCAACCACGCGCGTTGCCCGTTTTGCGGGTACGAGGGACGCCTCGCTACGCCCGTTGTTTATCACGATAACGAAAAAGAATTACTGCTCACCTTCTTCCCGTCCGAATTGGGAATGCCTCTTAATGAACAGGAGAGGATGATCGGCCCATTGATCAAACAAGTGATGGAACGCCTGCCTGCTGAAAAACGCAAAGGTTATTTACTGAAACCACAGGCAAACCTCACATACGAATCCATGATGGAGACCATTTTGGGCAAGGATGGCATCACGCCTGAGATGATCAAAGGTCAGCAGGAACGCGTCCAGCTTGTTGAGAAATTGCTGCAGGTCACCACGAAGGATGTGCGCTCCGAGTTGATCAAGCAAAATATAAAGATCATAGACGAACAGTTCTTTGCGCTGTTCAGCCGTATCGCACAGAACGCCA
>CAZJYB010000267.1:0-3015 GCA_964549865.1 uncultured Anaerolineaceae bacterium
AAAGCGCTGAACTCGCGGAACAGGTGGCCTGGCTGGCGGTGGAGCACATTAAAGATGGCCTCGTCGGTCTGGACCTGGCCGGCAATGAAGCCGAGTTTAAATCGGATCCCTTTTATGGAATATTCAACGAAGCAAGACAATCCGGTCTGCGGATGACGATCCATGCGGGCGAGTGGGGGCCGGCCGCCAACGTGCGCGATGCAATTGAAAACCTGGGCGCGGAGCGTATCGGTCATGGTGTACGGGTGTTGGAGGATGAAGCGGTCACTGCCCTGGCGCGTGAGCGTGGCCCGGTCTTTGAGGTCTGTGTGACGAGCAATTATCAATCCGGCGTGGTGGGTTCATTAAAGGAACATCCCCTGCCGCGCATGTTGGAAGCGGGTTTAAAGGCAACGGTGAATACCGACGACCCAAGTGTTTCACGGATCACGCTCTCGCACGAATACCAGCATGTATGTGAAGACCTGAATATATCGATGGATGTCTTGAAACAATCCGTGATCGACGCGGCGAATGCAGCCTTTTTGAATGATGACGACAAGAAAAAGCTGGTCGCCTCGCTTAAGAAGGAAATGAAGTTGTAGGTTAAGATCATTTAACCACTAAGGGCACTAAGGAACACAAAGAACGAACAATAACGATCCGTGCAAATCCGTGTAATCCGTGTCCAAAGTCTTTTAAAAACCACCACAAGGACCCCAAGGATAGCAAAGGCGCTCCTTTGTATCTTTCGTGATTTTGCCGTCTCGCAGCGGCGTGCCGCCGTGCTTCGCGGCACGAACGGTGTGGTGAGAACCAGCACCACCAAAGGAGTTTGACATGCAAGATCTATTTAAGTCCCGCGACGTATTAAAGGTGGGAAAGAAACAATACGTCATCTACCGCCTCGACGCGCTCGAGAAAGCCGGATTGACCAAATTAAATAAACTGCCCTTCTCGATCCGCATCGTGTTGGAAGCCGCGCTTCGCCAGTGTAACGACAAAGAGATCACGCAGAACGATGTAAAGAACATCGCCGCATGGACCCCCACCGGGACGCGTCCCGGTATTCCCTTCCTGCCTGGGCGCGTCATCATGCAGGATTTTACCGGTGTGCCGGCCGTCGTGGACCTCGCTGCAATGCGCGCCGCAGTTGCCCGCCTCGGTAACGACCCGCGGAAGATCAACCCGCTCGTGCCGGTGGACCTGGTGATCGACCATTCCATTCAGGTCGATTTCTTTGCCACAGCCGACTCGCTCAACCGCAATACGGAAGTCGAATTCCAGCGCAATCGCGAACGTTATGAGTTTTTGAAATGGGGGCAGAAGGCATTCAGTAACTTCCGCGTTGTGCCGCCGATGACGGGCATCGTACATCAGGTCAATCTTGAATACCTCGCCGATGTGGTCATGACCAAACAGGATGGCGGCGATACGCTCGCCTTCCCCGATTCACTGGTTGGAACGGACTCACATACCACCATGATCAATGGACTCGGCGTTGTGGGTTGGGGCGTGGGGGGTATCGAGGCCGAAGCGGTGATGCTTGGCCAGCCCATGGATATGTTGCTGCCGGATGTCATCGGTTTCAAGCTGTTCGGCAAACTTCGCGATGGAGTTACCGCCACCGATCTCGTACTTACTGTCACGCAAATGCTGCGTAAGAAAGGCGTTGTCGATAAGTTCGTCGAGTTCTACGGTGACGGCCTCGACTCGATGTCCCTGCCGGACCGCGCGACCATCGGCAACATGTCTCCCGAATACGGCGCAACCATGGGGTACTTCCCGGTGGATGCGGAAACCATCCGTTATATGAAATTGACAGGTCGCCCGGCAGAAGTGATCGAGCGGACGGAAACGTACATGCGCGCGCAAGGATTGTTCCGCGACTCGTCCACGCCGGACCCTGAATTTACCGACACGCTCGAACTGGACCTTGGGTCTGTTGTGCCCTCGTTGGCCGGTCCCAAGCGTCCGCAGGACCGCGTGCCGATGGCCGAGTTGAAAGAGACCTTCCAGAAAGCATTGACCGCATCCGTGAAAGATCGCGGCTTTGAGCTCTCTGGTGAAGCGTTGACGCAGGAAGTCACTTTTGGAACCAACGGTGGCGCGCAAAAGATGAAACATGGCGCTGTGGTGATCGCGGCGATCACATCCTGCACGAACACGAGCAATCCGTCCGTGATGGTGGCGGCAGGGCTGGTCGCGAAGAAAGCCGTGCAAAAAGGCTTGAATGTAAAGCCGTATGTCAAGACGTCCCTTGCGCCAGGCTCACGTGTGGTGACCGATTACTTGAAGCGCGCCGACCTGATCGACCCGCTCGCGCAGCTTGGCTTCAACATTGTTGCTTATGGCTGTACGACCTGTATCGGGAACTCCGGTCCGCTGCCCGGCGAAGTGGCAAAAGCCGTCACGGGCGGTGACCTCGTTGCCGCGGCGGTCCTTTCCGGCAATCGTAACTTTGAGGGCCGCATTCATCCGCTGGTGAAGGCAAACTTCCTCGCATCGCCTCCCTTGGTGGTCGCCTATGCACTTGCAGGGACTGTGGACATCGATCTCGATAAAGAACCGCTTGGCGAGGACAAAGATGGCCAGCCGGTTTATCTGAAAGACCTGTGGCCTTCTCAGCAGGAGATTGCAGAGACGATTGCTTCCAGCTTGAATGTGAGCATGTTCGAGGACCGTTATGCGAGCGTGTTCGAAGGTTCGGATATATGGAAGGAGATCAAGGTCTCAGGCGGTGATCTTTATGAATGGGATGATACCTCGACGTACATTCATCACCCACCCTACTTTCAAACAGTGACACTCGATGTGCCCGTAGTGAGCGAGATCAAGAACGCACGTGTGTTGGCCATGTTCCCGGACTCGGTCACCACGGATCATATCTCGCCTGCGGGAAATATCGCCGCAGACAGCCCGGCAGGCAAGTACCTGCAGGAGCGCGGCATCCAGCCAAAGGATTTCAACTCGTACGGTTCGCGTCGCGGCAACGACCTTGTGATGGCACGCGGCACGTTTGCGAACATACGCCTG
>CAZJYB010000268.1:0-2979 GCA_964549865.1 uncultured Anaerolineaceae bacterium
ACCAGTGGGGCAGTGCCAATCGGAACTATGCCTCGCTTAAGTTCATCATCTACACAATGGGTGGATCGTTGGGCTTGCTGCTTGGGATCCAACTGCTGGGCGTTCTCTTTGGGACCTTTGACCTGGTTGCCCTCTACGAGCGTTGGAACTCACTTGATCCTGATTCTGCTCTGATGGGCATGTCCGTAGCCATGGTGAAGACCATCGCGTTCTGGGCGTTCGTGATTGCCTTCGCGATCAAAGTCCCGGTATGGCCTTTTCATACCTGGCTTCCCGATGCGCATACAGAGGCCCCGACGGCCGGCTCGATGATATTGGCTGGTGTGCTGCTAAAACTGGGTGCTTATGGCTTCTTGAGACTCGTTCTTCCTTTATATCCAGATGAATCAAGGATATTCGCGGGTGCATTGGCTGTGCTGGCAACTGCCGCGATCGTCTTTGGCGCGTTTGCATCCTACGCCCAAACGGATTTCAAAAGACTCGTCGCGTATTCGTCCGTAAATCACATGGGATTCGTGGTGTTGGGTATCGCTGCGGCAGGCCTGGCCGCTGGAACAACTGATGCTCATATCGCCATGAGCGGTGCGGTGTTGCAAATGTTCAATCACGGGTTATCCGCCGCGGGCATGTTTTTCCTGGTTGGTGTGATCTATGAACGGACGCATACACGTAATCTCAATGAATACGGCGGGCTGTTCCCGCTTCTGCCGGTCTATGGCGGCATTTTGATCTTTACTTCCATGGCCTCGCTTGGCCTGCCCGGATTGAACGGTTTCGTTTCAGAGTTTCTGATCGTGCGAGGTTCGTACCCAGTGCTGACGGTCTATACGGCAATCTCCATGCTTGGCCTGCTTTTCACAGGCGCATATATCCTGAAGGGTATCAAGAGCGTGCTGCACGGTCCATTGAATGAGCATTGGGCACATGGTGAGCATAAACTAAGCGAGATCAATACGCGCGAAATTCTTGTGATCGCGCCGTTGATGGTGCTGATGCTCGTGACCGGCTTGTGGCCTGCGTGGATACTGGATGTAATCAACAAGGCTGTCGTTGCCCTTTTTTAGAGGTCGCTGATGAATTTTCCGATTTTAAGTGTCATTACATTCCTTCCGATCGTTGCGGCCGTGATCATGCTGGCAATGCCTGCGAATCGGAAGAACGAAGTCCGTGCCGTGGCGCTGACCGCGGCCGTGATCGATCTGGCCCTGTCCGCATGGGTCTATCTGCAATACTGGCTTGGCGACATGACCGGTTATCAATTCATCGAACAATATAACTGGCTTCCGCAGCTTGGCATCACTTTATATTTCGGCGTGGACGGCATCAGCACGCCGCTTGTTTTATTGACGGGCATCGTGATGTTCACAGGCGTATTGATCTCGTGGGGGGACGATAATCCGCATGTGATGGCGGGCATCCAGGACCGACCACGCGAGTTCTTTGCCTTTCTGTTCATCCTTGCGTGGGGTGTGTTCGGGGTGTTCGTCTCACTCGATCTCTTTATGCTGTTCTTCTTCTATGAGATCGCGGTCTTCCCGATGTACCTGCTCATTGCGATCTGGGGCTGGGCAAAGACGCGCGAGTACGCCGCCATGAAACTGACCCTATATTTGTTCCTCGGTTCGGTGGTCGCGCTTGTGGGCGCGCTGGCCATGTATTGGGTGTCCGGTCAAAATACCGGGGTTTACACGTTCGATATGCTTCAAATGGAAAAAGCAGGTTTCTCAGCCTCTTTCCAAAATATCTGGTTCTTGCCGGTCTTCCTTGGCTTTGCCCTGTTGGGCGGTATCTGGCCGTTTCATAACTGGTCACCGGATGGGCACGTGGCTGCGCCGACGGCAGTTTCCATGTTCCATGCGGGTGTGTTAATGAAGCTTGGCGCGTTCGCCGCGCTGCGCGTGGGTATCATGCTGCTGCCGGATGGCGCAAAATATTGGCAGTGGTTGATCATGTTCTTTGCCGGTGTAGCTGTTGTCTACGGCGCGTACATCGCCTTTGTGCAGACTGATCTCAAATACATGATCGGCTTTTCATCCGTCTCTCATATGGGCCTGGTGGCACTTGGCCTTTCCACGCTGAACCGTGATGGGTTGGTGGGGGCTGGTGTGCAGATGTTCTCCCATGGCGTGATGACGGCTCTTTTCTTTGCCGTTACCGGCATGATCTATGATCGTGCTCATACCCGTATGATGCCCGAACTCGGCGGCATGGCGAAGGTGATGCCTTTCGCCGCGATCGGCTTTATCATCGGTGGTCTCGTTTCGATGGGTATGCCCGGTTTTTCCGGATTCGTCGCTGAATTCCCGATTTTCCTGGGTGTGTGGCGCACGCAATGGCTGGTGGCAGTGATCTCCAGCATTTCCATTGTCATTACCGCCGCGTATATCCTGCTTGCCGTTCGGCGAGTGTTCTTCAACCCCATGCCTGAAAATCTTGAGGGACATGTTACAGACATCACCAAATTGGATAAAACCGCGATCGCCACGCTTTGTTTCTTCATGATCCTGATCGGCTTGTTCCCGGTGGTGATGGTGCCGATGATACAAAAGGGCGTTGAGAATGTGATACGCCTGTTGGGAGGTTCATAGTGTTCACCCCAACTCTTTTCGCCTCCATTTTGCCTGAAATTTTGATCCTATTGTTAGGAATGATTCTTCTCGTGGTCGAGCCGTTTTGGAAAGAGGAAAATCGCCGCAACGTGGGCTGGCTCACGGCGATTGGACTTTTCGTTTCCATGATCGTGAGTCTGCTCTTCGGCCAGCCCGGCGAACCGGCCTCGGTGTTCGGCGGCATGATCCGCTTTGACTGGCTTGGTTTCTTCTTTAAGATGTTGTTCATGTTCGCGGGGGCGATGAGTGCCCTGCTTTTAATGGATCACGAAAAGGCTGGGCGCCGCGGCGAATCCTACTTGCTGCTGCTCGCCTCGCTTCTCGGCATGAACCTGATGGCTGTCTCTGCGGACCTGGTCATGCTCTACCT
>CAZJYB010000269.1:0-2948 GCA_964549865.1 uncultured Anaerolineaceae bacterium
AATGCGCGGGCATGTCGCAGGATTTTTCATGGGAAGCCTCAGCGCACCAGTATCTTGAGTTATATCAAAGCTTGATAAAATCATAGCCAGCCCTGCAAAACGTGTTCCTGCACATGGTCTTCAAACGTTCCTCTGGAATCCTCCTTCATCCCACCAGCCTGCCCGGCCCATATGGTATTGGAGATCTCGGCACGCAATCTTATCGATTTTTGGACTGGCTTGAATCCAGCGGGTGCAAACTCTGGCAGCTGCTTCCGCTTGGTCCCACCGGATACGGCGATTCGCCGTATCAATGCTTTTCTGCGTTCGCGGGGAATCCATATTTGATCAGCCCCGATGAATTAATTGCGGAAGGACTCTTGACTCAAGACGACTTAATCGGGATGCCGGACTTTAACGCCTCGCGCGTGGACTTTGGCCTGCTTATTCCGTGGAAGCTTGATCTTTTGCAAAAGGCATTTTCCCGCTTTCAATCCGCCCCCGAGCATTTGCGCGAGGCATTCGATTACTTTCGCGCGGAACATGCCGCCTGGCTGGATGATTTTGCACTGTTCATGGCATTGAAAGAGGCACATGGTGGCGGCTCGTGGAACGGCTGGCCTGAGCCTTTGCGCTCCAGAGATGAAACCGCCATGCGCAAGGCGCAAAATGAATGCGCTGAAAACGTGATGCGTTACGCCTTCTATCAATTCCTGTTCTTTCGCCAGTGGAATAAAGTGCGTGCCTATGCAACCGAACGCGGGATACAGATCATCGGAGATATCCCCATTTTTGTCGCGTACGACTCGGCAGATGTATGGGCTCACCCTGAATTATTCTTTTTGGACGAGAACAGCAACCCGACCGTTGTAGCCGGCGTCCCACCGGATGTATTCTCTGCAACGGGCCAGTTGTGGGGCAACCCGCTTTATAACTGGGAGGTCCATGGGCAGGATGGATACGCCTGGTGGCTTTCACGTGTGCGCGCCTCCCTGCAAACCGTGGACATCATCCGCTTTGACCATTTTCGCGGCTTTGCCGGGTATTACGAGATCCCTGCAGATCATAAGACCGCTGAGTATGGACGCTGGGTGCCCGGCCCCGGTAAAGACCTGTTCCGCGCGGTGGATGGATACCTTGGTGATGGGCTGATCACACCGGGCACCGGCTTGCCGATCATTGCCGAGGATCTGGGGCTGGTCACGCCGGATGTGATCGAATTGCTGGCTGCTTTTGAGTTACCCGGCATGAAAGTGTTGCAATTCTCTTTTTCCGGGCCGGATAACCCTTTCCTGCCGCATAATTATGTCCCGAATTGTGTGGCGTATACAGGCACGCATGATAACGACACCGCCCTTGGCTGGTTGAGGAGTACATCAGAGCATGAACGTGAATTTGCCTTTCGCTACCTGGGTGTGGACGGTCACGACTTCGCCTGGGATCTGATCCGCGGCGTGTGGAAGTCTGTTGCCGTGTTCGCGATCGCTCCAATGCAGGATGTGCTTGGCCTCAGTGGGGAGGCGCGCATGAACTTCCCGAGTACATTAGGGGGCAACTGGGAATGGCGCATGAATGAAGAAGATATGCGCGAAGATCTTGCCAACGGCCTGCGGGATCTGAATTGGCTGTGTAATCGATAGAAAAACGAGGAAGCTTAAACATAAAGTTTGTGTCACCCTGAGCGCAGCGAAGGGTCTCCGCCGCACACTTGCACCAATCACTGCGTCCCACGCAGTGCGGCGCATGTGTCGGTCGCTGTGCTCCCTCACCGTTCGTGCCGCGTAGCACGGCGGCACGAACGGTGCGAGACGGCAGAATGACACATTTAGAGGCGTTTATTTTTTGCGTCCGCCGGAATATGTTGCCACGATCAGCCCTTTTACCTTTGTCCCCGACAGAAATTGGATCACTTTCGCGATATTTCTTTCGAGTGTTTCCTCCTGTTTCAGGTGGTTCAAATATCGAAGGATCTCTTTTCGACGCGAAGGCGTAAGCTTTTGAAAAGCGGCCTTTGCCTTTTTGTTCTTTGCGAGTGCCAGGGTGAACTTCCGCGGCGAGGGGACTTCTCTCGACGTTTTATCCAGCCATAGTTCAACACTTACTTTATCGCCCACATCGGCATTTGCAGCGCGGCGCATGGGCGTATTAAGATACAGCCGCCACATCTCTCGAAACTTGACCACCGTTGTTGAAAAGGCCTTACCCTGCAGTTTTCCAATTACAGGGATCGGCCCGGCTCGCTTGTTCATCTCTTTGTGCAGTGTGCTGATAACGCGATCAGGCACCTTCACATAAGGATTGATGTCTATGATTTGAATCTTTGCTGGAAATGTAGACATTATCTTTCTCGGGTTTGCAACCCATAGCCTCCAACCGGCTCCGTTGTTACGCCATTCTCAAAACCTGCGATCAAAGGTCTGCCTCGGGATATGGAATTTTGTACGGCGGGAAGCGACAGTGATGCTTTATGACTTTGTTCATCGTCCCATACTTCCGTGATCCAGATCGCGTTTGGGTCTGCCGGGTCCTTTGCTACAACGTAGCTCAAACAGCCGGGCATATTCTGTATGCCTTCAAGCAGGATCGAGATCAAACTTTCGCGCTGTCCGTTAACGGCGATCATTTTGCCAATCAAGCCATACATTTAACCTCGCTTTCTTTGTTATGCCAGTAGTTGCACTGCCGAAGGAGCGGAATTTTGCTCTATTTTGACATTGAATATATCAGCGTTGGAAAATTATCGCCATCTATTCCGTCCACTTGTTTCTCAAGCGTCATGCCGATCTTCTCGGCGACTTTACGGGAGGCCAGATTGCTCGGGTCGATCAGGCAGATCAAGCGCGATAATTTCAGTTTTTCAAAGGCGTATTTTAAGATCCCACGGGCTGCTTCAGTGGCGAGGCCCTGGCCCCAAAAATCCTTGTCCAGCAAATACGCGATCTCCACTTCTTCGCGTCCATCGATGGTCC
>CAZJYB010000270.1:0-2920 GCA_964549865.1 uncultured Anaerolineaceae bacterium
GGCGAGATGATGCTGCGCTACATGGGCTGGGGTGAAGCCGCAGACCTGATCATCAATGGCATTCAAGGCGCGATCGATGCAAAGACGGTTACGTATGACTTCGCCCGCGGCATGGACGGCGCAAAAGAGGTCAAGTGTTCCGAATTTGGCGATGCGATCATCCACTGGATGGATAAGACACTTGCGGCTCCGAAAGCTGTTACAGTTGCAGCAAAAGCACCAGTTAAGAAGGCTGTAGCGAAGAAAGCGGTTGTAAAGAAAACACCGAAGAAGAAAGTCGTTTCAAAAAAGCCGATAAAGAAAAAAGGCAAAAAGTAAAACCCCTTACCTCGTCATTGCGAGGAAGGCTGATGGTCGAGTAGTGCGAAGCACGTATCGAGACCCAGCCTGACGAAGCAATCCAAAGAATATGGCTGGTTTGAGGCTGGGATTGCTTCGCTGCGCTCGCAATGACGTGAAATAAAAAGTCGGGACTTTTCAGTCCCGACTTTTTATTTCACTGAAACAAGCTCCACATCAAAGACGAGCGTTGCGTTGGGCGGGATCACGCCACCCGCGCCGCGCTCACCATAACCAAGAGCTGGCGGAATGATCAGTTGGGCCTTGCCGCCCACTTTCATCAGGGCAATGCCTTCGTCCCAGCCTTTGATCACGTTGCCGCGCCCCAGTTCGAATTCGATCGGTTCGCCGCGAGGGATGGAAGTATCGAAGACTTTGCCATCCTGAAGTTTTCCCGTGTAATGCACGCCGACAGTTTTACCGGCCGTGGCTTGCTCGCCTGTTCCAATCTCCACTTCGATGTATTCCAACCCACTCGTTGTTTTCATGTTTTCTCCATTTGTAATGATATCGACGGATTGTACCTTGCTTTAAAGCCGGGAATGCAAAAACTGGCAATTTAATAATGAGGAGAGTAAAATAATGACTCGTGCATGAAATTATAGATAACACCACATCATTTCGGAGGTTTCGATGGGCCTGAAAAGGGATGTAAACCTTATGACGGCTCTGCGATACAAGGGACAGGGTCCGTTCGTCACCTATATCCTGCATCGCATTGGCGGCCTGGGGATGGCTATTTTTGTCACCATACATATTCTCGCTACATTTCTGGAGGGCAGGGGCTTGAAGATCGGCGATACCATAAATGACATTTACATCAGCCCGCCCTTCCAGATCTTCTTTTTATTCGGTGTGCTCTTCCATATCATCAATGGTCTGCGCATCACGATCCTCGACCTGTTCCCGCGGCAATTGATCCCATATCATCGCCAGGCAATCATCATCGAATGGGTAGTCTTCACTATCATATACAGTTTTGCCGTGGTCACCACAATCACGACGGCGATCGGGAGGCTCGGATGAACCAGGCAAAAGCAAGAACCCTGACTCTTTCAAAACGCGGCATGAGCTTCGAAACATTCATGTGGCTGTTCACACGGCTGACTGCGCTGGCCATGTACGGGTTTATCCTCACAGGCATAGTTGGTGCGTTGCTAATGGGTGCCCAAAATGACATGAGCTTCGTGGAGGTGCTGCGCTGGGCGCTCATGCCCAACGTGGGTCACGTGGAATACACAAACGTACCCGACCTTGCTCCCTGGGCGACCCTGTTTTGGAAAGTGGTCGCATGCGGATTTTTCCTGACGGCCATCTCACACGGCATTCATGGCGTGATCGTCATCCTGGATGATTATTTTTCCGAACCGGCGCAGCGTAATTGGATCCGTATCCTGAACATCATCGTATTTCTAATCATCGCGCCGCTCGGCATTTATGTCATCTGGACTGCATGATTTTTAAACACAAAGGACACTAAGAGCACAAAGGTTTTGTGTTGGGAAGCTGAGAGGAACTGGTTTGGGTCTGTGCGAGAACGAGCGAGTGGAAAAACAATGGAAAAATGTTGAGTTCGCCGAAGAAAGTTTACTTACCGATTCCCGCCGAAACTGAGCAGGTAGGAAAACTGGTTCTTGATGCGGCTTATAAAGTCCATACCGTGCTAGGGCCCGGTTTACTCGAATCGGTTTATCAAGTCGCGATCAGGCACGTGCTTGAAACAAGCAGGACTTTCGTCGAGATAGAAGTCAAACTCCCGATTGTTTTTGAGGGAGTAAAACTTGAATCTGCCTTGCGAATCGATATGTTGATTGAAAAGTGTGTGATTGCAGAACTTAAATCTGTTGAGAAAATGAATCCGGTTTATGAGGCTCAGTTGATAACCTACCTTCGTTTAAGCAAAGTTCGTCTTGGTTTTCTTATCACTTCAATGTACCTCACTTGAAAGACGGTATAAAAAGAATTGTGGTCTAGATCTTACCAACTACAACAGGTATCAAGAACACCGGGCCATCAGACCTTGGTGTACTTCGTGTCCTTTGTGGTTAATCAGGAGTATTCATGGCAAATGTTCATCAATTCGAAGTGATCGTGGTTGGCGCGGGCGGCGCAGGACTCATGGCCGGGTTGTATGCCTCGCGCAATGCAAAGACGGCGATCATCAGCAAGTTATATCCCACGCGCTCACACACAGGCGCGGCGCAGGGCGGCATCTCTGCCGCACTGGGCAACTACGAAGAAGACAAACCTGAATGGCATATGTACGATACGGTCAAAGGGTCAGATTATCTGGGCGACCAGGATGCGATCGAGTTCATGACCAACGAGGCAATCGACGCGGTGCTCGAACTCGAGCACATGGGCCTGCCCTTTGACAGGACGCCCGAGGGAAAAATATCACAGCGTCCATTTGGCGGGCATACGAATAACGAGACCGGCAAACCGGTCCGACGTGCCGCTCATGCCGCGGACCGCACCGGGCACATGATCCTGCAGACGTTGTACCAGCAATGCATCAAGAACAAGGTCACCTTCTTCGACGAATATCAGGTGCTCGATTTCATCATGGTGGACGGAAAAG
>CAZJYB010000271.1:0-2774 GCA_964549865.1 uncultured Anaerolineaceae bacterium
GCCGGAACAGCGCCTCACGCGCGGCACTTCGGCATGGTCTTTCAGGACTACGGGCTTTTTCCTCACCTCAACGTTTTCGACAACATCGCATTTGGTTTGAAGATGCGAAAGGTCTCATCCCATGAAATTAAGCAGCGTGTAGCCAGTTTGTTGAAGCAGATAAATTTGAGCGGGTTCGAACATAGAAAAGTGAACGACCTCTCCGGCGGCGAGCAACAACGCGTGGCCCTGGCGCGGGCGCTCGCGCCCCAGCCGCGCTTGTTGATGTTCGATGAACCTCTCGGCGCATTGGATAGGACATTGAAAGAAGACTTGCTAGGCGAATTACGCGCCGTTTTGCATCGGACCAGGATCCCGGCGGTCTACGTGACGCACGACCAGGAGGAGGCTTTTGCGATCGCAGACCGAATCCTGCTCCTGCACGATGGCCTCATCGTCCGCCAGGGGACTCCCGAAGAAATATGGTCAGCTCCGGGCTCCGCATGGACGGCGCGTTTTTTAGACGTTGGAAACATCGTGGAGGGGATGGTTATCTCCGCAAATAAGGTAAGAACAGAATTTGCAATATTTGACTTCCATTGCAAGCATAAACATAAGAAAGGTGAAAAGATCGCTTTGTTGTTGAAACAGTTGCCCTCTCCTATTGGGAGAGGGGCCGGGGGAAGTGCCCCGAAGGGGTATGAGGGGGGTCGGGAGATAAAACTCAAGGTGAAGGATGTGCTCTTTACGCGGGAGCAGTTTCAGGTCCACACAAGAGGCGGGCTTGTCATCCACATGAAGGAAAGACCGAAGGTCGGTGCAATTATTCGCGTGCGCGTGGAACTAGAGTGCCTCGCATGAAGATCCAAAAGAAAAACTTTGCAGGGGAAGTGGTGGTTCAATACGAGGGGCGGGTGCTGCGGCACGAGGGGAATGCCTTGACCCTTGAGGCATTCTTTGAACGTGATGACATGGCCTTCATGAATATTGTGTTGAAGAAGGGGGATCGCTTTGTGGAGACTTTCTACACAGACCGCTGGTACAACATTTTTGAGATCTACGACCATGACGATCACAGTTTTAAGGGCTGGTACTGCAATCTGGGTAACCCCGCGGTGATCGAAGAGGATACCGTCTCTTACGTTGATTTGGCTCTGGACCTATGGGTGGCGCCAGATGGGACCCAGACCGTTCTGGACGAAGATGAACTGGACGAGTTGGGCCTGGATGAAGAACTAAGGCAAAAAGTATATGCCGGCCTGCACGAACTGCAGTTAACCCTTAAATCAAAAAGGCCCTTGTATCAAGGGCCTTTTTGATTTTTTACCCTTTGGTTCAGGCCAGGCTTATCACTGCACTGACCAGTGCGTCTCCGTTGTTCCAAAGCCAAAAGGTGGCGAAGGCGCCAACACAACAACAGCACAGCAGGACGACAGCCGCGACGATGCCGATGATGAGGTTTTGGTTGCTTTTCTTGGGCTCATCAGCGGGGGAAACAGGCATTTCAGACATGATTTCTCCTTATAAAAATTGTTTGCGCAATTGCGCATGATTTAATTTCCCGCATTATATCAGGCAGTCTGTGCTTTGTCCTGACGTTGCCACCACCACAAAAGTACTAGGCTCAGAACGACGATCAGGATGATCCCCATTACCAGAGGGATCACGAGCGCCAGAATGGATACGACGGTCGAAACGATGTCCTCGGCAATCGAGACAGGGATATTCCCCGCCCCGGCCGTGGCCATAGTGACTGCTGGACGAACTGCTGCAGACTTGACCGCGTGCACACTCCCCGCGATAAGCAAACCACAGGCGAGCGCCAGCACCGGGTTGATATCCGTAATCACTTTCGCACTGGCGGCAAACGCAACGGCGCCGGCCGCGGGGCGGATGAAGGTCTGGATCGCATCGTTGATGTGATTGACCGCGGGGACCTTGTCTGCCAGCATTTCGATGATCACGAGTATGCCGAGCAGGATGAGGATATATGGGTTGGCGATCAGGTCCCACGGCTTGCTGAGGTTGAGCAGGCTGGGGAAGTAGTGATCCACCACGCCCACCACGAGCAACGGGATATAGGCGTTAAGTCCCGCGCTTGCTGAAAGGCCGAATGCGGAAAAGACACCGAGTAGTAGGTCCATTTTGTTTCTTTCTCCTTTAATTTAACCATTGTCAGCGAAATTGACTGACAGTTTATCTACGAAATAATAGCGGATTTGTTTCTCAGCCGCTGAGGCCGGGGAAGCCACTCCATGTGCCGGTCAGTTGCAGGCGCACCAGGTCGATACTGAGGATCATCAGCAGGGCAAGGGTCAGGCCTGAGAGAAACGGCAATGTCATTTGCCGCACGTTTGTGTAGGTATTGTCCTCGCGCATCACGATCATCCATACGATGGAGAACACGATCACCAGCAGGGACAATGTGCCGAGCGCGCTGATGTATGCAGCAGGATAAAGCACGATCGGGCTTTCGGTGAGCACGAGCAGGTCGAGAATGGCGATCAATGCCACTAGCACGCCGAAGGATCTCCATTCGAGCGCGGGGCGTTCATCCAATTCACGCCACAGGGTCTGGTTGACCACTGGGTAAAGCACCGCCGCGAGCGCGATGCCCATGCCGCTGCCTGTGAACAGGCGCAGCGTGTTATTTGGAACATAGAGATTGGGAATGGATTCGAGTGCGCTGCCTGCTGTTTGCTTAAGTAGGTAAAGATAGGAGTTGCTTCCGTCAATGGCAAAAGCGAGGAAGAAAACGATCAGCACCGCAATGATGCCGCGCGACGGCAGTTTGC
>CAZJYB010000272.1:0-2771 GCA_964549865.1 uncultured Anaerolineaceae bacterium
CTTGAAATATATCTATTGGAGCATCGTTCAGCAGTTGACCCACCATACAATTACAGGCTGTAATATGCAAACAGGGGATATGTGCGGGACGGGGACGATCAGTGGACCTGCGACGGATAATTATGGCTCGATGCTTGAATTGACCTGGCGCGGTGAGAAACCCATCACTTTGCCATCAGGTGAGATGCGAAAATTTCTGCAGGATGGTGATTGCGTGGTGATGAAGGGATATTGTCAGGGCGATGGGTATCGTGTTGGGTTTGGGGAAGTGAGTGCGAAGATACTGCCTGCGTTGGAGTGATAAGAGAATAGAGAGTAGAGAACAGTGAAGAGTTCCCGTCAATTTGTTGGGAACTCTTGATTTCTATTTAAGCCCAAACACTGGAAGTCTGCTTTTGATTAAATAAAAATAACACGAACCCAAAAAGAGTCCGCGTGACATTTGAAATATTGGAATGAAAAAATTTAAATGGGGGGGGGCGTTATAAAGAAAGTACGTGAACGGATAGCAAAACGCGTACGATTCTTAAAGAGGAAAACATCGCCTTGTCGGGTTTCATTGTGATTTAATTTTACCATCTCAATCAAACAAAAGCCCTTGCAGGCACAAAGTCTATGCAAGGGCTTTTACTAATTTCTGCTCTCTGTTCTCTTGCTTCGATTCTTTATCTCCTGATCGTCGCTTCTCGTTCAAGCCCAACGCCGATCCACTTCACGGGCGCGTTCAATTCCCTCTCAATTATTTCGGTGGCGGCGGAAGTATTGCTTCCAATTGTGGGACTAATGCAGGCACGTGGACAGTTGCAACCAGCCACATACGTTCCTATTTAATGTCATCATATTCGTGAGCAAGTATATTGCGTTGGGCGATAATCCTGCTCCAGGGAATTTCGGGGTTTGCCTGTTTGAATTCGTCTGAAATACGGCGCGTTGCTTCGCCCATGATCTCTACACAACGCTCAATAGCAAGTTGGAGTTTTCGATCCCTAGAAATTCCTCAAAACGTATGCCAGACATAAATCCTTGAATTGTGCGGGCAGAGTCAAGGATATCCCATATATAAGCCGCGTCTCGTTCAGCTGGCTGCATAGAAAATTTCCCGTCCGTTCAAAATGGAATGACGGCGATATGGATTGCGGATGGCTTCCTGTTCAACAAAATCAACCTTGCGGCTGAACATTTTTTCAAGCTCTTCCTGCATTTCAATTAAATCCCACAGGCTCCATTTTGATTCTGGCTGAAAACTGACCAGCACATCCACATCGCTATCGGGTCGAAAGTCATCACGTAAGACCAAGCCGAAAAATGAGAATTCAGAAATTTGCCAGCGCTGACAAAACTCAGCGATTTTCTTCCTGCTGATTGGTATCCGCTTTGCAAAACGATTCGGCTTCGTCTTGGTATAATCCAGGCGATATTCGGAAGACATTTCCGAAGCTTTTCGATGTTTGGTAGTTGTAGTCTTTTTCATAAGAAAGTTAAGCGTAATTATACCGCCGCCTGTTCTCCATTCTCTGCTCTCTGCCTTCATCTCCTGATCGTCGCGTCCCTCTCCGGCCCGACGCCGATCCACTTCACAGGCACTCCGGTGAATTCTTCGATCATCTTGATATAGTCTTTTGCCTGCGAGGGCAATTCTTCGTAACTCTTCATCTTGCCAAGGTCTTCCTTCCAACCCTTGAAAGTCTTGTAAACCAGCTCAACTTTATCTAATCCATACGAGTCCACATCCGTATAGGTGACATCTTTGCCATCTAATCGATAACCGACACAAACCTGGATATCTTCCAGGTCACTTAATACATCCAGTTTTGTTAAACATAACTCGGTCACGCCGCTCAGCAGCACCGCAGTTCGCACGATCTCCAGGTCCAGCCAGCCCACGCGCCTGATACGGCCCGTTGTTGCGGCCACCTCGCCAAATTGCTCGAAGACTGCGCTTCTCGTGTCGGTGATCTCGGTGGGCAGGGGCCCGGCGCCGACACGCGTGGTATACGCCTTGGTCACGCCGATCACGTTTGTGATATATCTGGGCGGGATACCCAGCCCGGCCGAAGCCGCGGAGGGGATCGTTGTTGAAGCGGTCACGAACGGATACGTCCCCCAATCGGTGTCCAAAAATGTCCCCATGGCTTGTTCGAGCAGGAAATTTTCTCCTGCCTTCAGGCCGGCTTGCACGAGCGAGAATAACTCCCGAATATAGGGCTTGACCTTTTCATAGTAGCCGCGATACAGGTCGCGCACTTCGTTATATTTCAAGGCCTCGCCGCCCAATGCAATAATAATTTTGTTCTTCAACTCCATTTGTATTTTCAAACGCGACTCAAATGCATCGCTTGTGAAATCGGTCCACCTAATGCCGTTGTAGCTGACCTTGTCTGCGAATACGGGCCCGATGCCGCGCAGGGTTGTGCCGGTTGCGCCCTCGCCCTTGGCTGCCTCGTACAATCCATCCAGAACCTTGTGATATGGCAGGATCAAGTGTGCGCGTGGCGAGATCCAAAATCGACCGTCCAGGCCAATGCCGGCCTTGATCAGCATTTCGATCTCTTTGATCAAGACTTCCGGGTCGATGACCACGCCGCCGCCGATCAGGCCTATGGTATTTTTTGCGAATATCCCAGACGGTACAAGATGGATCTTGAAGGTCCCGAATTCATTGATCACGGTATGCCCGGCGTTGTTCCCACCATTGAAGCGTGCCACATAGGTGGCATGCTCCGCGAGATAATCCACAACCTTGCCCTTGCCCTCGTCGCCCCATTGCGAAC
>CAZJYB010000273.1:0-2728 GCA_964549865.1 uncultured Anaerolineaceae bacterium
AGCGCGCATCATTCGCATGGAACGGGACCTGTTGATCCGCAGGCTCGAGCGGGCCGGCGTGCAGGTCATCGAGTGGGACGTGTCGAGGCCGTTCGATCAGGCCGTCGGTCCGCTTTTGAGGCGCCCGCACGCATCCATCTCGAGGAGGATGTCGTGACTTTCGTTGCTCTTGTGTTCGGCATACTCCTCAGCATGGGTTCGCTGGCCTGGGAGTATGCACGCGTGGAACTCACGTCCCTTTCGTTTTTCTTCCTGATCTTTGCGGCCGTCTGGCTGTTTTCGCAATGGCGCAATTGGGATTGGTTTTCATCGCTGGGGTTGTTCGTGGCCGTACTTGGCGCGGCCATCGGCTTTTGGTTCGGACTCAATACGGCTTGGATGATCGCCGCTGCGGCCTTTGCGCTGTTTGCATGGGATATGACCGAGTTTCGACGACGTTTACGTTACATTATTGTTGACGATCATATACGCGGCATGGAAAGACGTCATATCGCGCGTGTCAGTCTGGTCATCCTGGCCGGGCTCTTCCTCGTTACCATCGCCCTTTTGATCCAGTTACAGTTTACATTTGAATGGGGGGTTCTGCTTGTGATCGTGATCCTGCTGGGGATCGCGCAACTGGTGGCGTGGTTCAGGAGGCAGAACAAGTAGGTCACGCTTCAAGCGTGACGCACCATATCCAACCATTTTTCCGCTTCGCGCGGGTGTTTAAAACAAATTACTTTCAGATGAGCATTTTCCGGCCTGGCAAAGAGCGCCGGATATTCCCGCTTGCGTCTCCAATAAGTCTTGAACAACCAGTGAAAGAGAGATTCATCAGACCACAACTTTAAATGGGTCCATAAATTCTCAACATTGTCGCTGAACAATTTTTCCTTCAAAACAGACCTGCGGATCGTGCGCCTGAGCAGGCGCCAGAAGACGATATGGAAGGGGTAATCCAGCCAGATGAGGGTTTGCGCCTTTGGCCAGATGGGATCGCGTACCACGTGATAATTCCCCGCCACGACCCAGGCCTCGGAACTGATCGCGGCTTCCACCCGTGCGCGGAAGACCTCATCCGGCGCCTCGACCCAATTGGGTTCCCAGTGCAGCGCGTCCAGCTCGATAAAGTCCGCGCCGATCTTATCCGCCAATGCTTTTGCCAGCGTGGATTTGCCTGATGACGTTGTACCGATCACCACGACGCGTTTAAAAGGGAATGTTTTCATGGAATGAGCCCGGGATTATAATGCGCAGGCTATGAACCGTAAATCGAAATCGAGGTACTCCATGTTCGATCTTCCCGATGATGAAACCCTGCCTCTTTCGCTTGTACAAACAGATCGGGCTGGAATTCCAGCCCGATCTGTTTGTACGTCGCGCTTTCTTACCCACAAATAAAAGTTGCACGATCAGCGAATTGCCAGCTTCTTCTTACGGCGCTTGCGTTGGTACTATTTATTCAGCTCGATCGAAGCAGGCGACATGGTTACGGCATTTTGATTTTCGTTGTAATTGATCGCCAGGCCCGTACCGCCTGAGATCTCAACGCTGTAACCAACAACCTGGCTGTTCACGGTGGTATTGCCATTGCCTTCAAGCGTAATGAGAGCAGAGGGCGCCCAAATCGAACCCGTAAAGGTTGAGTCGGTGTTGCCGGTGATTCTCACGGTGGACGTGTTTCCGGGAGGCAGGTAGAACAACAGGTTTTGGATCTCCAGATCCGCGGTTGGGTCGGAAATTGCATGCAGATCGAATTCCGAGGACCCATTCAATGTGATGCCGCCGCTCTCGACGAAGATCAGCACACCCTCCGACGCATAATCATGAGCCTCATTGCCATTCAAATCGGTTGAGACGCTCAGTGTACTGTTTACTGTGAAATCCGCTCCATCCACGATGCAGTAAATACCCTTCTCCAGGAAGAGCTGGCCGACGGCGTCATACGGAAAATCCACGGTGTAATAACCGGGCGTTGCCCTCCACACCAGCCCGAACTGTTCCGTAATGGCTCCCTTCTCGCTGAGATCTATGTCCCCTTGCCCATCAAGATCGCATGAAGGATTGGGCCACTGCCTCTCGGGGGATGGTTCGCAGTCCTGGGTTGGCGCAGGATTGACATGGCCAACTGATGATGGATCGATCCCACCGACAACACACGTGCCAGCTGCCGAATTGATCGTACCTCCACCGTTTTGTGTAAGTGCATAATTTTCACAACTGGAGTTTATTTTGACCCCCGAACCTGTAATGGTGGCGGTCCCATTGCCGCTAATCTTATAAGGGTCTTTGTTCCAGTCAGGATCGCTGCAGCCGGGCATCAGTGACTCCACTGCATTGCCGAAGTTGTCTGGGTCCGGAACGCCGGGTTGGGCGTGTGTGATCGTGGTCACCCGGTTGGTCACCTGCCATACGCCGATCACTTTTCCGAAGAAGGTATTGATGGTCGAAGTGATCAACACGTGTATGTACTCTTCGGGGTTTTCGAAGGCTTCATCTGCGTCTTCCCCACAGCCCGGCGAGTGTACTTCCGTGCACTCGTAAACCTCCACGTTGACCATGGTTGAACTACTGCCGGGGCCGGGATCTGTATCCACGTAACCATTGAGTGACGCCATGGTCAGGGCGGTGGCTTTCCAATCCTCCCCGCGAATTTTCGCGCGGGCGGCGGCGAAGGCGGCTGTATCTGCCGCGTTCTGCGCGTGGCGGCGGTCTAAATAGGCGAAGCCGCCATCCACCGTGAGCG
>CAZJYB010000274.1:0-2703 GCA_964549865.1 uncultured Anaerolineaceae bacterium
GCATGACCACCCTCGCCGCAGAGCTTGCCGCCGGGCGCCTGATCGGCAATGTCTCCGGTACCAGCAACCTCGTGTGGGCCAGCATCATCGGCCTGATCCTCATCTACCTCACCCTCGGGTACTTCCTCGGCGGCAAATGGGCAGACCAAAACCCAACCGCGACCGCGATGTATCGCATTCTTGCATGGGGCGCGTTCACCCTGGGACTCATCCCCTATATCGCTGGACCAGTCCTCAAGTCCGCGGCGAGCGCCTTCGAGGCATTAAGCGTGGGAATCATGGCAGGCTCGTTCGTCGCCGTCCTCGTCCTGTTCAGTGTCCCGATCACATTACTCGGAACGATCTCCCCTTTCGCGATCCGCCTGCTGGTGGACGATACATCCAAAGCGGGGCAGATCTCCGGACAGATCTACGCGATCTCCACGCTTGGGTCGTTTATCGGCACGTTTCTGCCAACGCTCATTACCATTCCAACAATTGGAACGCGCCTTACTTTTCTATTATTTGGTTTGGTCTTGCTCACAGTGGCGTTGGTGGGCCTTGTAAAATATGCAAGCCGGCAGGAAATGCTCAAGTTCATATGGATGCCTATTGTGCTTGTGATCATTGCCCTGCTCTTCAATGGGCAGGCGCTCAAAAGCAATACCGGGCAAGTATACGAGACAGAGTCCGCGTATAACTACATTCAAGTGCAGGAGATCAACGGATACACCCTGTTGCGGCTAAACGACGGGCAGGGCATTCACTCGATTTATCATCCAGACACCATGTATTACAACGGCCCATGGGAACAATTTCTCGTTGGGCCGTATTTTTATGCGAATCGCAAGCCGCAGGATGTAAAGCGCATCGCGATCATTGGCCTGGCCGCAGGGACAGCCGCGCGGCAGGCGACCGCCGTCTATGGCGACATTCCAATCGATGGCTTCGAACTGGACGAAAAGATCGTGGAGGTGGGGCGCGAATACTTTCACATGGACATGCCCAATTTGAACGCGATCATCGGGGATGGAAGATTGAACCTCGACAGAAGCCAGCATAAATATGACATCATCGCCGTAGACGCGTATCGTCCGCCGTACATTCCTCCACACATGACCACGCAGGAATTCTTCGAGATCGTCGCCTCCCACCTGACCGATGACGGGGTCCTGACCCTCAACGTGGGCTCCGTCCCCGGCGACCGCCGCCTCATCGACGGGCTCGCCACCACCATGTCCACGATCTTCCCTTCCATCCATATCATGGACATCCCCGGTTCGCTGAACACCATGATCTTCGCAACAGTCCAACCCACAGTACCTGAAAACTTCGGCGCCAACATGGTGGCCCTTGCGCAGGCTCCAGGCGCGCATCCATTATTGATCACCACAATGGCATCCACGTTTGCGAACCTGAAACCCGGTTACGACACCAGCATGGTCTTTACGGATGACCTGGCGCCCATCGAATGGATCGTCAATGACATGGTCGTCAGTTTTGTATTCGATGGCGGGCTGGAATTTTTGCAATAAACATCATTCTTCGTCATTGCGAGCAGGGCGCTCTTCCCGGCGAAGCAATCCCCGTCAATGTGTTGGAGATTGCTCACCTGCACTGCAACAAACGCACATCGTCCCCGAAGCGAAGCTGAGCGGGGGTGCGGCGCAAGTGTCGGCGGCACTCGACCAGCGTTCGCTCGCAACACTTGCACCGCACGCAAGTGCAGGTGTGACGGGTAAAAGACAAATCATGAAACTTAACATGCAAACCATTCTCTCCTATCTGATTTCCCTCCTGGTACCCCTCGCTCTAATCGGCATCGCGCTGCGTTTGCTGCTCACACCGCTGTATTACACGGTTGAATACAACATGCCATATTTCCCTGTGGACGAGTACGGATTCACAAAAGAAGATCGCTTACGCTGGGCTCCTTTTGCAGTCAAATATCTGGTCAACGATTCGGATATCTCATATCTCGGCGATTTGAAATTCGAAGATGGAAGCCCTCTTTTTAACGAGCGGGAACTCAGCCATATGGAAGACGTGAAAGAAGTGGTGTTAGGTGCACTGCGAGTTTGGTATATCACGCTCGCCATCCTGTTTGCCCTTGCGATCCTTGCATGGCGCAGTGATTGGATGCCTGAATATATACACGGGCTCAGCCGCGGCGGCTGGTGGATGATCGGCCTGGCGGTCTCACTTGCGATCATCATCGGCGCCGGCATCCTGCTCAACCCGAATATATTCTGGAGTTTCTTCACGTCCTTCCACAACCTGTTCTTTGAAGGGGATTCCTGGCTCTTCCTTTATTCGGATACGCTCATCCGCCTGTTCCCCATTCGCTTCTGGCAGGATGCTTTCCTGGTGGCCGCGCTGATTGCATTGGGTGGAGGGCTCGGCCTGGCTTTCGGCTTGAAGCGCTTTGGCACCTGATACCCTAACAAGTGTATAATTCTAATTAAGGAATAACAGCATGGCATCGTCATTAGAGAACAAGGTAGCACTTATCACCGGCGGTTCGCGCGGCATTGGCCGCGCCATCGCGTTGGAATTCGCTGCGCGCGGCGCAGCGGTTGTGGTCAATTACAACAAATCGCCTGAATCTGCCGAGGAAGTTGTAAAAAAAATACAGGCGGCCGGAGGCAAGGCGGCTGCACATCAGGCAGACGTTTCCGATTTCAAACAGGCTGAGACCTTGGTTAAGTTTGCAATAGATACCTT
>CAZJYB010000275.1:0-2669 GCA_964549865.1 uncultured Anaerolineaceae bacterium
CACGCGCTACGCGGTCGGGGTCGAAGATGCCCGGCTCACGCTCGATCAAATATTGTGTCACGAAAGCGTTCGCGGCTTGAGGGATACAGGTCTGAATAATTTCGGGGTGCTCCATCAAGGTGACAAGCGCCACGTTCCCACCGTTGCTGTGACCGATGACGTGCGCGCGCTCATATCCCATGGCGCGTACAAATGTCGCTGCGTCGTTCGCAAGCTCTTTAAATGAATAGGACATGTTCGGGTTATTGGAATGCCCGTGCCCGCGGCAATCGGGCATCAGCACCTTGTAGTGTTTCGACAGTGCCGGGGCGATATCGGACCAATCTGTCGGGCCATCAATGGTCGAGCCGTGGATCAGCATAACGGGCGCGCGACCCGGCACTTCCTCCCCAAAAGTTTCGTAAAAAATATTTGCATTGTTGATCATGATGTTTGCCATTTCGCAATCTTAACACAAATCGTGTAAAATCGACGCATGCCCCAGGACAATCAAAACAAACTCGACGAACTCGCTGCAAAATACGACAAACGCGTTTCTGTTTTTGATGTAAGGATCGCCGCCCAGTCAAACGGGACTCTTTCCCTGAGTGGGCGCGTGCTCGAAGCTTCGCAAATGGATGAAGTGCAACGGCTCTTCCCGGACCTGAAACTGGATGCCGCTTCGATCAAGATCCTCAAAGGCCCAAGCCTGCCGCGCCTCTCTGTGGCTACCAACCTGACAGGCCTGTACGAAAAGCCCACCTTTGGCATGCCGCTTTCAAGCGAATTATATTTTGGGACGCAGCTCGATATCCTCGAAGAAGAAGGCCGCTGGGTCTTCACCCGCCAGAAGGACGGTTACCTGGGTTGGACTTACAAGCCTTATCTGACGGAAACCCCCAGTAACGAAACACACCTCGTGCTTGCACCCTCTGTTGAATTACACAAGGAACCGAATGAAACAAGCGAAGTGCTGACGCGTTTGGTCAGCGGTACAGGTGTGGCCGTGGAAAAAACAAATGGCCAATGGTCTTATGTCATCGCCAATCAATCGGGTTGGATTCCTTCCTCCGCTTTGCGGGATGTAAAGGATATCCCGCAGTCTGTTGAAGAAAAAAGAAAAATGATGGTGGAAGATGCACATCGCCTGATCGGCATCCCCTATCTTTGGGGCGGCACGAGCGGCAATGGCATCGACTGCTCTGGTTATGCGCGTTTGCTGCATCGCTGGGTCGGTGTGGAAATCCCGCGCGATGCCGACCAGCAATGCGGCGCCGCGAAAGCTGTAGAGGAACCCTTTCAAGTTGGGGACCTGCTCTTCTTCGGCGAAGGCGAGAGTGAACGACAAGTGACTCATGTAGGCGTGAGCCTCGGCGGCTGGAAGATGATCCATTCCTCACGCGGCAACAACGGCGTGTATATCGACGACATACAACAAAGCAAATCCCTCATGGAAATTTACATGAGTACAGGTTCATACTTAAGATGAAATCGCACCGCAAGGAACTCTGGTTCAACATCCCAAATCGGCGCGGGTTCGTGAATATCACCCCACAGGTGGAGGAAGCCCTTCGAGAGAGCGGGATTCGCGAAGGGCTTTGTCTTGTCAACTCGATGCACATCAGCTCGTCGGTCTTCATCAATGACGATGAAAGCGGCCTGCATCACGATTACGAGCAATGGCTCGAGAAACTCGCGCCGCACGAACCCATCGATCAATACCGCCATAACGATACGGGTGAAGACAACGCCGATGCGCACATGAAGCGCCAGATTATGGGGCGCGAAGTGGTGGTTGCGATCACGAACGGCCAATTGGATTTTGGCACGTGGGAACAGATTTTTTATGGAGAGTTCGACGGACGCCGGCGCAAACGCGTGCTGGTGAAGATCATAGGAGAATGACCATGGAAAAGAGAAAATTCGGACGCACAGGACACATGAGCACGGTCGCCATCTTCGGCGGGGCCGCCTTCGGGGAGATCTCACAGGCCGATGCAGACAAGGTGATGGAAACCGTCATCGAGGCCGGCATCAACCACATCGACATTGCGCCCTCGTACGGCCAGGCCGAGATGCGTGTGGGCCCATGGATGAAAGGCGAACGCGGCCGCTTCTTCCTGGGTTGCAAAACGACGGAACGGACGAGAGAAGGCGCGTGGAAGGAATTGCACGAGTCCTTGGTGCGCTTGCAGACCGAACGCTTCGACCTTTACCAATTCCACGCGATCACAACCATGGAACAACTGGATTCCATTTTCGCCAAAGGTGGCGCATTGGAAGCAGTGCTGGAAGCACGTGAAAAAGGATTGACAAAATATATTGGCATCACCGGGCACGGCATCGATGCGCCGAAGATCTATCTGGAAGCCTTACGTCGATTTGACTTTGATTCAGTATTATTCCCGTTGAACTTTGTGCAAATGGCGATCCCCGAATATAGAAAACATGCCGAGGAACTCGTGGCAACCTGCAAGGCAAAGGATGTGGGCACGATGATCATCAAGTCCATCACGAAGGGGCCCTGGGGAGAGAAGACTCACACGGCCACCACCTGGTATGAACCATTTGATGAAATGAACGAGATCCAGAACGCGGTGAATTATTCGTTATCGCATGATGTCACCGGGTTATGCACCGCGGGAGATACGCGCATCCTGCCGATGATGCTGAAGGCCTGCGAGAATTTC
>CAZJYB010000276.1:0-2642 GCA_964549865.1 uncultured Anaerolineaceae bacterium
ATTCCGTCGTGGACGGCCCATGAACGTTTGCGAACACTCCGTGCAGCCTCGGGTTTTCTGAATGGATTTGAGCCATCCAACTGTTTGTCAAGATCTCCATCGGGTTGAAAACCTGTATGGATGCGGTCCATTAATTGTTTACCGACCTGGTATGCAAACCCGTAGCGTTCGAAGAGGACTGCGTTGTGATAATACAACGGCTCGATGAAATACATGTCATGCCCGAGCTCTGTCGCGAATTTTTCGAAGGTCTCGATCGCCTGACCCAACATGCGCAGCCCGCGTCGTATCTGACCTGGCGCCAGCCCGGCCTCCATGGCATTTTTTTCGGCTTCGATATTTCTCTGTAAGGTCCCGAATTTGGTGGGTGAGCCGTCCGGCATCTTATCCACATCGAAACGGGGGGATTCGGGATCATTCAGGATGTAAAGCAAAATATGGATCTGCCCGTTCATCGTGTCTGTGAGATGCGCGTACAGAATGGGGTCCGGGAAGCCCGCTTTATGAAACAGGCTTAATTCCACATCGCTGGAGCCTGCATCGAAATTAAATTGCAGGAGGGCCTGTCCCGCCTCGGAAGTGAGTGATGGAATCTCGAATTTTTTCAATAACTCTGCCGGAATGTAGCGTGCGTATAAGGCGCGTTTTTCTGATTCCGGAAGCAGGTTGATCCCGCCGATCGTGGATGGAGGCATGCCTTTTACCGTACCCTTGTCTCACGTTCGTTATTACGCGCTTCGTCACGTTTGGCGATGGTAGCCCGTTTATCGTAGGCTTTCTTCCCTTTGGCAAGGGCGATCTCGATCTTGGCACGACCGTCTTTGAGATAGACGCGGGTTGGAACAACCGTCATTCCCTTGATGCGGATATTGTTCCATAGTTCGCGGATCTGTTTTTTGTGCAGTAAAAGTTTTCGTTTGCGTCTCGGCTCATGATTAAAACGGCTGGCTTGTTCATAGGGTGCGATGTGCGCGTCCACCAGCCAGGCCTCTGTGCCGTCTTTAATATCCACAAATGATTCCTGAATGCTGACCTGTCCGGCGCGAATGGATTTGATCTCGGTCCCTTGCAGGACAAGGCCGGCCTCGAATTTTTCCATCAGGAAATATTCAAAGCTTGCCTTTCGGTTGGTCGCAACGACTTTAACGTCTTCTGCCATGTGATGATTTTAGCATGAGTATGGCCGCTCATTAACCCCACTTTAAAACGGCGAGGCCGGATAAAAAGCGGAATGCAGCGAAGACGATCAGGGCAGTGGCAAGGCCGATGTGATCTGCGATATAGGGGCCAGCTAGCGAACCAACCAGGATGGCGATATTCAAAATGATGTTGTACCACGCGAGGTGGGTCGGCCGGTCGTCCGACGGAGTTTTATCCAACAGGTAGTTTGCGTACGAACCGGTGCTGATCGAAAAAATGAACCCGCTAATAAAACTGGCGAGATAAAAATGCCATACATTCTGGCTGAGCGCAACGGCAAGCGGGTAAAAGGCCATGCCCGCCACACCGATCCCTGTGGCGGTTTTATGTCCCACACGATGTACCAAGGTCCTCAACTGCGTCGAGCCGATCAGCATGGTGAAATATAGCAGTGCGGTACCAATGCCGATCTCGTTATCGGTCAGATGGATACCGCGTACAAAATAAATGGGGAAAAGTGGTGCGGCGAGATATTGCATCAGGTGATACCCAAAAAGTACGAGCAGAACATTTCTAAACGGGGTGGACCAGATATCCAGCCGCAGGCTGGTGGCGATGCTGCGGGGAGAAGATTCCATCTTTTTTTGCAGAGCAGGCCCGGGCGAGGTCTTGGGCCTGCCGGAGTCCGTTCGCAGAGGTTTAACGTGAAAGATATGATAGCTGCTCATTGCCGCGCCGATCGCCCCGATCAAAAAGATGGCCTGGTATCCGAGCGGAAATGAAATATTTTCAAGAATATAACCGCTGATAAACGAGGTCAACATGAACGCAATCGAGAACGTAACCGTGCGATAACCGGCCACATGCGCGCGATATTCGTCCGGCACGGCCTCGGCAAAGAGTGCGTTAAAACCCACGCCGAGAGGTGTGAGTGGGATGGCCATCAGGAAGGTGAGTATGATGAGCGCCCAGATCTGGCTTTGTTCATTGAAAAGCCAGGGGAGCGGGATCCACAACGCGTAACCGAGACGGAACAACACGGACGACCAGAAGACCGCGCGGCCGGTATGACGTTTTTCGATCCAGCGACTGGCGGGAAGCGCGAGAAATAAATTGACCACCCCAGACATGGCCGCAAGCAGACCGATCTGCAGACCGCTGGCGCCTAAACGCGTGGCGTATACGTTCAGGAAGTTAAGGGATGTTCCGCTTAATACTCCGAACCAGGCGATGTCGAGATACAGGTGATAAAAGTTGGAACGATACTCTAGCGGGATATCTGATTGTCGAAAGAATCTTGTAAACATAAACACTATTATAACAACTGGTGAGACCTGGCATATTTAAGCGTTTTCTTGTATGTTTGCACCATTTGGGAAAACGATTTTATTCTTCACGAAGCGCATATATAATGCAGGATCATTAGAGGCATAAAAAATGGAAAGCAAAATGCACTGGGAGCAGGTTTATCATACAAAAGAGGCCACACGGGTAAGTTGGTA
>CAZJYB010000277.1:0-2591 GCA_964549865.1 uncultured Anaerolineaceae bacterium
AACTCTTCGATGCCCGGCAGCTGGTGATACCGGCCGAGTCCAGCGAAAGCATGACCCTGAACGACCTGCAGGATCTTCCCGGCATTTACAAGGCAGGCATCTCGGGCATTCCAATCGGTACCGCGCTTGATGTGCTCACAGTGGACGATACAGCCTTCGCGATCTATCAGACGAATACAACACGACGCGTGCTGCTCGTCTCAAATGGAAATCTTTTCCTCGAACAAGTGCTCGCATCCCTGCCGAATATTCAGGCGTTCCGCGCGCTGCCAAACGAAGAGGGAACGTTGCAGATCCCGGAAGAGCCTTTTGATCTTTATGTATTCGACGGATTCGCGCCGCAGGAACCGCCCAATGGGAACCTGCTCTTGATCCGGCCGACGTCGAATCCGTTATTTGAAGTGGGCGCGCCGTTTGAAGACATAAACAATGTGCAGGTGAAGGAGCACTCCCTGACACGCTTTGTGGATTGGAGCAATGTCCATGTCCTGAAGGCGCACACGGTACCAACGCCGGAGTGGGCAGATGTGCTGATCGAAACCGAACAGGGGCCGTTGGTGTTCGCCGGTGAAAGCGGTGGCCAACGCGTCGCGGTGCTCACATTTGATTTGCGCGAAAGCGACCTGCCTCTGCAGGTGGCATTCCCGATCCTGTTTTCAAACCTGATTAATTATCTTGTGCCGCCGAGCGCGTTCGATGCCACCCTGTCCTTGCAACCGGGCGAAAGCATCGAGATCGTTCCGGCTGCAGATGTAGCGCAAGTCGTGATCGCCTCGCCAACCGACAAAAGCTACTCGCTGACGCCGGAAGCCGGAAAGATCGTATTCAACCAAACACATGAGACCGGTTTCTACGCGGTTAATTTTCTTTCAGGGGAGTCCAATCGATTTGAATATTTTGCCGTGAACCTGTTCGACGCGGGCGAATCGAACATTCGTCCGCGCGAATCCATTCAAGTGGGAAGTACGGCGATTACACCGCTCGCATCCGGGCATGTCGGCCAGCGCGAGTTGTGGACGTGGCTTGCCATCCTGGCATTGACCGTATTGGTCATTGAGTGGCAGGTCTATCATCGCCGTCAGATCTCCATCGGGCGGGTTTTCAACAACGTGAAGCCATGAGATTCACATCCCCTCTCTTTCTACTGTTATTGCTGCTCGTGCCGCTGACTGCCTGGATGGGCTGGCCAGCCTCAGGCGGCGCGCGCAGGCGGGAATTTGTCTCATTAATTCTGCGGTTAATGATCATCATCTGCCTGGTGCTGTCGCTGGCCGGGCTGGAGGTCGTCCGCAGCGGAAATGAACTGGCAGTCGTATTTTTGATGGACGTTTCCGATTCGATGCCGCAGCAGGCAATCGACACGGAAGTAAGTTATATACGGGATGCGATCGAATCGATGGGCCCGGATGATCAAGCCGCGATCATTTTGTTCGGTGCGGATGCGCTGGTAGACCGCCCGATGCTATCGGTCAGTGAATTGGGATTGATCGCGTCCGCACCCATCACCAATCAAACCGACCTCGCCGAGGCAATCCGCCTGGGAATGGCCTTATATCCCTCCGGTTCTGCACGCCGCATGGTGATCCTCTCCGACGGCGCACAAACAACCGGAGATGCGCGTGCCGCGGCAGAGTACGCGGCCGCCTCCGGCGTGGAGATCGTGATCCTTCCATTTATCAATCAGACAGGCACAGAAGCGTTGATCACGGAAGTGGACGCGCCCACCCACTTAAGACCCGGCGAAGGATTTGAATTGAACGTTTCGGTTCGATCCAATGAAAGTGTGCCGGCAATATTACGCGTGCTCGCCGGCGATGAGGTACTGTACGAACAAACCCATGAGTTGCGCCGCGGGGATCAAACCTTCAGTTTGCCTCTCACTGCCGGGGATGCAGGCTTTGTCAGCTATCAAGTGCAGATCGTGCCGCAGCAGGATACGTTCTACCAAAATAACCGGCTTGACGCATATTCAGAAGTGCAGGGACCACCCAGCATTTTGATGGTGGCACTTGAACCCGGCGATGCGCTGCCCGGCGGAGAGATACGCCCGGATGAACATTCCGCCCTTTTACAGGCCCTACAGGCTGCCGACTTCCATGTGGATCTGGTGACACCCTCCTTCTTCCCATTGGATCTGCCCACCCTTGCACAATACAATTCTGTTGTGCTGGTCGATGTCCCTGCGCGCACGCTGACTAATCGCCAGATGCAAACGCTGCAAACTTATGTGCGCGACCTCGGCGGCGGGCTTGTTGCCGTTGGCGGACCAACCAGTTATGGCGTGGGCGGTTATTATGGCACGCCGATCGAAGACGCATTACCGGTTGAAATGCAGATCAAGGATGAAAAACGCCGTCCCTCACTGGCGATGGTGTTCATTATCGATCACTCAGGCAGCATGTCTGATTCAAGCGGGGGCGCGATGAAACTCGAACTGGCAAAAGAAGCCGCGGCACGCTCCGTTGAATTGCTCTTCCCAACAGACCGGGTCGGCGTGGTGATGTTCGATGATGTTGCTTCATGGGTTGTGCCCATGACAGATCTTACAAATCCCGATATTGTGACCAGCGCCATCGGCAGCATACAACCAG
>CAZJYB010000278.1:0-2585 GCA_964549865.1 uncultured Anaerolineaceae bacterium
GTGGTCCCTGGAAAGGAGAACCAAATGGCAAACAAGGAACAGGGGAAAAACAAGGAAAAAAAGAAAAAAAAGAAGGAAAAGCCAAAGAAGAAATAAAATTCAATTGCCCGGGTCAATTTGATTGATCCGGGCAATGTGTTTAATGCGCGCAGGGTTTACTTCGGAACGCGATATCCTAATAATCTCGATTTCAAGTAATGCTTTAAATTCACCGCGCCGATGTCCGTTTCCATATGTTCCTGATTACCACCCAGGATGCGGATATAAGTTTCAGACAAAGTGGGCGTTTCATCGATATAGAATCCGCAATGACCGCCACCCCCTGCGCGTGAGAACACAGCGATACACCCTTTGACAGGCACCTCTATCTTTTTTCCCCAATTCAACCACGAAACGGACAGTGCGGACTTCGTCCCGACGTAGCCTGCTTTTTCCACGCACCAGTTGGTGAATGCCGAGCACCACGCGGTCTCGTCCTTGGATCTCCACGTGGGACCGATGTTCGTGACCGTCGCCAGATATTCCAACACGCGCGGGTTATTCCCCGCCCCGGGGATCTCGATCACGCCGAACTCTTTATCGGCGATCGGCATCCATGCGAACTCCCCGGGAGGCACAGGGACATCCAGCGTAATCTTCGTCAAAAATTTCTTCGAAGACCAGCCATCCACAAGATTCTCCTTGTGCCGGATCCAGGCGCCGTCCGGGGTTTCAGCGATCTTCTCGATGACCTGATCCTTGATCACGTGGCCAATGATCTTGCCGGCAGTCGAGGGCGCCGCGCGGACATTCAACGCAACGGTGGTAACACGATATCTTTCGATTTCCAGAGCCATGAGGTCATCTCCTTTTTTTTTGCCGATGATTCCACATTAGAATAGCGCAACATTGGCGGGATGACAATTCTCATTTTATGGTAATGACCCCCGTCAAAATTGACCAGAGGAATTAGCTGCCTGGCAAATGGCTTTAGCGACCAGCCGTTATCGATTGGCATCCCTCAGTCACTTCGTGACACCTTTGCGACATCGTGCCTGGTGAACGCCGCAAAGCAACAGTCCCGAGCGAAGCAAGGAGCGTACCTGTGGTCAATTACAAAACCTCTCCCCGGAACGGGAGAGGTTTTGTAGTAAATCAAGAACTTGTGGTTTTATCCAATGGATCATCCGGGCAATGTTGTCGCCGAACAGCGAGGCAAACGCCTGTGGATCGTTACTGCTTTTTCCTTCGCAGGCGACTGGTCTCGAGCAGTTTCCAACGGTCAAATGCGATCTTTTGGATCTCATCGTCGCTTGTATCCTTGTATTGATCCGCGAAGGGACCCACCTTACTCCAGAGCGTCACTTTGTCGCTTTTCCCCCGCGCCAAAACAACGATATAAGCAAAAATACCGGCCTCCGTACGCTCGATCTCTATATCCTGCTGCTTCAAGTTGCCAACCGATTCATGATGTATCTGTTATCCCCTGCTTACCCGGGTTTGTCAAGGTCTTGAAAGACCCACTGTCTCTGTACCTGGTATGTTATTTAGACAACTCTCCCATCGTGCTGGACGCGATCACAACCCGGTCCCGGCCCTGATGTTTGGCTTCATAAAGGGCCGCATCGGCGGCATGCAGGACTGCTTTTCCGGTTGTCCCATTCTCCGGGAAAAGCGCGACTCCCAGTGAGAGTGTGATCGTTTCCAGAGTCACATCGCCATATTGTACTTGCAGTTCCTTGATCTCCTGGCACAGCCTTTCAGCATGTTGGCGGATATCCTCCAGCGAAATTTCCGGCACGATCAAGGCAAACTCTTCACCGCCGTAGCGGCATGCAAAGTCTCCGCCACGGATTCGGTGCTTAAGAAAGCGCCCCAACTCTCGCAACAAAATATCACCCGCCTCGTGACTGTACATATCGTTGAAATTCTTGAAATGATCGATATCCAGCATAACGACTGCCACGGAGCGCTGGAGACGGGCAGCGCGTCGAATCTCCCGTTCCAGAGTCTCTTCGAGATAACGGCGGTTGAACAGGTCGGTAAGCGGATCTCGAATGGATTGATGAAGGAGCGAGGTACGAAGTTTCAAATTTGCCAGGGCCAGGGCGATCGTATCAGCCATGGCTTTGGCAAGCTGGGGCCCGGTTTCAGAAATGATGACCCTCTGCCGCCTCGCCTGATCCGGCTGTGCAGAGCCGCTCTGCAAATGAAAAATTCCCATCGTCTCGCCCTGCGCCATCATTGGAATGCACAACGCAGCAAACGGCGGCCGCGCTTTGAGATGCGGGCAAAGCAATTCAAGCCCGCTTTCATTCAGCGAGTGGATGTGTCCACGCCGCAGTGCCCAGCATTCATTCAATGCGAACGCATCATGCTCAGGAGGGAATGCGCCCCAAGCGACGGCCGCCTCCACCACACTCTCGGAATCGTTGATCATGTATAAGGCGCCGGACTCTCCGGGAAACAGGCGCTCTCCCAACTGGCCGATAATGGTATAGGCTTCGTCAACCGTCGAACAGCTTTGAAGCAGGTCTCCCATTTCGTTGAGCAGGATCATCTTGCCGTTATGCTGCTGCAATTCGTCTACACTGAATCTCAGCTTG
>CAZJYB010000279.1:0-2515 GCA_964549865.1 uncultured Anaerolineaceae bacterium
GAGGGGTTGGGGTGAGGGAAAAGCTTGAGAATAACAGAACCAATTGGATGGTCGTCCGGAAGCGAGGTCAGTTCGGCGTGCAGGTTAATGTCCGCGGCGTTGATCCAAACCCCGGGGCGGGGCGAATCCGTAACTTCGACATCCACATGCACCTGTGTAACAGGAACGGCGAGCGCCGGGCGGTTATACACCACCGCATGCTCGCCGAAGAGGATGATCTTGCCGGGCGCGGAAGATTTCACGAAAAATAAAAGATCGCCAGCACGGCCAGTCCCCACAGGATCATCGCCGCCTGAAATGGCCGGTCGGATAGCAGTATTTCTTCCGGCGCACCGCCTGCATGTTTCACTTCGATCAGATATAAATAACGAAAGATCGTGTACAGAACGAACGGGATGGTTAACATCATGCTGTGGTTCTCGGGAACGTTGGGCGCGGAGAATGTATAAAGAGAGTAAGCCACAATGGTTGTGCCGGCTACGATCATGATGTATTGGTCGAGAAGAGGAAGTGTGTAGCCTTCCAATACTTTACGGTGAGAACCTGCGCCATGTGCGAGCAATGCAAGTTCCGCGCGCCGTTTGCCGAAACCCAGGAAGAGCGCAAGCAGGGTCATCACCACGTAAAGCCATGGCGAGAAGCGCTCGACCGCGATCAACGTTACCCCCGCATGCACCCGCAGGACAAATCCCGCCGCGAGCACCAGTACATCAACGATCGGAATATGTTTAAGCCATTTTGTATAAGCGAGATTAAGCAGGAAGTAAACGACCAGCACGGCTACAAAGCCCGCGGTCAGGAAAAAATATGCAAGGCCCAGTGTAACGATGACGAATAAAATACCCGCGGCCCAGGCCGCACTGACCGGCAGTGTACCGGAGGCGATCGGGCGACTTTTCTTTTGCGGATGCTCGCGGTCGGCCTGCACATCGGCAATGTCGTTAAAAATGTATACCGACGAGGAGATCAAACAGAATAATGCGAACCCGGCAAGTGTCCGCAGGAATGAGTCGACGTTGAGGAGTTGTTTATCAAAAACAAGCGCGGCAAAGATGAAGATATTCTTCGACCATTGCCGCGGGCGCATGGTTTTTATGAGGGCATTCAACATGGGGATATTTTACCTGATTGTTCCAACGGGGTTGGACTCCGCTCGCACATCACTCACGGCGACCAATAATTACCGGTCATTACCAGCAGGCATAGCAAAGTCACCGTATCCTCGTAATAATCTTCATGCGTGTTATAGACCGAATCATATACATTATTCAACCACTCCTGTTGGGCCGGGTCATTCATGGCAGCCACACCCAGCGGGGCGGCAAAAAAGGTGGTGAAATAGTCGCTATCCGGCAGGGGCGTTCCATCCAGGTTGTATCCCGATCGAATATTTGCGGGATCATTCCCCGTGCTGGTCTGGATCCAATGGGAGATCTTTTGTGCGATCGAACGTGAAGTCTCATCATCGTGCAGCAAGGCATCCAACCCAATGCGCCAGGGCACGCGCCCGGCGTTGTAGTTATATGCGCCGTCTGTAAAGCCTTCCAAAAAATCTGCTGGCGCCGGCTGAGGGGTTTGTTCCTTGATCACAATAAAATCGGGAAGCAAACCCGTCTGCGGGCTGAAATTAGTCTGAATGTCTGTGATCACACTCTGGCTCTGCAAGATAACCTCATCCCAGGTCGCGTCATTTGTCGTTTCGCCGAAAGCGCGGAAATTTACCAGCATAAAATCGGACGAACGTGGCGCATATTGGTTATAGTCCTCAGCGTTGGGGTCGACCCAATCCCCAAGCATGGGCAGATGGCTTTCGGGCCCGATCGTCGATTCGAGGATCCCACCGATCATGATCGCGGTTTCAGCTTTATAGTTCACGCGTCCCACGCTGCCCCATTGCGCGTCTGCCAGCAACAAGCCCAGGGCCATATCGGCATCGCCATCGAATGCACTGTCATTTCCATTCGGATCAGGTACGTTCCAATCCATCAGGCGCGGGTCCACTTCACTCGGATGCGCACGTGCAAATGCAAACAACCCATCAAAGATGGTTTGTGCGTCTGGCTCATGCCCAGCCATGAGCGGCACGATCAGCATGCCATATCCCTGACCTTCTGATACGGTTGTCCTATGCGCGTCTTCGCTTTTCCCGAACGCCACACGATAGAGCGGATATCCCTCAGCACTTGTGCCATCCTGGATCAGATATTCGGATTTCCAATAATCATAAAAAGCACGCACATCCTCATCCAGTTGTTCCTGTGTACGCTGGCTCGGCAAAATACTGTTTGTGGCGTATTCAGTATGCTGCGGAAATGGACGCGTATTCAGTTGCGCGACCTCTTGTGGCACGTCTTCTGTTGGCACAGGAGTTACTGTTTCAGTGGCAGGAATCAAAGTCGTCGTGGCCGACGGAGCACAGGCGGCCAGCCCGAAAACAACCATCAAAGTAAAATTCAAGAAACGATTTTTCATAGATCCTCCGGATCCACCCCTTTTATATCACTACTCGCAGTAA
>CAZJYB010000280.1:0-2275 GCA_964549865.1 uncultured Anaerolineaceae bacterium
GATGTGGCCCTTTCTCTGATCGGCCCCGGCATCGACGCTTCACACAATTACGAACGCGCCCATACGGATGGCCTGACTGCCACGACGAACTGGATCCTTGCCTATCTGCTTGAAAAGTAAGGGCGACCCTTCAGGAGTATTGAAGAACACAGGTAGCAAAGGCATCAAAAGCCCAAAGGTTCTAAAAGTTAAAGCCTCGTTTATACGGGGCTTTTTGTTTCCCCATTTCCCATTCACTCTTCACTGGTTTATCCGTTTACTTGTCTACTTCTTGCCTGTATACTTGCCCCATGAAATTAGATGCCGCCCTGCCACCGGTGCAACTGAAGGATGTGCCTGCCATCGCGAAAGCCGCCGAAGAGACCGGCTTCTCCGCGCTGTGGACGCAGGAGACGCAGCACGATCCTTTCCTGCCCTGCACATTGATCGCGGAACATTCAGAAAAGATGCAATTCGGGACGGCCATTGCGGTCTCGTTCGCGCGTTCGCCTGCGAATTTGGCTTACATCGCATGGGACCTGGCAGCACAATCCGGCGGACGATTCATTTTAGGGTTGGGCACACAGGTCAAGGCACATATTGAACGCAGGTTTGGCATGCCATGGCCTGAATCCGTGACGGGGAAACTGCGCGAGCAGATCCTTGTTATCCGTGCCTTTTGGGATAACTGGCAGAACGGTGCAAAATTGAATTTCCGCGGCGAGTATTACAAAGCAACGTTGATGTCGCCATTCTTCAACCCCGGCCCTCTGCCCCTGACCTCACCCCCGGCCCCTCTCCTAAAGGAGAGGGGAGCGTTAATCCCGATCTACATCGCGGGCGTAAACACCGGCCTCGCAAAACTTGCCGGTGAACTGTGCGAGGGATTCCACGCGCACCCGTTCAATACTCCGCGCTATTTGAAGGAAGTTCTCTTGCCCGCCATCGAAGAGGGATTGCACAAGGAAAACAGAACCAGAAACGATATCTCGGTTTCGGTCACGGCCTTCGTGGCGACCTCGCCGGAAGAGGAGTCTTTTGCGAGGATGCAGATCGCGTTCTACGCGTCCACTCCCTCCTACCACGCCGTGATGGACCTGCACGGCTGGGGCGAGGCCGCTGAGAAGTTATCCGGCTTCGCCGCCAAAGGTGAGTGGGCTGAGATGCCCATGCTGATCACAGATGAGATGTTGCATGAGTTTTGCCTGGTGGCAGACGAAAAGAATCTGGCTTCGGAATTAAAAAAGAGATATGATGGAATTGCAGATCGGCTAACTTTATATACACCCTTTGTTCCAAAAGAAAAAGATGGGTGGTGGGCAAGAATAAACAAATCATTCAATACCTAGCTCTATAAGGATAAACATGAACTTCACAGACTATCAAACCAAATCCCGCGCCACAGCCAAATACCCCGTTATCGGGCATGGGGTCATTTATCCGGCACCTGGTCTGAGCAACGAAGCGGGAGAGTCACAGCACTATGATATACTACCGAAAGTAAAACTTTCATGAAAGTATGACTTTCGGAGAAATGCCATGACAACCTATGTACGCATTCAGGAAAAAGGCCAGGTCACCATCCCGACGAAAATCCGCAGGAAGCTAAATTTGCGAAAAGGGGATCTGGTGATGTTTGTGGAAACAGAAGCGGGTGTGTTGATCAAACCTGCCGAGGCGATCGTTTCGCAGGCATTGGATAAAATCGGGGCATCCCTCAAGGCGGATGGAATCACACCCGAAAAATGGAACAAACGAAGCCGCGCCATTCGCAAGCAATTGCTTGAAGAAATGTATGGATTAAAAGACGAATCATGACGCCGCGCATCTTTATGGATTCAAGCGTGCTGTTTTCCGCCGCTAATTCATCAAAGGGACATTCGCGCGACCTCATCTTGATGGGCGCAAGCGGGGAAATCACAATTATCATAAGCAATTTCATTCTCCAGGAGACAATTCGCAACCTGGCCGGTCTGAAAAGCCCGCCATTAACAGAATTGGATCAGATCATTGAAAACGCCAATATTGAAATTGTGGACGCGACAAAACAGGCTGTCCTGGATGCGGCGAAGCTGATTGTATTGAAAGATGCGCCGATTATTGCTGCAGCAAAAACAGCAAAAGTGAACATGCTTGTCTCATTGGATAAAAAACATATTTTAGGACGTACAGATTTGGAAGCCTACATCAACGCATCCATTGTGACACCATTAATTGCATATCAAAAACTTAGGACATCCTCATGAACTTCACAGACTATCAAACCAAATCCCGCGCCACAGCCAAATACCCCGTT
>CAZJYB010000280.1:2375-2489 GCA_964549865.1 uncultured Anaerolineaceae bacterium
ATCGGGCATGGTGTCATTTATCCTACTTTGGGACTTACTAACGAAGCGGGGGAAGTGGCGGGCAAGATCAAGAAGATCTTTCGCGACAAAGACGGGGCCATCGGCGATACGGAG
>CAZJYB010000281.1:0-2402 GCA_964549865.1 uncultured Anaerolineaceae bacterium
CGTGATCTGTTTGTTGGGGTAGAACGCGAAGACCCCGTAGTCGCCCAATGTGCCGGCTTGTTTTCCCTTGTACGTTGCACCCAATGCCTCGCATGAGTCCTCGATGACGGTCAATCCGTGTTCCTTTGCAACCGTGTTGATCGCGTCCATGTCGGCGGGCTGACCGAAGACGTCCACGGGCAAAATCGCTTTTAATTTGGGCGACGCATGCGTCGCCCCTACGCGTGGTAAATATTTTTTTATGTTTTTTGCCGCGTCTGCGAGCAGTTGCGGGTTCATATTTCCGGTGCGCGGGTCGATATCTACAAAGACCGGGATGGCGTTCTCGAACAGCATCACGTTCGAGGATGACACGAACGAGAACGCTGTGGTGATGACGATATCGCCCGTGCCGATGCCCGCTGCACGCACGCACAAGTGCAGGCCTGCGGTGCCGGAGTTGACTGAGATGGCGTGCTTTGCGCCTGTTAAGTCGCAGAATGTCTTTTCAAAATCTGTTGTGTATTTGCCCATGCTCAGGATGGGCGTGTTGATGACGTTGAGCACCGCCTGACGATCCGCATCCGTCAGGTCTGGGGAGGACATTGGAATTTTCATTTATATTTTTTGATTTCCTCTATGAGGTTTTGGGTTTGCACAAGTTTATTTTCTTTTTCCCTGCGCGGCTTTAATTCTACCATTCCCTCTTTGAGTGCCTTTTCCCCAATGGTGACTCGCAGCGGGCAGCCGATCAGGTCTGCGTCGTTGAATTTGACGCCGGCGCGCTCGGCGCGGTCATCGAATACTACTGAAATACCTGCATCGGTCAGTGTGTTGTAGATCTCTTCGGCTTTTGCGCGTGTATCCATTTCTTTCCCGGGGATGTGCATGAGATACACGTCGAATGGTGCCACGGAAAGGGGGAGAGTCAATCCCTTTTCATCGTGATGCGCCTCCGCCAGGGCAAATAGGATGCTTTGAAAGTCAATATCTTTATTAACCACGAGTTGATACGCTGATGCTTCAGAGAGCGGTCCGCCGCAATTAAGACATGGGTCGTTCTGTTTTGCCAGGGTGAGGTCTGCGAAGAACTCTGTCTTGTAATCGCGTCCGCAATTGGTATTCAAGAGGTGATAGCCAGCCTCATTCGCACCCGCTACGAGATTCGGCGATTGCGGGATCAGGTCATCCACAACGACCAGCACATCCTTCAGGCCTACAGGTGACGCATATCCTGCGACCGCGCCGGCCTTTGCTATTTCTTGCGGAGTTGCGAGTCTCAGGCCTTCCACTGCGCTGTTAAGTTTTGCCTCGCTCAGGGTCATGTCCCCGCGAATGGCGATGAAGACGAATTGCTCGTCAGATATGCGAGTGTACATCAGCGCTTTGGCGGTCTTTTCTTTTGGGATCTTCAGGAAATTCGCCAATGATTCGATGGTGTTGCAATCCGGGGTCGGGACTTTTTCCATGGGAAGGGGGGCTTCCTTCGAAAAGGGAACCTTCTTGAACTTCGCAACCTCTTTGCGCGCCGCGTATCCGCAGGCCGGGCAGTGAATGACCTTGATACTGCCCGTTGAAATGGGGAAGTAGGCCTCATCTTCTGTGCCGATCGTCTGAAGTGAAAGCCGGGTGATAAAAGCAGGGTTGTTCGATAAAGCCTGCAGCCGTTTCAGGGTCTGTTCGCCGAGCGGGGTCAGCATATTCTCGCGTGTCATGTATCCCGCGCGCACGAGATGCGAGAATCCCTCTGTGCGCGCGTTGTTTGGCGCTTCACGTTGTGTCTGGATCTTCAAGTCGCGATATTTCATGGGAATATGAATTCCCCTCTCGTCCAAGCGAGGGGCCGGGCGATTATGCTTCTTTCTTTTTCTTTCGCATGATCTTCTGCGTCGCATCGATGGCAGGCATGGGTTCGGGAACGGCCATTGGCGTTGTCTGTGCGATGGTCTCTGCCTGGGCCGCCTCGGAAGGCGTGGTCTCGGGAGCAGGTTCGAGGTCCAGCTCGACCGTTTCCTCCATGCGGATCTGCCCGCGTAGGAAGGCGCCTTCCTCCGTCACAAAAGCGGTCGTGATCACATCTCCCCACACGCGCCCCGAAGAACGGATCTCCAGTTTCTGGGTGGTGATGTTGCCGCGCACTGCACCCGCCACGATGACGGTGTTGGCGCGTACGTTCTGGCAGGTGACGCGCCCCGTTTCGCCGACGACGAGCATGCCGCGCAGGGCAATCTCGCCTTCGAACGCGCCTTCGATGCGCACACCGCCGGAGCCGTTGATACTGCCGTGCCAGATGATCCCCGAGCCAAGCACAGAGGTAATACGCTCCACGGCCTGCACTGGCTGCGGATTTTCAGTGGGAATACTGTTGCGTTTGAACATGTTGAGTCAATTTTACCTTAGAAATAAAAACCGCTGGTTGAGTA
>CAZJYB010000282.1:0-2386 GCA_964549865.1 uncultured Anaerolineaceae bacterium
GACACAACTCCAAAGTCGATTTTGTAACCTCTTCAGCCTACTTTGAAAATCCCTCGCAAGTTTCAGAAAGTGTTGGTTCCAAGTATGATGAATTTGCTTGGCAAATCATTCCATCAAAGTTAAAAAACGAGATATTAATACCAGTTCAACTCAAAACGGTTATTAATTCAATAGAAGAAAACTCTCCTGTTTTGAATTTGGATATTTCGATACCCTTACTCCTTAAATATAACTGGTCATCAAGAATTATTGACATCTTTGCATACTTATTCCCTGCACTGGCAACAACATTGCTTGTGGTAATTGGGGTATTACAAAAATATGATGCTTTAAAGGATTGGTGGGACAGGCTATTACTATTGGCTGGTATCTTCGCGTTGGTAGGAATTCTAATCAACGCCGGAAATTCATTACGAGGAAGACATAAATAAGTTTCGTTAATAACTCTACAAACTTCATAAAGACTGTTGGAAAATCTTATACTATTTTTAGTTTTTCAATAAGACTGGGGAGTCTAGGGGCTACCTATTTTTGATTCCAGTAATTTGTCAATTCATCTTTAATAAATTGATTCCATTTGACTCTATTAGCTTTGCCTTGCAAGTATTCTCTCCGGTTTTCGGCCAATGTAAAACGACAACAGGATCTGCCAGACCTACAATTCCTATAAGCTTGTCATTCTGTTGGTCAAAGACAAAGTATCTTAACCTTCTTCCATTTGCCATCAGAAAGCCATTTAGGACAGAAAACATTCCAGTGAGGCCTTTTGTATAGTCAATTAACTAAGTGGTTTGTAGTGGGAAACAAATGTTCAACTGGTTCAAAACTGTGGACACAGTGGATGACACTTGCCTCAGGCAATGTTATGCTGACCTTGATGGATTTCCATTTTGGCTGATTAACAAGTTGACAACCTCTCTTCTCAGCATGTCCAAATATATCGGTTTTTCATCAACAGAAGGAGATATCTCCCATGCTCAACCAAGTCGAATTTGAAGGATACGTCACTCGTTCTTGGGTTTATCGTGAATTGCGCTTCCTGCGTCTGGCAAATCATCGCCCCGGCGAGAACGGCAAAACCTTTTCCGATTATGTGACAGTCCAGATTGATCCCGCACTAGATTTGGATGCCCGTCGAGTCAAGATCGGTCAATTGATCCAAGTGGCCGGCCGTATCGTTGGGCGAGACATCGTCGAGCCGTTGCGACTGATCCTTAGCAAGTCACATGAAGGCGTTGAATTGCCCGGTGAATTAGGCAAATTGATTGTGAGGCGGCCTACCGTTCAGATTTGGGCAACTCAAGTCAAGGTCCATCCGGAGGCGAAGCGACCCAAAAAGACGAAGAAATCAAAAGCACTAATACAGCCTGCTTTACCTGATGAAGGTGTTTTGCAAACTCTCGATCTCCAAGAACGGTTGGAAAGCGTGACCTAAACTTTTCGAACTCCGGCGACCTCTTCGCCGATTCGCCTACCCCACAACCTGGGGTGTGATGCACGGAAGATGTATTCCTCATGGGATTGCATCTTCCGTGTTTTGTTTCTGCACTTTTAAAACTTCATATCTGTTACAGACTTTTCATCACGGGGCTCTCCTCCACCCCATGTACAGAAATCCGACAGGCGATCCCTGTCGGCTTGCAATTATTCCTATTTTGTGAATCGCGCTCTTTTCGGGCGTTGATTTACGTTAGTCCCATTTCGGGATCATCCGTCAAAAGCATTTCCACCAAAGAGAAGGAGGACTCACTCAATAATCTCACAATCTAAACAGAACAGATCAACCAAAAGATGTCCGCAATTCGGTGGACAGTGCCTTCATGTACAAAGCTATAAGGCGCACAGAATTTAACAAAAGGAGGTTCTCTCATGACTGGTACATCAGTCACACAAATAATAGAACGGCTCAAACAGCCGCTCGATCCTAGTCGCGTCAAGTGGCGGGATGGCTCGAAAGGCGAGCAGTTTCCATACCTGGAAGGCTACGACATGATCGAAACCGCGAATGACGTTTTTGAATTTCGCTGGTCCTTCGAGATTGGCGAGCCTCAGGTCCGCCAATGGCAAAGAACACAGGTGCATTGGGACAAGCAAAAGCAAGCGCGTGTTCCCACCCTTGGCCAAGATGGCCAACCACTTACTGAACAGGTCGGCATAGCCTGGATCACCGGTCGCGTGACAGTTCATCTCGATGGGCTGGCTTACATCCATTCGGATGTTGGCCGCTGCTCCTTCACTGGTGAAACCGTCGAAGCATTTGACACTGCCATTTCCGGCTGCGCTACCGATTGTCTCAAACGCTGTTTCCGGCAGTTGGGCAAACAATTCGGCAATCACCTGTACGACAAAACCGCACGCTCCGACCTCAAAAAGCCGGCACACAAGC
>CAZJYB010000283.1:0-2366 GCA_964549865.1 uncultured Anaerolineaceae bacterium
AAACCCGGCGATGTGCAACTTGTACGGCAAACTGAGATCGGATTATAAATGTTCGGGCTCTAGAATCCACCCTTCTTGATGACTGTTTTGTACCACTTGGCACTGTCTTTGAGGATGCGCTCCTGCGTTTCAAAATTAACCCAGATAATGCCAAAGCGTTGAGCAAAACCCCTGGCCCATTCGAAGTTATCCATCAATGACCAGGCGAAGTACCCTGCCATTGGAACGCCCGCCTCGATGGCGCGATGTACGGCCGCGATGTGCGTTCGGTAGTAATCCACGCGCAGGTCGTCTTTGACGCGGCCGTTTTCGTCCGGGCCGGTTGAGTAACTGGCGCCATTTTCGGTCACATACATCTTTAATGGCTTGTAATCAAAATACAAGCGCGAGAGCACGCCGGTCAGTCCTTCGGGATAATTCTCCCAATCCATCTCTGTCCAGTATTCAGGACTCTTCGGTTTGGAAAAAATAACCTGAGGTTCGTTATCGGATGCATTCGAGCGAACCACCTCACGGTTATAGTAGTTGACACCAAGAAAATCCAAAGGAACCGAGATGGCTCTCATATCGCCGTTCTTGACGAAGCTCATCTGGTTTGGCATGGCATCCTGCCGTTCAAAGTCCGAGATCACATCAGCAGGATAACCGCGTCCATAGATGGGGTCGGTAAACCAACGCGTCCATTTGCCGTCACCCTCCCGCACGGCGTTCAGGTCTGCTGCAGAGTTTGAGGCGGCGACCCTCCATCCGACGTTGAGGGTGATACCCATTTCCGAATTCGGGCTGTTCTTGCGAATGACAGGCACGGCCCATCCGTGTGAGAGCAGCAAGTGATGACTGACCGGGATCGCTTTTGCAAGATCCTTGAAACCGGGGGCATGCTCGCCGCTGTCGTTCCCGATCCATGCAACAACTGCAGGTTCGTTATGTGTGATCCAGTTCTTTACGCGGTCGCCAAGTGCTTTTGAAATGGCTTCTGTATATTCCACAAACGCTTCTGCCGTGGAGCGTACTTCCCAGCCGCCTTCATCCTGCAAGGCCTGAGGCAGGTCCCAGTGATAGAGAGTGACGAATGGCAGGATATCCGCGGCCAGCAGGCCGTCCACGAGCTTGCTGTAGAAGTCGAGGCCTTTTTGATTCACCTTGCCGCGGCCCTTGGGCAGAATGCGCGGCCAGGCGGTCGAAAAACGATAGGCTTTGAGGCCCAGTTGCTTCATTAAACGGATGTCCTTGCGCCAGAGATGATAATGGTCGTTGGCTACATCGCCGGTATGGTTCTCATGGACCAGGCCAGGTGTATGTGCGAAGCGGTCCCAAATGGATTCACCCTTGCCATGTTTGTCCCATGCACCCTCGATCTGATATGAGGAGGTGGCCGCACCCCAAACGAAATTTTCCGGAAATTTATGCTTGATCGCCATGCTGATATCCTTTGTGATTTGATGGCAGGCCCTGTTTTCGCGACCCGCAGTATGTAATTTTAGAGGAGCGTAAATAATTCGCGCGAGCGGATATCGCGGCTCGAAGCCCCGACGAGAATTTCAAATTCACCTGATTCGTGATTCCAGCAGTTTTTGGCATCGTCGAAGTACCAGAAGGCCTCACCATCAAGTGTGAATGTAATGGTTTTTGTTTGTTTCGGTTTGAGTTCTATTTTTTCAAAGGCTTTGAGTTCTTTTTCAGGTCGGGCAAACGTGGATTGCATGTCATGCACGTAAAGTTGAACGATCTCTTTACCTGAAACTTTGCCGGTATTGGTCACGTCCACTTTCACCGTGAGTTTTTCGTTTGCTGAGATCTTTTTGGAACTTAGGCGTACTTTGCCATATTTAAATTTTGTATAAGAAAGCCCGTGGCCGAAGGGGAAGAGGGGAGCTACGTCCTTTTTGTCGTAATAACGATAGCCGACGAAAATGCCTTCGCCATAACGCACCCTGCCATTTTCACCCGGGTAATTGACATAAGCGGGATTGTCTTCCAGGCGGATGGGGAATGTGGTCGGCAGTTTGCCGGAGGGGTTGACATCCCCGAACAAAATATCTGCAAGCGCGTTGCCCTGTTCCTGGCCGGCGTACCAGAGTTGAAGGGCGGCAGGGACTCTATCAATCCACGGCATTTCGATTGCGGAACCTGCGTTCAGGACGACGATGGTGTTCGGGTTGGCTTTCACCACCCGTTTGATGAGTTCATCCTGTTGGCCGGGCAGTTTCATATCCACGCGATCCGCGCCTTCGGTCTCCCATTCCTTGTTCAACCCTGCGATCAATACGACAACATCGGACTTCTTCGCCAGCTTGACCGCTTCACCGATCAGATCCTCGGCATGGGGCGGCTGGTGGCCGACGGAGACGGAACGGAAGATACGC
>CAZJYB010000284.1:0-2268 GCA_964549865.1 uncultured Anaerolineaceae bacterium
GCGTCGGCCCCCAGGGCCATGCGTAGTCCGACCTCGCGCGTCTTCTGGCTGACGATCTCAATATATTGAAAGTATTCACCGAGCCCGGAGCGAACGATCTTTGTTTCCTGGTCGAGCAGGTCGCCCTTGGTGATGAGCATCAAACGGTTGCCCATTGCCAGCTGCGGGATCATTTCCACGACATGGTCAAGCAATTGAACATCTGCAACGATCATTTCCCTTGCAAGGTCGATTACCCTTTGAATATCCCCGCCCGAAACGCGTCCTTCGGTCAGTTCCACGGCAGTCTCTATCATCGAAAGAGCAAAAGCCTTGACGCCATACCCAAAATGCTGAATGTTGCGCATCTCTGTCTGAAAGAGGTGCTCGTTGACCCATTCCGGTTTATGGTATTGAGAAAGAAGCTGTGCAAAGCGGACTTGCGCGTCGACGTAATAGCGCTCGTTGTGCCAGAGCGTATCGTCGGCGTCGAATGCGATCACATCGAAGAGGGACATGAATGGCGGGAGGGCAGGCCCTAGGGTGTGATCGTTGGGAATACGCTGATATCCATGGCGGGATCCAGTTGCACATCGGCAGCGGCCACCCAGCATGCCTGATGGAAATAGGGATTCATAATGACGTACCAGCCGGGCACGCTTCCAATGCCGAGCAATTCAACTTTCTTCGTCGCGCTGATATAGCTCTCAAGTCCATAGCTCTCACCCGGCCCAAACCAGCATGGGACATTATTAACGACGATCACGATCTTGATGGATGCATCCTTGGTGGGCTCAACGGTGGGAGTCACTGTAGGGATCGTGGTCGCAGTAGATGGAGGAGGCGTGGGTGAATACGCCGCGACGGTCTGCGTGAGCATCTCGGATGCCATTTGCACGGCCATCGTCCCCACCACATCCACAGGCGGTGGGGTCGGCTCGACCGCACAGGCCGGTAAAATAAGGATCATCACAAGCGCAAATACAGTTTGGCAGGATGGCATAATTATGCTCGTTATACCAGAGCGTATCGCCAGCGTCAAATGCGGGCCCATCAAAATTGGAGATGAATTACAATCATCCTGTTGAAATAATCTTTCTACTCCTTCGCCATCTTTAAGTATAATGGTCCTAAAACCAGGGAACGTATGGTTCCTGCGTTCAAAACAAGCTCTTTGCCAACGACAGGAGGCTCCCATGAACCACTTTCAGCGTTACCTTACAGATGAATTCGCAGAAGAGTATCAGGAAGGGCGCCTGTCGCGGCGTGAGGCGCTCAAGATGATTGCCTCAGTGACCGGCAGTCTCATTCTGGCGAATTCGATCCTGGCGGCATGCGCGCCGCCACCGGACGAAACGCAGGCTGCAAGCGCGACCGAAGACACTTCAACAACGGAGACCGCTTCACTCGAACCCACAGCGGCAGACGTGACAACCTCCCCGCCCGCCGCGTATGGAACGGTGATGCCGGATGACCCAGCTGTGATCGCGGGCGAGGTGGAGATCCCCACGGACATTCCGCCATTGATGGGATATCTGGCGCGCCCTTCCAGCGAGGCAAGCGCACCGGTGGTACTGGTCTGCCATGAGAATCGCGGGCTAACCCCTCACATTCAGGATGTGACGCGGCGATTTGCCAAAGCAGGTTACGCGGCCCTTGCAGTGGACCTGGTTTCCCGTCATGGTGGAAGCGCCGCGGCTGGCGAAGGAAGCGTACCCGGAATTCTTGGTGGTATCGAACCCGATCAATTCGTTGCGGACTTTCTGGATGGCTGGCGATATTTGCAGGGACAATCCTTCGCGCTGGCAGACCACGCAGGCATGGCCGGCTTTTGCTTTGGCGGCGGTGTAACCTGGCTTATGGCTGCGCGCATGCCGGAACTGAGGGCGGCCGTCCCGTTCTATGGGCCGCCCCCGCCTTTGGACGAAGTGCCGAACATTCAAGCAGCGGTGCTGGCTGTCTACGGCGAATTGGATGGACGCATCACCGCAACGATCCCTGCGATTGAGCAGGCGATGCAGGCAAACAACAAGGTGTACGAAAAATTGATCTATCCCAATGCAGACCATGCCTTTCACAACGACACGAGTGCACGCTACAACGCCGAGGCTGCAAGGGATGCATGGACACAGACCCTCGCCTGGTTCGAAAAATATTTACGGGCGGCATGAGGACCTGCTCAACCTGCGCGGTGATATAATTCGAATCGTAAATTGTTTGGTGATCGTCTTCACCCCAATGCGATTCGTGTGAAGGCAATAAAAATTTCAGCCTAGGGACGTGGTCCCT
>CAZJYB010000285.1:0-2190 GCA_964549865.1 uncultured Anaerolineaceae bacterium
TGTTTTGTTACGCTTGACAAAATTTACTATACACTGTATATATACAGTGTATAGTAAATAAGGAGAGAACATGGTCAGACCCGTCAAGAAAAAACAGATCCCCAATTTGCAGGAAGCCATCAAAGACACTGCCTGGAAGCAGATCGCCGAGGTGGGAGCACCAGCGTTATCACTCCGTGCGATTGCGCGTAGTCTAAAAATAACCGCTCCTGCGATCTACAATTATTTTTCCGACCGTGATGCACTGGTCACAGCATTAATCATCGACGCATACACTTCTTTTGGGGATTCCCAACTGGAGGCGCGCGATGCAGTTTCGATAAAAGACCATAAAAAGCGTCTTTCAGCCATTGGCCTGGCATATCGCACCTGGGCACATAAGTTTCCGCAACGCTACCAATTGATCTTCGGCACGCCGATCCCGGGCTATAAGGCCCCATTCGAAAAAGTGTTTCCCTCCTCGGCACGCTCGCTGAGCGCGCTGGTCAGCGTGGTCGAAGCATTACGTCTGGACGGAAAATTAAATGTAGATTCCCTTCCCAGGATCAAGGCCGAATACAAGATCAGCTTTGAAATGTGGAAAACGCATGGCGGCGATGCGGATGTGCTTTCCCTGTCTGTCGCGATGATCATCTGGTCGCGCGTGCATGGAATTGTTTCGTTGGAGATCCAGGGCAATCTCCCGCCTTTTGGTGCGAACGGTGACGCCCTGTATCTGTATGAATTGCATTCGATCGGTACATTATTCGTCAAGGAGTAAACCATGGCTAAAATATTCAACGGACGATTTACGGCAAGAACAAATGAACCCTTTGTTGTTTTCCTGATCGGTATGCGCATCAACAAGTGGTGGCGTTTCGATAAGTGGATACCAGTGGCCACCGCGATGGGGCCGATGATCCAGGCGCTCTTCACCCATCCCGAGAAGGGATTCTTGCACACTGAATTTTTCTGGAACTTCAGCGGGCCTTGTATGATCCAATACTGGCGTTCGTTCGAAGACCTGGAGAATTTTGCGCGCAATCCATCTGACCCGCACATTGGGCCGTGGAAAAAATTTAATCAGGCGGTTGGTAGCGGTGGCATCGTGGGCATCTGGCACGAAACATACAAGGTCAACCCTGACCAATTTGAATGCATCTACGGAAACATGCCGCGCTTCGGCCTGGCGGCTGCAGTGGAGCATGTGCAGGCTGTTGGAAGAAGAGAGACTGCGCGCTTGAGGCTTTCTTCCAATTCTGCCGAACAAAAAGCTGAAACGTTTGAAGCTGAAACAACGTAAGCAAAGAATGAACTTTTCACCATATTCCATTCTTAAGAAATCACGAGGAGCACCATGAACAAAGCCGGCACCTTCAAACAAAAATTTCCCTGGAGGTTGATGACTTTCCTTGCATTCGCGATTGGCCTCGGGGCGATCGCGCCTTATGCAACGTTCAACCCAGACAACTTTAATGAGGCAACAGCCCGCTACGCGACCGAATCCCTTTTTCGCCAGGCAGCGCTCTACGTTCACATCTTTGCATCTGGAATAGCGCTCGTCCTTGGGCCGTTCCAATTTCTAAGCAGATTACGAGGACGTTGGCCGTCCGTGCATCGTTGGATGGGGCGTATCTACCTGGTCGGGATCCTGCTCGGCGGACTATCTGCTTTTATCATCGCCCCCGGTATTATCTCCGGAATGGTCGGTGAAATGGGTTTGATCTCCCTGGCGATCTTGTGGTTATGGACCGGGTGGATGGCGTACAGGAATATCCGGGCCGGGAACATCCAAATTCATCGCGATTGGATGACCCGTAACTACGCCCTGACCTTTGCCGCGGTTACATTGCGTCTGTGGCTTGGCACGTTGATCGGCACGCAGGTCCCGTTATTGGAGACAAAATACGCCGGCGATTTCGACGCCTTGTTTGTTGAGGTCTACCGTGTGGTCATGTGGATTTCGTGGGTGCCCAACCTGATCGTGGCAGAGATGATCATTCAACACCGCCGGAAGACACAAGTCGTTGCAACACAGGATCCAGGTCCGCAAACCAGCCCGGCTCAAACTATTTGAGTGGTGCGGGTAGCCTCAAAACCAAAGGTTGAATCAATAGAGCAATTAACTGATGTTACGCACCGTCCCGAAGGTTTCCTTGAAAAACCTTGTTTAGCCGATCAAACCTTCGGGACGTTCTGCGTAAGGTGAGT
>CAZJYB010000286.1:0-2151 GCA_964549865.1 uncultured Anaerolineaceae bacterium
GCTCGGCTTCGGGAATGCCCAGTTTGTTGAAGGTATTCTTGATATCATCGGGGACATCGTCCCAATTTTTTTCGCTCTTCTCAGTGGGCTTGACGTAGTAAAAAATATTATCAAAGTCTATTTCATCGAGAGACGGTCCCCAGGCCGGCATCGGGCGGCTTTGGTAATGCTCGAGGGCCTTGAGGCGGAACTCAAGCATCCACGCAGGTTCGTTCTTCATGCGCGAAATATTTTCGACCACCTGACGGCTCAGGCCTCTTTCAGACTTGAACACATAGTTATCATCGCGATCATGAAAACCGTACTTGTAATCACCGATCTCGTCGAGGATCTTGGTATCTTCATTGGTCTTCGTATTTTCAGTCATTGGATTCACCAGTCATTTCTGCGGATAAAGAGCCGTGTCACGCGCACCCGTTACCTGCTTCTGTTTAATAAAGCGAGTCTAGGCTGCAGCCGTCTCGTCGTGCTTCTCGCGCACCCATTCGTATCCCTGATCTTCGAGATGAAGGGCAAGGTCGGGCCCGCCCGATTCAACGATGCGCCCATCCAGCATTACATGGACAAAATGCGGCTTGATGTAATTCAAAAGGCGTTGATAATGTGTGATGATCAGCACGCCGAGATCGGGGCCGGAAAGAGCGTTCACGCCATCAGCGACAACTCGCAATGCATCGATGTCCAGACCTGAATCGGTTTCGTCCAGAATGGCGATCTCAGGCTTAAGGGCTGCCATCTGTAGTATTTCAGCACGCTTTTTCTCGCCACCTGAAAAACCGTCATTGAGATAACGGCCCGCAAAAGCATGATCCATCTTGAGCGTTTCCATCTTTTCCTTGAGCATCTTGCGGAACTCAGGGATGGGCATGCCCTTGTCTTCGGGGTTTGCTGCACGGCGGCGGGCGTTGATCGCGGAACGAAGGAAGTTCGCCACGGTCACACCGGGTATGGCAACGGGATATTGGAATGCAAGAAACATTCCCAGGCGTGAACGTTCATCCGGTTTGAGTTCCAGAACGTTCTGATCCTTGAAAAGGATCTCACCCTCTGTCACTGTATAACTTGGATGCCCCATCAGTGTATAAGCCAAAGTCGACTTACCCGTTCCGTTGGGGCCCATTATGGCGTGGATCTCGCCCTGTTTAATTGTGAGTGATACGCCTTTGAGGATTTCCTTGTCTTCGATACTTACGCGCAAATTCTTGATCTCAAGTTGGGACATTCGTATAAGCTCCATCAGAAATTAAGCCATTGCTGGCGTTTTTAACACTTAGGCCGCATTATAGCAGGGTCAGGTCAAAAAGTCAATATTTATGATATTTTTCTAGTATATTCGGCAAGTTCGCCCTAATTGTGCAAATACGGGTAAATATCGCCCACGTGACACCCAGACCCACGACGCCAATATTTTCAACTGGAGAAAATGAAAAAACAGGACTACTAATCGTCAAATAAAATTACCACGTACATTCTTGGGAATGGATGATGGAAAATTATGATGGCGATTATCTTGCAATCGCAAAAGCTGCTGACCTGGTGGATCAACTGGGACGGCTCCCATGGCTATACCTTCGCAAACAGCAAACCGTAACCAGCCCGGGGATTAATTGAGCCTCAAACCTTTGCTGGCATGGGGTTGCTAATTCGACCTCATGCCAGTAAATCAATCCGCAGGCGGATTTGTGTTAATGAATTATTTTCGCGTGACATTTGAGCGGCTTGCGTCACTATTGAGAATAAAACAATCGTCACATGGAGTAACCTGTAAGCAGCGATCATTAACCCAGATTTGCCTGGAGGTGAAACCGCCAAAATAACCGATCGAAAATGATAACGAAGAAAAACCAATGTCAAAGTTTTCTGCTATTCCACAAAAAGGAGAAAAGAATGCGACGCGCTATCTTCATTACCCTCGTTCTAGCTGTTCTACTTAGCCTGGTGCTTGTGGTGCCGGCCGGTGCAACCCCTGCCCCCGCCGCTCGCGGCCCCTGGGCTGTCGGCGTGGCCTATGCTGTAAATGATACGGTCACACATGGCGGCTCAACTTATAGATGTATCCAGGCCCACACATCCCAGGCAGACTGGTCACCCCCTGCAGTCCCTGCTTTGTGGGGGTTGGTAACCGGCGGCGCAACCGCTACCCGCACCAAC
>CAZJYB010000287.1:0-2080 GCA_964549865.1 uncultured Anaerolineaceae bacterium
GTCTCACCCGCGTTGAAACCTCCGACGTCGAAATATTGCGTGCTCGGACCTCCGCGGCAAAAGGCGTTCTTTGCAAAAGTGAGGATGACAGCCTTCGGGGTAGGAGTCAGAGTGGGCAACGCGGTTGACGTTATCGTCGGTGTACCTGAGGGCGCCGAGGTTTGCGTCAGCGCGGGAACCGTGGCCGTTGGAGTTGTCCCCGGCGCACCCACACAGCCAGAGACAGCGATTATTAAAAGGGCGCAAGGGAGTATGGCCGATTTTCGCAACATGTGATGATCCTATCATCAGACAGTACAATCGTGTTGAGATGAAATTTGATCCACAAAAGCACCATCGCAAGTCCACACGTATGCAGGGTTACGATTATTCGCTTGCAGGCGCGTATTTCATCACGCTTGTCACCTTTCAGCGGGATATGTTGTTCGGTGAGATACAGGATCGGGAAATGAAATTGAATCGCCGCGGCGAGATCGTAAAGCAGGAATGGTTTGCCTCGGCAGAAATCCGCAAAGAAATCCGGTTAGATCCCGAGGAACTCGTCGTGATGCCAAATCATATCCATGGGATTGTGTGGATTGTGGAAAATGATAACGTTGATGTAGAATCCGCCCAATAGGGGCGCACAGCCGTGCGCTACACCGTAAACCCCGATCATTATCCTCATTCGTCGCCGGTTTCAAATCGTCTGTTACAAAACGCATCCGCATCGAATTGAATGAAACAGGGATCTGGCAACGCAATTATCACGACCGCATCATCCGAAACGAACGCGAATTGGACGCGATCCGCAAATATATTGAAACGAATCCATCAAATTGGGAAAAGGGCGATGAAAACATCAAGGGTCTCCGTTCTTGAGAACGGAGACCCTTGATTAGGCAAATCATGGGCGGACGCCGTCCGCCCTTACATTGCAGGTTGTGCCTCTCCGTTCGTCAGCGCGGGGAGGGCTTTCAGTTCACGATAGACCAATGTCCACACAGTGGAAGTGAAGACCGTCTGCCAGCTGCCCAGCAACAGCCAGGGGGAGAAGGCCACCGTGAAGAACAACGGCAGTGCAAAGAGCACGCCTACGGCCCACGGCAACCACCCGCTCAGGAAGAGACTGGCCAGCCCGTACACGACCAGCACAGGGATGGCCGCGGCCAGCGCAGCAGCCACAATTGTGACCAGGACAACCGGCAAAAGCACGATGACGGCGATCACCGATACGATCGCCCAGGCGATGCCCAACCCGATCATCACAAGCCACATGATGCCGATATTCTTCCACTGTTCGCGCGCCATCTGGAAACCGCGGCGCAATGACTCACGCACACCCACATCCTCGAGCGCAGAGACCCGCCAGAAGAAGTTGCGCAGCAGCGCCAACAGGATGCTGAGGATCGCCACCACAAAGCCCATCAGCGCCACACTAGCGACCGTAATGATGATCACGAACGTGGCCGGGGTTTCGCCAGCGCTCGACATGACCGCCAGGATAATGCCGCCAATGATGAGCAGTACAAGCATAAACAGAATGAGCGGCAGGTTCACCAGCAAGTTGATCAGGAATAGGTGCCAGGATGTACGCGACCAGCCGGTTTGAAAGCCCTCGCGAACGGTCATCTTCGTACCACTGGCTTCATATTGATCCACCATGCGGATGACTGCCGTTTCAGAGACGTAGCGCGCGATGGCAAGGGCAATGCTCAAGATCACGCTGAACAGGACGAAGATCACAGCGATCCACAGGAGTGCGGTCCATTCCGCGTCGGTGATACCAATTTCAGATGGTCCCTGCTCGACCAGCGTTTGAAATTCCTGGCGGGCCTCTTCGAAGGCCTCGCGCATGTCTTCAGGAAGCGGCTCGTTGTTCTGCGGGCCGCTGTCACTCCCTGAAAAGTCCGTCGAGTTGTTGCCCTGCGAGCCGGCGCCCGCCATGGCCAGAATAAGGCCGAAGACCCACAAAGCGCGGTAGCTCCACAAGATCGTCCACGAACGTTTTAAGATTTTGACAGGATCCATTTTTTCCTTCTTTCTTTTGATTCGATTTATTAGAAAAGTCTGTTTTCTACCACAAAGGCACAAAGTCTCA
>CAZJYB010000288.1:0-1886 GCA_964549865.1 uncultured Anaerolineaceae bacterium
CGCGAGATGCCGCTTCCCACACTCATGATATTTAGTTCAAGTTTTGTCGCAGAGTGTAGTTTTTTCTTCAAATACAACGCGAGACAATCCGATGGCACCACATCAAAACCGCCACCGGGCAGGATCATGACGCCCGCCTTGCGCGCGGCTTCATCCATCTTTGCAAGAGCCTCGAACTCTTCGATCTCGCCGCTGATATCGACATAATGTTTTCCATTTTCGAGGCAGGCCCGGATCATTTGTTGAAATGTAAGCGAGAATGGGCCGGCGCAATGCAGGACCGCGTCCACTTCATGAACTGCGGAATTAAGCGCTGACGCATCATCTAGACCAAAGGCGCAGTAGTCGAATCCAAACTGATCCGCCTGTATGCGCAGTTGTTTTTCATCTTTCCCTGCGAGGATGGCACGCAGCCCCTCCTTTGCTGCCTGCGCAACGATCAACTTCCCCGTGTACCCATACGAGCCGTAGATCAAAATTTTTTTCATATCAGGTTCGTCGTGTCCATGAGGCGTGTGCGTATTTTTCCTGGACCAATTCCTGCGCCCTGTTCATTTCGGATGGGGACATTTCCCCGCGCTCAAAATGGATTCCCAGCTGCGCCTCAAATCCTCGGACGAAGGCCTGCGCGGCGGTTTCCCAATCGACTCGGTGCCCCAAAGTGGATTCGACTGTCGCAGCACGCGCCAGCAATCTTTGCGACGCCTTTTCACGAGCAGCTTCATCCTTGAAAACCAATGCCTTGCAAATGCGTGTCAGGTCCCCGCCGAGGGGCAGCGAACCGTGTTGTAATACGCCATCCTTCCGACGCGCCTGTGCGGAGCCGATCAGCTTTTTTCCTTGCACGGTAATTTCATAGGTGGAGGGTACTTCAAAGCAAACGGGGTTTAAATTCTTTACAGACGACTCTTTTATATGCTCTTCGATCTCGACGGGTAAACTCAGATCCTGTAATGCATCTAACAAGGCCTGCGAAATATGGTTGTAAGATTCAAGCACGCCGCCCGCAAGGACCGGTTCTTCCGTACTTGCGGTCACCGAATATGTCAATTCATCGGTATGCAAAATGGCGCGCCCACCTGTGAGCCGACGAACGACCTCCCAGCCGTGTTCTTCAAGACGCGTGATATCAACGTCTGCAAAGGGCTGAGCGTGCCCAAGGGACAAACATGCCGGGGCCCACGCATATAACCGCAGGGTTGGTTGAGATTCCCTGCGGCCAATATGTTCAAGAATGGATTCATCCACGGCCATGTTCCATGCGCCGTGCGCGGGAGAGGTATGCATGAGACGCCATGGTTCTGTCATTATGTCTTGGAATAAACCGAGCTGAACACTTGTATTGCCTGCTCGAGACTTTTCTCTTGCATCTCATCCAGCGGTGGCTTTACTGCCCAGCGCGGGAGATCGTGCAACTTGTGCATCAATGCTTTCAGGCTGGGCGGGAAGGGCATATAAGTTTCGAGCACATGTCTTTGTTCTGTTACGCGCGTTTGAGCCTCAGATGGATCTTTTCCCTCTTGATACAGATCCCATATCTCGCGCAGACCTTCTGAAAGCAAATTGGCTGGCGCGGTAATCGCACCCTGGGCGTGGTGGTTTAATGCATGATGGAAGTGAGAGTCCGTGCCGCTGAAGACTGCCAGGTCCGCACCGAAGCGTTTGCCCACATCTGCTGCGAATGCTTCATCATGCGAAGAATCCTTGATGCCGGCGAACTGCACCGGAAAGGCATCCTTAAGACGGGCGAGCAGGTCCAGAGAGAACCCAATACCGGCAACACCGGGAAAATGATAACCAAGCAAATATTTATCCTTTGGAACAGCCTTGCTGATCAGTTCGCTGAACCATTTGAACAGGCCCTCGTCGGTGGCCTTACGAAAATA
>CAZJYB010000289.1:0-1763 GCA_964549865.1 uncultured Anaerolineaceae bacterium
AAACCAATGAAAAGCGGATGGACGTTTTTGAAACCGTGATTAGCAAGCTCGATTGCCACGCGGGCGCTGGAGGCTTCGTGAGGGCAGGTGCAATAAGTGATCACCGTACGATCGTGTGGGATTTCGGAAAGGTGTTGCTCGACTTCGTCCGCGGGCACACGAACAGCGCCGGGCAGTTTGGTTTCGGCTTCCGCCCAGGCCTCGGGGTTACGCGCATCGACAAAAGTAAACTGCTCCCCGCGATTGATTCGTTCACTAATCTCGTCAACCGTCACCCTGGTGGCTTCCATTTCGACTCCTTCCCAAATTCTTATTCGCTCACGAAAGATCAAACAATAATATTTCTGACTGATCGTGGGCCGCGATCTTGAGGTCTGACTCCTCGCTGACCGCGGCCCCGTCGCCTTGTTTCAACTTGACGTCATTCAACGTGATGGAGCCAGCGGCAACCTGGAGCCAGGCATGCCTGCCACTATCCAGTTGATGAACCACTTCATGGTCCTGATCCAAAATGGATGCATAAACACGGGCGTCCTGATTAATTCTTACCGCGCCATCCGTGCCGACCGGTGAAATGATCAGCCGCAACTTATTACGCTTCTCATCATCTGGAAACCTCTTCTCTTCGTAGTCAGGCTGGATACCTTCTTTGCTCGGCAAGATCCAAATCTGTAACAGATGCACGGGGTCATCGCTTGAAGGATTCGATTCGCTGTGCGTTACGCCAGTCCCGGCGCTCATGCGTTGCACATCGCCCGGCCGAATAATTGACCCGTTGCCCATGCTGTCGCGGTGTTGCAATGCGCCCTGCAAAATGTAAGTAAAAATCTCCATATCGCGATGGCCGTGGCGTGGAAATCCACGTCCTTTTTGCACAACGTCTTCATTGATTACACGCAGGCTGCGAAAACCCATGTTCCGAGGGTCGTAGTAATCCCCGAAGGAGAATGAGTGATAGGTGTTGAGCCAGCCGAAATCGAAATGACCGCGCTCTTCTGCCTTGCGAATATTGATCATTGTGTTCCTTGTCCCTGTGTATCACGAATCTCGACGCATCTTGTCAGTACCACCTGCGGCAGCGGTGGGCCACTAAAGCACGCGCTGACTGGCGACAAACTAAAGTTCGTCGGACATCGCCACAAAAATTCCCGCCAGCTCGTTCAACCCTTGCGCGTCCTCGTCATCGAATCTGCCCAACGATGGGCTATCGAGATCCAGCACACCGATCAATTGCTGATTCTTGATTAACGGTACGACTATCTCCGAATTCGATCGGCTATCGCAAGCGATGTGGCCGGGAAAGTCATGCACATTGGCTACCACCACCGTTTGCCTGATTTCCGCGGCCGTGCCACAAACACCCTTGCCCATTGCAATGCGCACGCATGCAGGTTCTCCCTGAAACGGCCCAAGCACAAGCTCGCCCTCTTTATACAGATAGAAGCCCGCCCAGTTCAGATCAGGCAGCGAATGGTACAAGAGCGAAGCTACGTTTGCAGCGTTAGCAATCAAGTCTCGCTCACCTGCCAGCAGACTGCGGAGCTGCACGGCGAGATTCGAATACATTTCCGCCTTCGATGCGGTTTCTTGTTTTGCAAGCTGAAACGTCATGCTGTACCCATCGACGAGGACTTATCTTCAGCCGCGTAGCGGCAAAAATGTTTATGGCTTTGCACAAAAAGTGTCAAGAGAGCGCTGAAGAAACGCCTATTACTCCGAAGGAGTTCGCAAATTCCAGCCCAGGGTTTGCTTTGAAACCCTGG